>NZ_CP076060.1:0-301818 GCF_018729255.1 Cupriavidus sp. EM10
GTGCACGAGCGTTCGCGCCTGAACCCGATCCTGACGTTCGACAACTTCGTGACCGGCAAGGCCAACCAGCTGGCCCGCGCCGCGGCTATCCAGGTGGCCAACAATCCGGGCAAGTCGTACAACCCGCTCTATCTCTATGGCGGCGTCGGCCTGGGCAAGACCCACCTGATCCACGCCATCGGCAATTTCATGCTGATGGAGAACCCGCGCGCGCGGATTCGCTACATCCACGCGGAACAGTACGTTTCCGACGTGGTGAAGGCGTACCAGCGCAAGGCGTTCGACGAGTTCAAGCGCTACTACCACTCGCTGGACCTGCTGTTGATCGACGATATCCAGTTCTTCTCGGGCAAGAACCGTACGCAGGAAGAGTTCTTCTACGCGTTCGAGGCGCTGATCGCCAACCGCGCGCAGGTGATCATCACCAGCGATACCTATCCAAAGGAAATCACCGGCATCGACGACCGGCTGATTTCGCGCTTCGACTCCGGCCTGACCGTGGCGATCGAGCCGCCCGAGCTGGAAATGCGCGTGGCCATCCTGATGAAGAAGGCCGCCGCCGAGAACGTGAGCGTGCCCGAGGAAGTGGCTTTCTTCGTAGCCAAGCACCTGCGTTCGAACGTGCGCGAGCTGGAAGGCGCGCTGCGCAAGATCCTGGCGTTCTCGAATTTCCACGGCAAGGACATCACGATCGAGGTTACGCGCGAGGCGCTCAAGGACCTGCTGACCGTGCAGAATCGCCAGATCTCGGTGGAGAACATCCAGAAGACCTGCGCCGATTTCTACAACATCAAGGTCGCGGACATGTACTCGAAGAAGCGGCCGGCCAACATCGCGCGGCCGCGCCAGATCGCGATGTACCTGGCCAAGGAACTGACGCAGAAGAGCCTGCCGGAGATCGGCGAGCTGTTCGGCGGACGCGACCACACCACGGTGCTGCACGCCGTGCGCAAGATCGCCGACGAGCGTGGCAAGGACGCGCAGCTTAACCACGAGCTGCACGTGCTGGAACAGACGCTCAAGGGCTGATTCGGGTTTTTGACGGGCGGCCGTGCCGGGCTGGCATACTACTGGGTGCGCGTCCGGCGGCAAGCGGGCGCCCAAGCAACTGTTGCATCGCGGGAAACCGGCCTCAGATAAGGCTTTGCGGTGAGTCGGGACGAATTGGCGGAAGTTGACGCCCGGAGCGTGGCATTTTGTGCACAGCCCGGCGCCCCGCCGGATTCGCCCCGCTTCACCGCAGCGGCTTATCCTTGGTACAATCCGGCATTAACTCTTTGATTCCAAAGTGGAAATTGGATATCGGAGTTTCACCTGATTCCGCGGTCGCCGACGACAAACGACGAAGGATAAATTCAATGCAATTGGTCAAAACCTCGCGAGACAATCTGCTGCGTCCGCTGCAAATCGTGAGCGGCATCGTGGAGCGCCGCCACACCCTCCCGATCCTGGCCAACCTGCTGATTCGCAAGTCCGGCTCGAACGTATCCTTCCTCTCGACCGATATCGAGATCCAGATCACCACGCACGCCGAATGCGGCGTGGGCAGCGACGACGTGGCCACCACCGTGGCAGCGCGCAAGCTGCTGGACATCCTGCGCGCGATGCCTGACGGCGACGTGGCGCTGTCGCTCAACGACAAGCGCATGACCGTGCAATCGGGCAAGAGCCGGTTTGCACTGCAGACGCTCGCCGCCGAGGAATTCCCCACCGTCGCCGAAGCCGCCGAATTCAACGCGAGCGTGAGCCTGCCGCAGAAGACGTTCAAGCATCTGCTGGCGATGGTGCACTTCGCGATGGCGCAGCAGGACATCCGCTACTACCTGAACGGCATGCTGCTGGTGGTGGACGGCAAGAAGGTCATGGCCGTGGCCACCGACGGCCACCGCCTGGCGTATTGCGGCGTCGAGCTGGAAAACGAAGCCACCGGCGTGGGTTCGCGCCAGGAAGTAATCATTCCGCGCAAGACCATCCTTGAACTTCAACGCCTGCTGGAAGACAACGACGATCCCGTGCAGGTGCAGCTGGCCGCCAACCAGGTCAAGTTCTCGTTTGCGAATGTGGAACTGATCAGCAAGCTGGTGGAAGGCAAGTTCCCCGACTTCCAGCGCGTGATCCCGAAGGGCTACAAGAACGCGTTCGCGATCGATCGCGTGCAGCTGCAGCAGGCGCTGCAACGTACCGCGATCCTGACCACCGACAAGTTCAAGGGCGTGCGCTGCATCCTCGACACGCACGTGCTGAAGATCAGTTCGACCAACGCCGACCAGGAAGAGGCGCAGGAAGAGCTGGAACTCGATTATTCGGGCGACGCGCTCGATATCGGCTTTAACGTGACCTACCTGCTCGACGTACTCGGCAATCTCAAGAGCGAGCAGGTGCAGGTCAGCCTCGGCGACTCCAATTCGAGCGCGCTGATTACCGTGCCGGAAGACGACAACTTCAAGTACGTCGTGATGCCGATGCGCATTTGATGGCCAGCACCGAGTCGCCATCCATACACAATCGGGCACACACCGCAGCAGGGGCCGGGTCCACGGGATCCGCCCCTTTTGCCGTTTTTAAGTAACCCGCGAATGCGGATGTTCCGCACCCGTCGCCGTCCGGCGCAGGTTCGGATTTTTCCGTATTTGCCGTGAGTATCGTGAGTAGGAAAACATGACCGATCAGCAGAAACCGCAGCAGGAAAACACTTACGGCGCCTCTTCGATCCAGATCCTGGAAGGCCTGGAAGCGGTGCGCAAGCGTCCGGGCATGTATATCGGCGATACGTCGGACGGCACCGGCCTGCACCACCTGGTGTTCGAGGTGCTGGACAACTCCATCGACGAAGCCCTGGCCGGCTACTGCACCGAAATCCAGGTCACGATCCATACCGACAACTCGATCTCGATCGTCGACAACGGCCGCGGCATCCCGCCCGCCGTCAAGTTTGACGACAAGCACGAGCCGAAGCGCAGCGCGGCGGAAATCGCCATGACCGAGCTGCATGCCGGGGCAAGTTCAACCAGAACAGCTACAAGGTGTCGGGCGGCCTGCACGGCGTGGGCGTGTCGTGCGTGAACGCACTGTCGAAGTGGCTGCGCCTGACGGTGCGCCGCGATGGCCAGGTCAACCTGATCGAATTCGCCAAGGGCGAGGTGCAGAACCGCATCATCGAGACCGTGCCCGGCCCCGACGGCCAGCCGGTGGAAGTCTCGCCGATGAAGATCGTTGGCGCCACCGACAAGCGCGGCACCGAAGTGCACTTCCTGGCGGATGAAGAAATCTTCACGAACGTCGAGTTCCACTACGAGGTGCTGTCCAAGCGCATCCGCGAGCTTTCGTTCCTGAACAACGGCGTGCACATCAAGCTGGTGGATCAGCGCACCGGCAAGGAAGAGGATTTCGCGTTCTCGGGCGGTGTGAAGGGCTTCGTGGAGTACATCAACCGCGCCAAGACCACGCTGCATCCGAACATTTTCTACGCGAACGCCGAGAAGGACGGCATCACCGTGGAAGTGGCCATGCAGTGGAACGACGGCTACAACGAGCAGGTGCTCTGCTTTACGAACAACATTCCGCAGCGCGACGGCGGTACCCACCTGACCGGCCTGCGCGCGGCGATGACGCGTGTCATCAACAAGTACATCGAAGAGAACGAGATCGCCAAGAAGGCGAAGATCGAGACCAGCGGCGACGACATGCGCGAAGGGCTGGCCTGCGTGCTGTCGGTGAAGGTGCCCGAGCCGAAGTTCAGCTCGCAGACCAAGGACAAGCTGGTCTCGTCCGAGGTGCGCCTGCCCGTGGAGGACCTGGTCGGCAAGGCGCTGACCGACTTCCTGCTGGAAACGCCGAACGACGCCAAGATCATCTGCGGCAAGATCGTCGACGCTGCCCGCGCCCGTGAAGCTGCCCGCAAGGCGCGTGAAATGACGCGCCGCAAGGGTGTGATGGACGGCATGGGACTGCCCGGCAAGCTGGCCGACTGCCAGGAAAAGGATCCGGCACAGTCCGAACTGTTCCTGGTGGAGGGTGACTCCGCAGGCGGCTCGGCCAAGCAGGGCCGCGACCGCAAGTTCCAGGCGATCCTGCCGCTGAAGGGCAAGATCCTGAACGTGGAGCGTGCGCGCTTCGACAAGATGCTGTCGAGCCAGGAAGTGCTGACGCTGATCACCGCGCTGGGCACGGGCATCGGCAAGGACGACTACAACCTTGAGAAGTTGCGCTACCACCGCATCATCATCATGACCGATGCTGACGTGGACGGATCGCACATCCGCACGCTGCTGCTGACGTTCTTCTACCGCCAGATGCCGGACATCATCGAGCGCGGCTACGTCTACATCGCGCAGCCGCCGCTGTACAAGATCAAGCATGGCAAGGAAGAGCGCTATATCAAGGACGACACCGAGCTGAACGCGTACATGCTGAAGCTGGCCATGGAAAAGGCCGGCCTGGTGCGTCCGGACGGCAGCGAGATCAACGGCGACGCACTGACCGAACTGGCCCGCCAGTACCAGCTGGCCGAAGGCGTGATCGGCCGGCTGTCGCGTATCGTCGATGTCGACGCACTGCGCGCGATTGCCGATGGCGTGGCCCTGGACCTCGACAGCGCCGCCGCTGCCGAGGCATCGGCCGTGGCGCTGAAGGCCAAGCTCGCCGAAATGCACGCCAAGACGCTGCTCGGCGCCGCCGTGAACGATGACGGCACCGCCGACGTCTACGCGCAGTTCGACGAAAGACCGACAAGCACCGCCTGATGATCGCCCGCCGCCACCACGGCAATGTGCGCCTGTCGCATCTGGACGCAGACTTCGTGCACGGCGCCGACTACGCGGCGCTGTCGCGTGCGGCCACCACGTTCCAGGGCCTGATTCCGGACGGCACCAAGGTCAAGCGCGGCGACGGCGAAAAGCAGCGCGAGCAGACCGTGGCGGACTTCCACCAGGCCATGCAATGGCTGCTGACCGAAGCCGAACGCGGCGTTTCGCGCCAGCGCTACAAGGGCCTGGGCGAAATGAACCCGAGCAGCTGTTCGAAACCACGCTCGACGTGACGCAGCGCCGCTTGCTGCGCGTACAGATCGAAGACGCCATCGCCGCCGACCAGATCTTCACGACGCTGATGGGCGACGAAGTGGAACCGCGCCGCAACTTCATCGAAAGCAACGCGCTGGTGGCAAGGAATATTGATGTTTGAGGGTGATGACCGCTGTAGGAAACCGGAATTGGCTGGACTACATGCGCTTTTGCTGGACTAGAAATCCGGAATTGATTGGACTGCCGTGACGCCGCGTCGCGAGTGCCATAGGCACTTCAGTTCATTTATAAGTTTCTGGTGGCGAGTTCGAATCTGCAGCTATCGCCAATAAATCAAGGGGTTACAGAGATTTTCTGTAACCCCTTGTGCATTCTGCGCTTGTCCATTTTGATCTATATCCAGCTCGCTCCTCGCCGCAGCTCGATGCTCCATTTGCTCGTGTGGTACATCGGTCCTGGGCGATCGCTGTATTGAGTCATTCCAAGAATCAAATGTCGGCGGCACGACGGCTCTACACGAGTCTCCAACATACTGGACTACCTCCGAACCCGGCTTCAGGCAAGAAAAGTGGCATCAATGGCGCTCGTTGCTGCCCAGGGAAAGCGGAGATGAGAGAGGCCTGGGCGGAACGCCAGATCGGAAGCAGCGGCGCTCTCGCGAGGCCAGCCAAGACAGAAGACCACGCCAAGACTGGAAGTGTCGGGGAAAAATCGACGGAGAACGGTCTCTCGTCTATGCAGCAGCCATCCTGTGGGAAAATTGGCGAATTTTGGCAATTTCCATCCATAACCTCGGAGGCCCCGTGAACGCACACCGAATCATGCCTTCGGGGAGAAGCGCCTGATGGAACTGATCGACAACATCAGCCGTTTGCTCGGCGACGACCTCAAACAAACCGTTAGCCCCGGGGCCCGACTGAAGATTGCGGCGTCGTGCTTTTCGATGTACGCCTACGAGGCACTGAAGGCTGAGCTGGAGAAGATCGAGGAGCTGGACTTTGTCTTTACGTCGCCTACCTTTGTGGCCGACGAGGTTACCGACAAGATCCGTAGAGAGCGCAAGGAGTTCCACATCCCCAAGCTCGATCGGGAGCGCAGCCTCTTCGGCAGCGAGTTTGAAATTCAGCTGCGCAACAAGCTCACCCAGCGGGCGGTTGCCAAGGAGTGCGCCGACTGGATACGACGCAAGGCCAAGTTCAGAAGCAACCGCACCAAAGCGCCAATGCAGCAGTTCGCCTGCGTGCAGGCTGGCGTTTCCGACACGGCCTATATGCCTCTGCACGGCTTCACCGCCGTCGATTTGGGTTACCAACAGGGCAATGCAATCTCCAATCTGGTCAACAAGATGGACGAAGCCCCTTTGCGGCCACGTACGTGAGCCTGTTCGACCAGATCTGGAATGACCCCGAGAAGCTGGAGGACGTGACCGCACAGATTTGCGAGCACATCGCCTCGGTCTACCAAGAGAACTCACCCGAGAGCATCTACTTCCTGATGCTCTACAACATCTTCAACGAGTTCCTCGACGATATCGATGAAGACGTCCTACCGAACGACCGCACCGGCTACCAGGACACTCTGATCTGGAACAAGCTCTTCAATTACCAGAAGGATGCCGCGACCGGGATCATCAACAAGCTGGAAACCTATAGCGGCTGCATCCTCGCCGACAGCGTCGGCCTCGGCAAGACCTTCACGGCACTGGCCGTCATCAAGTATTACGAGCTGCGAAACCGCTCGGTGCTGGTGCTCTGTCCCAAGAAGCTCGCCGACAACTGGCTCAACTACAACCGCAATCTAAAGACCAACATCTTTGCCCGCGACCGCTTCAACTACGACGTGCTTTGCCACACCGATCTGAGCCGCACTAGCGGCGAGTCGTTTGGTACGCCGTTGAACCGCATCAACTGGGGCAACTACGATCTGGTCGTCATCGACGAGTCGCACAACTTCCGTAACAACGACGCCTACAAAGACAAGGAAACGCGCTACCAAAAGTTGATGCGCAAGGTGATCCAGGAGGGCGTAAAGACCAAGGTGCTGATGCTCTCGGCCACGCCGGTCAACAATCGTTTTAATGATCTACGCAATCAGCTGGCGCTGGCCTACGAGGGCGACTCGGAAAATCTCAGCAAGATGCTTCGCACCGGCAAGAGCGTCGAGGAAATATTCCGAGGCGCGCAGGCTGCCTTTAACACATGGTCAAAACTTCCGCCGGAAGAACGTACCGCGCGCGCGATTCTGGATTTGCTCGATTTTGATTTCTTCGAATTGCTCGATAGCGTCACCATTGCGCGTTCGCGCAAGCACATTCAGACCTTCTACGACACCCGAGACATCGGTCAATTCCCTGAGCGCCGCAAGCCGCTGTCATTCCACTGTCCCTCACCGAGCGGTCGGATGTGCTGGGCTTCAACAAGATTTTCGAGCAGCTCTCCCTGCTCAAGCTGGCGGTGTATGCGCCCATCAGCTACATCCTGCCCAGCCGCCTGAAGAAGTACGAGGAAATCTACGACACCAAGGTCGGCGGCAAGGGCACGCTGCGCCAGGCTGACCGGGAAAAGAGCCTGCAAGCCCTGATGACGGTCAACCTGCTTAAGCGCCTAGAAAGCTCGGTGGAATCCTTCCGTCTCACCCTACAATCGCTTCGAGCCAACAACGAAAACACGCTGGCCAAGATCACAGCCTTCAATCAAGCCGGCGGCCCGGCCACGGTGGGCGATCTCACCGAAGTGTTGGAAGTGCTGGATGCCGAAGACGATGACCTGCCGATACTGGGCGGCGACGCTGGAGAGATCGGTGGGAAGGTCAAGATCAGCCTTGCCGATATGGACCTGCCGTCCTGGGAACACGAACTCAAGGTGGACTTGCAGGTCATCGATGCGCTGCTGGCCTCGATGAACAAGATCACACCGGAGGAGGATGCCAAGTTGCAGCACCTCAAGGCGCACCTGCTCGGAAAAATCGCCAACCCGCTCAACCCCGGCAACAGAAAGGCGCTGATTTTTACCGCCTTCGCCGACACCGCGGATTACCTGTACGCCAACCTCGCACCGGAGCTGCTGGCCAAGCTCTCCATTCACAGCGCCAAGGTCACCGGCAAGGGTGCGCCTCAATCCACCATCAAGAGCGCCACGCCGAAGCGCAGCTACGACTTTCAGGAGCTGCTCACCCTGTTTTCGCCGCGCTCAAAAGAGAAAGCCGTGGTGCTGCCGGATGAGCTCCACGAGGTCGATCTTCTGATCGGCACCGACTGCATCTCCGAAGGCCAGAACCTACAGGACTGCGACTACCTCATCAACTACGACATCCACTGGAACCCGGTGCGCATCATCCAACGCTTTGGACGGGTGGATCGCATCGGCTCGCCCAACAGCAGCATCCAGCTGGTCAACTACTGGCCCGACATTTCACTCGACGAGTACATCAACCTCAAGGAGCGCGTCGAGAGCCGGATGATGATTGCCGACGTTACCGCCACGGGCGACGACAACGTGTTGTCCGCGCAGGCCAACGATGTGTCCTACCGCAAAGAGCAGTTGCGTCGCCTACAAGAAGAAGTCATTGAGCTAGAGGATCTGAAAACCGGCGTATCCATCACCGACTTGGGCCTCAACGACTTTCGCATGGACTTGCTCAACTACGTTAAAGCCCACGGCGAATTGAGCAGTGCGCCCAATGGGATGCACGCCGTGGTTGCAGCTAGGCCAGAGATGGGGCTGCAACCGGGGGTGATCTTTACGTTGCGCAACCGCGATTCTGGTATCAACGTCAACCAGCACAACCGCCTGCATCCGTACTACCTCATCTACATAAACCGTGAGGGGGAAGTCATCCACGACCACACCGAGGTCAAGCGCCTGCTTGATCTGGTGCGTACCTGCTGCAAAGGGCAGGAGATGCCAATTCCAGAGATTTGTCAGCGCTTCAATGACGAAACGGCGGATGGCCGCCGGATGCAGGCGTATTCAGACCTCTTGGGAAAATCCATCCGCTCGATGATCGAAGTGAAAGAAGAAAAGGATCTCGACAGCCTATTCAGCGGTGGCAAGACCACGGCGCTGACCAACACCATCTCTGGCCTGGATGACTTTGAACTCATCAGCTTCCTTGTAATTCAGGAGGCGGGATGAGTCAGGGCGCGACCACACAACAAGAGCCCGCGCTGATCGCTTATCCCAAGCAGGCAACCTTTGGGCGAGTTCTGCCCAAGAACAAGATCTACGAGCGCAGTGGGGCCAATACACGACTGAAAGACTTGTTTGTCGAGCAGGTGGAGCAGATAGTTTGGCAGCACAAGCTCGCACCGGAGACCATCAACCTGCCTGCACGGCCCGGCGTACCGGAGATTCAGATCTTCAGGATCCAGCTGAAAACGCCTGAGCTGCACAGGGATGTTCTGCGCTGCATCGACGGTGCTGTGCAGTTCCCCATTGTCTTCGAGCTGCACCGAGGCCAGGGCGAT
Organism: Cupriavidus sp. EM10; assembly: GCF_018729255.1. Lineage (NCBI taxonomy): Bacteria > Pseudomonadati > Pseudomonadota > Betaproteobacteria > Burkholderiales > Burkholderiaceae > Cupriavidus > Cupriavidus sp. EM10. The sequence goes on from NZ_CP076060.1 coordinate 9,487, forward strand.
CTTGGGCAAACACAGGTGGTCGCGGCTTACAAGCGTCCAAGCGAAGTAGATGGCAGCCGCTGGGTGCTATCGGACTACTTCGCCACCAACTGGCTGCCGGCTGCGGGTCTCCGCACCCCGATGCCGCTGGCACTCGACATGGCTCATCTCTATACGGCCTTGCTACAACACATGATCCCGTTGCCGGCACGTCCTCAGGAATCGATGGCAGATTGGGTGGCCCGTGTTGAGCTGGCAGCTGCCAAGCGCCGCGAGGTAGAGAAGACTCAAGACAAGCTGGCCAAGGAAAAGCAGTTCAACCGCAAGGTGGAGATCAATGCGAACTTGCGGCAACTGAAAATCGAACTTGAACAATTGAGCCGATGAGCGGACATCGGCCCAAGGAAGAGAACATGGAAAAATTGAAAATGCACTCACCCAATTTCGCACAGGACAACGTCGCGCGCATTCGTGAACTGTTTCCAGGCTGCGTGACAGAGGCCAAGGGCAAGGATGGTGACGTGAAAAGAGTAGTCGATTTTGACCAACTCCGGCAGGAACTAAGCGAGGTCATTGTTGAAGGTCCGCAGGAGCGTTACCACCTAAACTGGCCCGGCAAGCGCGAGGCGCTGCTGACGGCCAACGCGCCGATCGCCAAGACTCTGCGCCCCAGCCCCGAAGAGAGCGTGGACTTCGAAACGACGAAGAACCTATTTATCGAGGGAGACAACCTCGATGCGCTCAAGCTGCTGCAGGAGACATACCTCAGCAAGGTCAAGCTGATCTACATCGATCCACCATACAACACCGGCAAGGACTTTATCTACGACGACGACTTCCGCGACGACGTGGACAGCTACTTGCGTCAGTCAAACCAGACCGACGATGCAGGGGGCGGCTGGTGGCCAATACAGAAGCCAACGGACGCTTTCACTCTGACTGGCTTAGCATGATTTACGCTCGCCTGAAACTGGCGCGCAACCTGCTGCGCGAAGACGGGGTTGTCTTCATCTCAATTGACGATAATGAAGTCGACAATCTGCGAAAGATTTGCAGCGAGGTGTTTGGCGAGGAGAATTTTGTGGGCCAGGTCGTTTGGCAACGGTCGAAGAAAGGTGATTCAAAGCTCATCGCCAAGGTGCATGAATACATCCTCTGCTATGTGCGGGATAAGGCGACGGTGCTGGCGAGTGGCGTGTGGCGACGCCCGAAGGAAGGGCAGATCAGGTCTTAGCGAAGTACGCAGAGTTGAAGGCATCCTTGGCTGGTAACCACGAAGCCATCCGTACGGCGATGATGGCCTGGTATCGCCAGTTGCCGGAAACGGACCCGCGCAAGGCGCACAAGCACTACAACTGGTCGGATGATCGAGGCCTCTACTTCGCTGCTGACTTTGCTGGGCCTGACGACGGTCGTGAGTCGCGGCCTCGCCATGACATCCTCCATCCAGTGACAGGCAAGTCCTGCAAGAAGCCCTCAACTGGCTGGCGCTGGGACGAGGAGAAAACCAAGTGGGCACTGGAGCAGACGCCGCCACGCATTCACTTCGGCCCGGATGAGATGACCATTCCAACACGAAAGAGCTACCTGTTCGAGATCGATAGCGAGCCCTTCTCGTCGGTTTTCTATCGTGATGGCCGCTCGGCAACGCTGGAAGTCGAAGAGCTAGTCGGTAAAGGATGGTTCCAGTTTCCCAAGAACACTGATGTGCTGGCGGAATTGATTGAATTGACGACCAAGCCTGATGACATCATTCTGGATTTTTCGCTGGCTCAGGCAGTACGGGACATGCTGTATTGAATGTGAACGTTGCACATGGCTCTAAGCGCCGCTATGTGCTCATCCAGCTTCCAGAGCCGACGGGCCGAACTGGCTATGCGACGATTGCCGAAATCACCAAGCGGCGTTTGCGCCAGGCTGGCAGCAAGATTGCGGCGAGTCTCACAAGGGTGGGTGTGGACAATGGCTTCCGCGTCCTCAAGGTCGACACGTCCAACATGGCAGACGTCTATTACGCGCCAGACGCATTGGACAAGACAAACATTGACCTGTTCGTCGACAACATTAAACCCGACCGCACACCTGAAGACTTGCTGTTCCAGGTAATGCTGGACTGGGGCGTTGATCTGGCGCTGCCGATTTCCAAACAGGTCATCCAGGGCAAGGACGTGTTCTCTGTCGACGACAACGCGCTGGCCGCTTGCTTCGACGCGCACGGCGGTGTCGATGAGGCGTTCGTGAAGGAACTGGCCAAGCGTCAGCCTCTGCGCGTGGTGTTCCGCGATGCCGGTTTTAAGGACAGTGCCGTAAAGATCAACGTGGAACAGATTTTCAAGCTGCTGTCGCCTGCCACCGAAGTGAAGTGCATCTGAGGGGGCCGCGATGAAGCTGAAATTCAAGACGCAGGCCTATCAGACAGCGGCCGTGCAGGCAGTGGTGGACTGCTTCAAGGGACAGCCCCCGGCATCTGCCGAAGCCATGAGTTACCGCATCGACCCGGGTAAGGCCCGACAAGGTGTGGAGGATTTGTTTGGCGGGGATGGTTTCAAGAACGCCGATCTTGCGCTTTCCGAATCGGCATTGATCGACAACATCCTGGCGGTGCAGCACGGCCAGAACCTGCCGCTGTCAGATGCGCTGGTCAAGACCAAGGTGGCCAAGGTCAATCTCGACATCGAGATGGAGACCGGCACTGGGAAGACCTACTGCTATATCAAGACGATTTTTGAGCTGAACAAGCGATACGGCTGGAGCAAGTTCATCATCGTAGTGCCCAGCATCGCCATCCGCGAAGGCGTGGCCAAGTCGCTGGAGATTACCGCCGAGCATTTTCTGGAGAACTACCAGAAGAAGGCACGCTTCTTCATCTACAACTCCAAGCAACTGCACCACCTGGAGAGCTTCTCTTCCGATGCGGGCATCAACGTGATGGTGATCAACGTGCAGGCATTCGCTGCACGAGGAGCCGACAACCGTCGTATCTACGACGTGCTCGACGACTTCCAGTCGCGCAAGCCCATCGATGTGATTAGTGCCAACCGCCCCATCCTGATTCTGGATGAGCCGCAGAAGATGGAAGGCGCAGCGACGCTCAAGTCGCTGGAAGAGTTCAAGGCGCTAATGGTGTTGCGCTACTCGGCCACTCACAAGACCACGCACAACAAGATTCATCGGCTCGATGCGCTTGACGCCTACAACCAGAAGCTGGTGAAGAAGATCGCAGTGCGCGGCATCGCAGTGAAGGGGCTGGCGGGCACGGCGGGTTACCTGTACTTGCAGTCTATCGAGATATCAAGCAAAAAGCCGCCCGAGGCGCGCATCGAGTTCGAGCAGAAGCTGGCGGGCGGTAACATCAAGCGCGTGCTGCGCAAGCTGGGCAAGGGCGACAACCTGTTCGATCTGTCCAACGGGCTCGATCAGTACCGTGATGGTTTCGTCGTGGCCGACATCAACGCCAACTCTGACACCCTGAGCTTCACCAATGGTATCGAGCTCACCGTAGGGGATGCGACCGGTGATGTGACCGAGGCCGCGCTGCGCCGTATCCAGATCCGCGAGGCCATTAAGGCACACTTCGACAAGGAGCAGGCGTTGTTCCAGCAAGGGGTGAAGGTGCTCACGCTCTACTTCATCGACGAAGTAATCAAGTACCGCGACTACGCTACGCCCGATGAGAAAGGCGAATACGCCCGCATCTTCGAGGAGGAATACCAGCTCTACCTCAACGAGGTGTTGGATCTGGATGAGACACCGTACATCAAGCACCTCAAAGGCATTTCCGCCGACAAGACCCACAGCGGCTACTTCTCCATCGACAAGAAGAGCAAGCGGTTGGCCGACCCCACAGTCGCGGCGCGCGGTGAGAACGCCGGGCTGTCCGACGACGTGGACGCTTACGACCTGATCTTGAAGGACAAGGAGCGGTTGCTATCGTTCGCCGAGCCGGTGCGCTTCATCTTCTCGCACTCGGCCCTGCGCGAAGGCTGGGATAATCCGAACGTGTTTGTGATCTGCGCCCTTAAGCACAGCGACAACACCATCTCGCGCCGCCAGGAAGTGGGCCGCGGCTTGCGACTGTCCGTAAACCAGAGTGGTGACCGGATGGATCACCCTGCCACAGTGCACGATGTGAACGTGCTGACTGTGGTGGCCAGTGAGAGCTACAAGGACTTCGTCGCCGCGCTACAGAAGGACATCAGCGAGTCGCTGTCGGCACGTCCACGTATGGCGGACGAGGCCTACTTCACCGGCAAGGTGCTGAAGACGGCGAGTGGCGATGTCGAGGTCACGCCGCAGCTCGCCAAGCAGATCTACAAGTACCTGCTCAAGCACGACTACACCGACGACGCTGACCGCATTACCAGCGCCTATCAAGAAGCCAAGAGGGACGGCGCGTTGGCTGCTCTGCCCTCCGAGCTTGCGCAACACGCCGAGCAGGTCTTCAAGCTGATCGATAGTGTCTTCAGCGAAAGCCAGTTGCCGGAAATTAGTGACGACCGCAAGCCCAAAAAGAACCCGCTCAACGCTAACTTCGAGAAGCAGGAATTCAGGGAGCTCTGGAATCGGATCAATCGCAAGGCAGCATACAGCGTCGAATTCGATTCCGACGAGCTGGTGCAGAAGGCGGTCAACACCCTCAACGACAGAGATGTCGGGCTGCGGGTTACTCCGTTGCAGTACACCATCCAACATGGCGAACAGGCTGCCGCAGTGACCTACGATGGGATCAAGGGCGGCAATGCGTTCGAGTTGAAGGTCACTGAGACGGAGATCAACCGTGCCTCAATCCATTCTGCGGTCAAGTACGACCTGATCGGCAAGCTGAGCGAAGGAACACTGCTGACGCGGCGCACGGTGGGCGAGATTCTCAAGGGGCTCAACGCCGCTGTATTTGCGCAGTTCAAGACCAACCCAGAGAGCTTCATTGCCGAGGCTGTGCGTTTGATCAACGAGCAGAAGGCCACCGTCATCATTGAGCATTTGGCCTACGACCCAGTCGAGGATAAGTTCGACCTAGACATCTTCACCGCCGGGCAAACCAAGCAGGACTTCAACAACGCGGTCAAAACGCCTAAGCACCACATCTACGATTTTGTTCTGCCAGATTCCGGGTCGAAGCCAGAGCGCGATTTTGCGGAGGCGTTGGAGGCTAGTGCTGAAGTCGTTGTGTACGCTAAGTTGCCGCGCGGCTTCCTGATCCCGACGCCGGTTGGCGACTATAACCCCGACTGGGCCATTTCCTTCAAGGAGGGCTCGGTGAAGCACATATACTTCGTGGCGGAAACCAAGGGATCGATGTCGTCGATGGATCTGCGTGAGATCGAGAAAACCAAGATCAAATGCGCCCGCAAGTTCTTCGATGAGATGAACCGCCGCTTCGCCTCAGAGAACGTCAAGTATGACGTGGTGGACAGCTTCGGGAAGTTGATGGAAGTGGTGAAGTAGTCGTTGCAAGAGCACGACATCGACTGCACGCCGGGCCTCAAGGGCCCGGCAACACCAGCCCTACACCGAATTCCGATCGCTGCAGTTCAATGGCCGCTGACGCCTGGTCTGGCTGCACACGCCGCCGCAGGATGGGCGTTTGCGGACGCTCGGACCGGAGATCGAACGTGAAGTCCACGATGGCTAGCAGCCTCGAGGCAGTCTACAAGGCGTGGCCCGATGCGCGGGCAAGCAGCGAGTGTCACCGTGAGCTGGACGTTCTGGAGGCCCCGAAGCATGACGCGCCGCGCCGTACGGGTTCCGCGCTCGACACGATTTGGTCGGCGCGGCGCATGCTTGAAGAGCCGAGGTTTGAGGCCGTCGCCCTACCGTGCTCGGTAGCCCCGAGCAAATGCTGGAGAACAGCCACAGCCAGCGAGGTTATAGCCGCGCATTTTCAGTACTCTAAATCTACCCTCACGCGACCACGTTAGAGTTGATATGAAGCCTTCCCAGATTCATAGAAATCGGACAGCTCGTCTAGTCGTCGGTAGTAGGACAGCAGATACTTTGCTGTGTAATCCCATTTCCCGCCTGTAAGCGAGTGCAAATGTTGAAGTTGTTTAAACTCAATAGCTCTCGCCAGCTCTTGGCAAGATGCAGCCACAAATGCCTTGCCGGCCTCATCTAGATCTACTTCCCACGGAGCCTTGCCAAGTACTTTGAGATTGGATAAGCCGCGGCGCAGCTCTCGATAGCTGTCGCGCGCCACTTTGTCATTCACATGCGCGACTGAAGCATGAAGACCCGTCATTACCTTCTCCATGGCCTGAAGAGTGATGGTGCCTGGAGATGCATAATGGATCTTTTGGATGACAACCCTCTTTCCCTTTGGTATTGCATCGTATAGATCTTTGAAGAACATTACGGTGCTGTAGCCCCCCGCCACGGATAGCGCCTAAAGGTGGTACTAACGCGATTGGTGCCGTCACGAGTCGCATGTACCAGCGCATAGAGGAAACCATAAGGTGCAGAAAGCTTCTGAGGGTAGTCAGCCAAGTCTTCAATGTCCCAACGACCGTCGATTCCAATGTCGACAGTAGTGCGCGCCGCCTGCGCCCCCTCATCGAGCTCCAGGAAGAACCCGCGCTCAGGCAACCATTCCGGCGGAATAGCTTTCTTGAACGCGCTAAATTTTACGAGCGTTGAACTTCCATCGAAAGAAAAAGTGATATAGCGTGGCCGCTTCGCGCTCGTCACTGCGAAGTAAAGATCGATGCGTCCCGTCTGCAGTTCATCTAGATGCTCATCGCTTATCCGAGCGCCAAAAAACATATGTGGATCTTGGGGGCGGGCACTGCGATGCCAACGAACGTGACCTCTGAAGGATCTTTCGCTATTAGAAGTTGCGGACCCTCATATTCGAGTAGGACACTCTCAATTCTTAACTTGGTCATGCGACACCATCAATAAGTGCATGGACGTCACAAGTTGAAGACAACCACCAATCGTGGTGGTCCCCATCTTTCGTATGCACCCGACCACTGTCGGGGGTCAGCGTTAGCTTCACTACGTGCTGCAAGTGTTTGAGCTTGGGAAGCTTCTGCGCTCGTCGTGCGCTGGTCAGCTTCGTAAAAACGGAGCAGCCAAATGCGCGACACACCAGTTGGTCTGGCTTCCCGTTGATGTTGAACGATCCTAACTTCGCTTGGGAGTCAAAGTCCGCATCGGACGGGGGTACTTGGGAGACCAGTCGAAAAACTACAAGCTCCGACGGCGGCTCAGAACCGTCCATGGGACAACTGGGGGGAAGATTCTCCCGATACATGCAGACTCCGATGTCATTATTTATTTTGGCGGAGTGTACTTTGGCACCACGGAAGGTCGCTACCCCCCCAACGCCGGACTGCCACAAAAAAGCGACATATTCGTCACCGATATAAATTCTCTTAAACTAAGATAAAAGCCGCGTTGAATGTAAGGGAATCTACTAAGGCATTTCGCGCCGCTGGTTCCGGCCTTGGTCTTGGCCTGGGGCAAGCGCGAGCGCGGGATGCCTATTGGCAAGGGGTGCGACGCACCCACGGCGTGCGTCCGTAGCCACATCAAAATGCCGATCGGGCTCCACTACTCGCGGGATGTCAGGTGCCATTAGACTACATTCGAGTACTGATAAACAGTACAAAAATCTTATATATCAATAAGTTAGCCAAAATTGTCCTTGGCATGTAGCTCGAAATGTACTCAAATAGCTGCAGAGTACAGTCACTGGGTGGTACTTACTGCCTCTTCCAGGTCCGGCCAGATGAGTAGCCCATTCGCCACATTTCTCCGTACGTTACGTTTGCGTAGTGGCATGCGTCAGCATGAGCTGGCGAAGCTATTGGGGTACGAGCAGGCCTATGTCTCAGCCATTGAACTGGGCACCAAGCCGCCGAGTGAAGAGTTTTGGGAAAGCTCGACGAAGGGCTATCTCTCAATGACCGAGACAACCTTGAAATGCGGCTTGCTGCAGAAAGGTCGCGACGGCGATTTGTGCTGCCGGCAGATGTGCCAACCGAGACCTACCTGCTGTGCCACGAGCTCTGGAAGAAAATTGACCGGTTGTATCCGGCTCAAATCCGGGCTTTACGCGAATTGGTGCGGATCGATGAGCTTCTTGCGGATGAGCCTACGTATGGCCCGCCACGGCTGCGCCGACGTAAGTCAAAGGAGGACGCCGAAATGTAAAAACGGGACAAACCTTGGCGGCTTGCCCCGTCGCTGACCTCGTTGGGAGGCCGATACTTCCAGTTGGCGCTTGAAGTATCCCTCCTCGCGGTTGGCTGGTCAAGGTCGCCCTTCCATCGATCATCGTCTAGTTGCGGTTTCGCTTTGGGGATAACTACCCAAGGGTGGGAGTTATTACGCCCGAAAACCGGAGTCTTGTTGGCGATGCCCTAGCTTGGGGTGTTGCTCGACGGTGGTCGCCTCGAAAAAGCGACTAGGGACACTACATGTCAGACCATACTGCGCCTACCCCGCATATCTCGGGGCGGCATCTCTTCCCCTCCCAACTTCCATATCACAGCACTCGCAACCCAGTGCGCCCTTCGGGGCGCGGGTTCAGGGGAAAATTCGCGTCGCGCAAAATGGGCCGAATGGTGCGATGCGAGAGCCTACTCGAGATGACCTGCCTCTACCTGGCGGAGTTCGCTCGCACGATCACGTCTTTTGATGAGCAGCCCCTATCGATTTCCTATGTGACTGGTGGGCGCCGGCGGCGCTATACACCTGACTTCAGGTTCGCCTGGGCGGATGGGCAAGAGTGGTTTGTTGAGGTCAAGCCTGCGGGAAAGCTCGCCACACCGGAGAACATTGAACGCTTCGCTGCAATCGCCAGTTACTTCGAAAGTACAGGCGCACGTTTTGTCGCACTCACTGAGGAGCACATCTTCCAACCCGGCCGATCGCAGTTGGTTCCATACCTGCTGCACCTGCGCCCTCCTGAACCGGTGCCGAGCGTCGCCGCGTATAGACATTGGCAAGGTGCGGACCAGCTTAGCTTTGCGGAAGCAGCAAAATACTCGGCAGCCCCAGAAGCGTGTTGGAAGCATTGGCCTTCCGCGACCTTGTGTGTGACCTCCATCAGCCACTGACTGCCAAAACTCTGATTCGACCATTCGCGGAGGCTGATGATGACGCGCTGTTCGTTTAAGCGAGGATCAATTTTGACGATCGACGCTGTCTATCATCGTATCGTTGAAATCATCGGTGACCGCTTGCTGCGTATTTCGGGGCGCGTGATCAGCGATTTCGGGGGAACGTGATCACCTGTTTCGGGCGGATGCTGATCGCTGGTTTCGGCGGAACGTGATCACTTCGGCGATGCCGCCGAAATCGGTGATCAGCTTCCCGAAACGAGTGATCACGTTGCCGAAATAGGTGATCAAGCAGCCGAAATGGGTGATCACGCACCGCAATGGGGCCGGGGTTAGGGGTGGGACTGCGCATGGACTAGAACGCCGGCGATACGCTGCTTCCTTTTTCAAGGAAGCAAGCTGATGCCGGCCAACCGGATGACCATGCGCAAAATCAAGGAAGTGCTTCGCCTGAAGTGGGCGTGTGGCCTTTCGCACCGGCAGATCGCTAGGGCGACGGGTGTGAGTGTTGGCGCCGTTTCGCAGTACGCGGCAATGGCGAAGGCAGCGGGGCTGGATTGGCCGCAGGCGGACAGCCTGAACGAAGATACGCTGGAGCAGCGGCTGTTCGGCGCGCAGAAGCCGGCCAACAGCCCGGGCGGGCGGGTGATGCCGGACTTCCCCTATCTGCATCGCGAGTTGCGCCGCAAGGGCGTGACACTGCAGTTGCTGTGGGAGGAATACCTGGAGGCGAATCCAAACGTCCCCATTTACCAATACACGCAGTTCTGCTGCCGTTACCGGGACTGGGCAGCGACGCTCAAGCGGTCCATGCGCCAGCAGCACCGCGCCGGCGAGAAGCTGTTTGCTGACTTCGCCGGTCAGATGGTGCCGATTCTGGATGCGGAGGGCGGCATTGCCTTCGAAGCCAGCATCTTCGTCGCTGTGCTCGGCGCTTCAAATTACACGTACGCGTGCGCCACCCGGGGGCAGACCACTGCCGACTGGATCGGGGGAATGGTCTGCGCGATGGAATTCGCCGGCGGCGTGCCCGAGCTGCTTGTTCCGGACAACCCGCGCGCGCTGGTGGCTCGCCCTGACCGATACGAGCCAGTGCTGTCCCGAACTGCAGAAGACTTCGTTCATCACTACGGCACGGCCATGCTGCCAGCACGGCCACGCAAGCCGCAAGACAAGGCCAAGGTCGAGACTGGCGTACTGATCGTCGAGCGGTGGATCCTAGCGCGGCTGCGCAATCACCGCTTCTACAGCTTGGGCGAGCTCAACAAGGCTATCAAGAAGCTCGTCGCCGACCTGAACGACCGACCGTTCAAGAAGCTGCCTGGCACGCGCCGGGAGTGGTTCGAGCGGTTGGACCGGCCAGTGCTGCGACCGCTGCCGCCGCGGCGCTACGAAGTTGCAACGTTCAAACAGTGCCGCGTCAACGTCGACTACCACGTCGAGATCGACGGCCACTACTACAGCGTGCCGCATGCCCTGGTGCGCAAGGCGGTGGAGGCTCGCGTAACTCGCCACACCATCGAGATCCTGTACGGCGGCAAACGGGTGGCGCTGCACGCGCGCAATACCCGCAAGGGCAGCCACAGCACGGTCAAGGAACACATGCCGGTGGCCCACCGCGCGCACCTCGAATGGACGCCCGGCCGGCTGCTCAACTGGGCAGCCTCGATTGGGCCCAACGTCGCCGTCATCGTCGAATACCAGCTCACCCACAAGAGCCATCCCGAGATGGGCTATCGCGCCTGCCTGGGTCTGCTGAGTCTGGCCAAGAAGTACAGCAAGGAGCGGCTCGAAGCCGCTTGCGCCCGCGCCGTCGCCATTGGCTCGCTCACGCGTAAGTCTGTGGTCTCCATCCTTGAAAACCATCTGGACCGGCAAGCCACTCTGCCGGTATCGCAAACCGAGTGGCATTCCCCCATGCACGACAACGTGCGCGGACCCGACTACTACCATTAGGAAAACTATGCTGATGCAACACACCGTCGGCCAGCTCAAGGCCCTGAAGCTCGACGGGATGGCGCGGGCCTTCGAGGAACAGTCTGCCCTGACCGCCAGCTCCAGCCTGCCGTTCGAAGAACGCTTCTCCATGCTGGTCGACCGGGAGATTGCTTGGCGTGACACCAGGCGCCTGGAGCGGCTGCTGCGCTCGGCCAAGCTCAAGCACGCCCAGGCATGCCTCGAGGATGTGGTCTATGACGGCAGCCGCGGTCTTGACCAGCGGCTGGTCGCCAGCCTGGCCAGTTGCGACTGGATCCGCAATGCTCAGAGTCTCATCCTTACCGGGGCGACCGGTGCCGGCAAGTCCTGGCTGGCCTGTGCGTTTGCTCAGCAGGCCTGTCGGCAGGGATTCTCTGCGCTCTACCTGCGGGTGCCGCGACTGTTCGAGGAACTGCAGATCGCCCACGGCGACGGGAGCTTCACCCGCCGCCTGGCACAGCTCGCGCGCATCGATGTCCTGGTGCTGGACGACTGGGGCCTACAGGAGCCTTCTAAAAGCGCACGCGGCGATCTGCTGGAAGTTCTGGACGATCGCGTCGGCACCCGCTCGACCATCGTGACCAGCCAGCTCCCGATCGAGCATTGGCACCAGTGGTTGGATGATCCGACGCTGGCTGACGCCATTCTGGACCGGCTGGTCCACCAGGCGCACAAGGTATCGCTCAAAGGCGAATCCATGCGCAAGCGCTCGGCTACCGACGTCAAGAAACGGGCATCGTGATCACCTACGCTACAATCTCCTGACCGCGCAGTACCACCTTCCTTCCCTGATCACGTTCGCCGAAACCGCTGATCACCTTCACCGAAATCCGCACGCTTGCAGCTACGCGCTGCTAACGACGGCGCATTGCATGAGTACTCGAGTCTTGAACTTTTGAGCTTGTATGAGCGAGCCCGTCTAAAGGTCACGGTTCTCAGTGAAATTCCGGCAGAGGAGGCCGGATGCTCCGTACATGCCCCTATCGAGCGAAGTCTCGCGGACTTCTCCGAGCCGATACGTAACAAGGCCATTCGGAAGTGGAAGTACCTTACCGCCATTTGTCCAGACGGCCGACTTGGACTCAGCCGAAATGCTCTCCGCGAATCGCTCCGCATATGCGCAGAACAAATTGAGCCTGGCAGAAGGCCGCCGGCGGTCGCGAGCTTCTATGGCTGGCGACGGAGATGGGTGTTTGGTCACATGGACATTCGAGCGTTGATAGACAAATGGGAGCTTCGAGGGCGACGCCCGCACGCTGATTACCCCGAACTTCTCGGCCAACTGATCACGGAAGGAATTGAGACAGTCTATCTAACCGAGCAGCGCGAATCCAAGGTGGCGCTTCGTGATTGGATAAATGCGAGGATTAGGAAGGCGAATTTAGGAAGGCCGCCGGAAGAGGCGATGCCCGACGTCTCAATGCGATTGATCAACAGATCTCTCGATCAGTACGAAAAATACCATGTATTAAAGCGCCGCTATGGCCAGCGGATTGCGGCACAACAACTCGCCATGTATGGTAAGGGGCCGGAGTGCAAGCGGCCATTGCAGCGAGTCGAAGTTGATAACACGCCGTTGGACGTCCTTGTAATTGATGAGGCCACATCGCTGGTTCTCGGGCGCCCGTGGGTGACTGTCATGATTGACCGATATTCGCGTATGGTCATTGGATACCATTTGAGCTTCCGAAAGCCAAGTGTCCACTCGGTACTTCGATGCTTGCATCACGCGATGCTTCCAAAGACGTACATGCGCGAGATGTATCCCGAGGTCAAAGGCGCCTGGCCTTGCTTCGGGCTGATCGAGTTGATCGCTTGCGACAACGGCCTGGAGTTTCACGCTAAGGCGCTAGAAGCTGCATGCGCGGACATTGGCACACATCTGGTCTATTGTCCGCCGCGTTCACCGCATCTAAAAGGTGTCATAGAACGATTTTTAAAAACACTCAATTACAACTTTCTACATCTGGTTCCGGGGACCACATACTCGACGTATGCAAAACGGCTCGACTACGACTCCGTTGCCAAAGCCGTGCTTACGCTCGGCGAACTTCAACTAGGCCTTCACAAGTGGATTGTGGACGTGTATGGGGCAACGTTTCACAGAGGTATGAGCGCAGCCCCGCTACAACGATGGAACGAGGGCGTTGAAATCGATCCGCCTGAACTTGCACCTGACCCACAGCGCCTCAAGGTATATCTAGGGCAAGTCGAAACGAGGAGGTTGGACAAGAACGGCGTCCAACTGAACAACTTGCAGTACACCTCGCCCGAGCTACAGCGTATTCGCCGAGACAAGAAATCGCTAGAAGTCACGGTCAGATATGACCCAGATGACCTGGGTGTCGTACATGTCTTGGATCTGGAGCGCAAAGAGTATGTCGTCGCAAGCTGCACGACGCCGGAAGTCGCAAACGGCCTGTCATTGGAACAACATGCTCTTCTCACCAAAAAGGCGAAAGAGGACTACGCCGCATTGCCGCTACAAGAAGCCATGCTGAGTGCGAAGGTAGAGCTTCGGGAATTTACCGAACGTCTCCTCCAGACCCGGATCCCGCCGGGCCAGCGGAAAAGCCGGCAATCCCATATGGCTAAGGAAATGCTCAGACAAAACGCTGAAGCTCCCTCAGTTGCTGCGGATGCAATCGAAACGCCCGCTTCCGCGGAGAGGGATTTTTCCGGCTACATCGTGTCATGGCTTTCCGACCAAGAATTCCCGAGATACGAGGTTGAATACCGCCCGATGCAGAGAATCCATCTTGAGGAGTGAGCCATGACATCAAGCGTTAGCAACGATAGGAAAAAGCCCATTTCCGTTACACGGCGAGCCAACTCGCAGATCGATATGTTTGCCAGTAACGCACAGTCACTTCACCTCGCCGACGCAGCCGTATTTGAGTTCAGGCGAAAGCTCATCCGATACCCCGCATTCACGAAAGCAGTGCAGGCCATCGAGAGGTGTCACCTATATGGCCGTCACCTGGTCGAAGAGCCGGATTGTCTTCTCATTACGGGTGTCTCGGGTGCGGGAAAATCAACGCTTCGCAGGACATATGCAGCCAGATATCCGCGACAGGAGTTCGAGGACCGTACTGTGATAAAGGTGCTGCAGCTAGAACTTCCGTCGGCGCCGACGATCAAAAATGTCGCAGAGAGGATACTGATGGCCCTAGGCGATCCTCACGCCGACAAGGGGTCCGCCGAAAGCAGGACGGCACGCATAATTACCCTGTTTAGGGAGTGTCGCGTTGAACTCGCGATGTTGGATGAGTTCCAGCAGTTCGTCGATAACGCGGGTGGGAAGATCGAGTACAAGGTCGCCGATTGGCTCAAACAATTGATCAACGCCACACGTGTTCCCTTCGTGCTACTCGGTTTGCCTCGCTGCAAACGGATTCTCGAAGTGAACGAGCAGTTGCGCCGGCGGTTTCTTCCCCAAGCTAACTTGTCACCATTTTCCATCAAGACGAAGGCGGAAGCGATCAAGTTCGCAGCGTTCCTTAACACACTGCATGCCCAAGCCCCGCTTCGCAGACCATCAGTGTTTATTGAGCCTGCAGTAGTCCCTCTCATGTACTACGCGACCCATGGACTTATTGACTATCTGATGAAGCTTACAAGTGTCGCAATAAAGATCGCCCTGGACGAGGAACGCGACTGCATAGATCTCGATGTGTTAAGAAGAGCATTCGAAAACGCGATATGGGCCCAGGCTGACCGTGAGCGGAACCCGTTTGATGGCAGCTTCATACCTAGAACGCTCAACAAAACTGGCGAGCCATTCAGTGGCTACTCTTAATCGACTGCTTCCGGCAAAGCTCCTTGTCCGGCCGTTGCCGTACAAAGGTGAGAGTCTATTCAGCTATGTCCACAGAGTAGGGGAGCTGAACGGTCTGACCTCACTAAATTGGGCACCTACGGTGTTGAGCAAGCTAGTGTCCTTCGGGGTCCAGAGCCATCTGCCTATGCTGCTGCTCGCGGAATCGGTCGGAATCGACCCCGATCTCCTCTCAAGTATGACCTGCCGGCCAAGATCCACGGCGCTGGGACACGTTGTGGAGTTCATGAATGTTGACGTGCCGAAGAAGCTTTTCCGCAGAACACGTTCGGCGATTTGCGCAGAGTGCTTGCGCGAGCGAGAAGCTACGCCAGCCGTTCGGGATTTGCGCGTGATCTGCGCGTGTGTGCGGCACCGGAAATGGTTGATCGATATGTGCCAGGAGTGCCGTTGCACTCTGGATTGGCGCCGAGAACAATTGGCCAGATGCGGGTGTGGCAGCGATCTTACGCGTCGTATTCGAAATGATATCGAGCCGCCTGAGAGTGTATTGGTCTTTACCAAAGCGCTGGAAGATTGGCTCAGAAACGATCTTCCGCCAGCTGAGGAGCGCTCTCGAGGTTTTCAGCGCTTCATGGAGGACTGGCTAGTTGCTGATTCCATACAGCTCTTTCAAAGTGCCGAACGATACGTTAGACGATACGACGGTGAGCAAATGACACAACTAGCTTCCACCGAAAATCATTGCTTTGATATACGCGCAGTCCTAACCATTTCGTACATGGCTAGCGGGAGACGGGGGCTTGCTCAAACCGAGGGGCGTTGAAGCGGAAGCTAGTCGCGCTATGTCGGCGTAC
Source organism: Cupriavidus sp. EM10 (assembly GCF_018729255.1). Taxonomy (NCBI): domain Bacteria; kingdom Pseudomonadati; phylum Pseudomonadota; class Betaproteobacteria; order Burkholderiales; family Burkholderiaceae; genus Cupriavidus; species Cupriavidus sp. EM10. The sequence goes on from NZ_CP076060.1 coordinate 25,143, forward strand.
AGTAAATTCTGCCGCGCTTCGCCATTGAACCGACTTTTGGAGGCTTAAATATGTCGCTATTGATTCGGCCCTTGCCGCTGGCACATGAGTCAAGGCAAGGTTACGTCTTTCGCCTGAGCTCATTGAACGGTTTCGATCATCCTCGCTGGTGCATATCCCTTGCGAAGCCCGGCAATGAAACTGTCGAACGGCGAGCATTTCTGAGTGCGCTTACTGGGCATGACGATGCCGCGCTTTCGATTCTTCGCGGGCCAATATTTGGCCTCGGAGCTCTGAATGTCCGCGATAGTGGCAACGTGGCATTGCGGTATTGGAACACCCGCTTTCAGCGCTATTGCCCAATCTGTCTGGCGGAGCAACGATATCACCGTGCAACCTGGGGCGTGACGTTCGGCGTTGCTTGTCACAAACACGCGGTCTGGTTACGTGATGATTGCCCTCGATGCAGGCAGACCGTCCGATGGACCAGCGCGTCGCTCGGCAAGTGCTCATGCGGGACCTTACTTGAGACCGCCGCGGCGCTCCCATGCGCCGAGTATGCTCGCTCATATGCACACTTGCTAGCCAGCGCACTGAATTCTGGCACTTCAGTAGCGCAAGTGCCTTCGGTGAACTTGCCAGCTCTTAAGGCCGAGGAGTTACTTCGCCTTACTTGGTTTGTCGGCGCGTATGCAATGCGACAAACAGAAAAAGCGCAGAAAATTTCTGGCGTCACGCAGCTCGACCGCGCTATCTTCATGGTCCAAGCTACGAGTGAATTGCTTTTCGATTGGCCGGGCAACTTTCACCGCTTACTCGATGTGATTAGCGCCGGAAGAATGTCGGGTGAGAGCGGCAACAAGCTATCTGCTCACTTTGGCCGCTTTTATCACACTCTCTATAAGAACTTCCCGGAGGCGACGTTTGGGTTCCTGCATGATGGATTCGAGAGTTACATAGGCCGAAACTGGACTGGCCAGCTAGCAAAGAGAAACCGCAGGTTCTCGCCGGAAGCCCGTGACTTGCACGAGTGGATCTCGGTCAAGGAGGCTGCAAAGATCCTACGTATTCGAACCGCAAAGGTGACAGAGCTTGTAGAGAACGGGGAGCTTGTCGGCCGGTTCTTTCCGACGTCAAGTGGGCGTCGAATGGGCTCGATCTTGAAGGACAGCGTTATTGTCGCCGCTGGGCGGCAGGCAAAGTTACTGACGCTGGCAGATGCCAGGCGAACCTATGGGCTTTCCAGGAAGCGGCTCTACAAGTTGATAGCAGATGGCCTACTCCGTGCAGTAAGCGGACCACAAGTCGACGGGCGTCCGGTCTGGCAGCTCGAAGAGGCCGCACTGAAGGACGTCGTTAGACTGGTAGAGCGCAGCAAAAATCGAAGCGGCGAGCAGAAGGAGAATGAACGGCTGTAGAGTTCGATGGTTCCTGGTCGCGCCTTCCTGTTGCGCCGTACCGGGGGCTCTTTCAACGACGGGCGGATGGTGTTGTGCGTACAGCCGCTCTGTGGGATGAACAGTTTGGGCCACGGCAATAAGTCATCGCAGCACATTGAACACTGGAGCGATAATGGTAGATCCGAGGTTTTGGACAACGCCTCCCCTGCGAGGAGGAACGTTTCTTCGCAGAGTTCGAAGACGTGCTCGCCAACGACAATGGCTGTGAGGCATCACGGCACCTAAGCGAGGGGCGTGCCATTTACATATCGGATCGGCGTTATCCGGGCCGAGCGGTGCGAGTGCACCCAAACGGCAGGCGTGAGCTGATGCGCCTAGATCTAGTAAGCGGCCGGTTAGTGGTGGAGCGAGACGTTTAACTCTATCGAAAACCGGTGTGCTGCGCGCCAAGGGCCCTCTGAAGAATTGGGCTTTACCATCCCTCTAAGGAGTGATGTGAAAGGGGCATAAGGTAACGCGATTTTTCCGGTGGGTGCGGCTAGAATCTGAACCATTCCGGTCATCGATAATTTCAGAATCTATGCTAAGCCAGGTATCGGGAGGCGTTTTTCCACGCTGGGCAACTTTCTCTCGTGGATTGCACGTGAACACTGCATGCGAAATCCGGAGGCTGTCGCTAAAGCGTGGGAATCCTTAAATCCAGAAGCCCCGACTTTGGCCGATGCCGGTCGTATGTTCTCCGCCTACGGGGTCGATTATTCGCTTGAAGAACTGCGGTATATCGCACGGCATCCCGAGGCATTGTTGCTGGCAAGAGCGGTCGCAGGCGGCTCGACGCACCTGGAGTTCCTGGGGACTGATGGCTACGTTGCGGATGGTGGCTTCGTGCCTCCATCTCCAGACCACATTAGCAAGTCTGCGTGGATAACGATCCTGTGTTCGCAATCACCCTCGGGTGGTCTTTCTATCAGGGGGCGACTGGATCTCTACGTAGCTGTGTGGTGTACCTGGCCGTAGCAGCGCTTCTGTTTATGATGACCGTACTCGAAGTTGTTGATATGAGAGGGAAGCAGCGAGCAAGGAGGGCGATTGAACTGTGCAATGATTTGAAGAGGCCCGTTGAAACGCCAGCCGACAGAAACACCGATGTCAATCAAAATATGACGGCTTGCACGACTTCCGCGTAGCGCCCTCCAGGAATTGAGGGTGGGCCACAGGATGTGAGTGCCGTTGACTGGGAGCCTACTATGAGCGGATCGCCTTTAGCCGCGCCCTGTAGTCGATGGGCTCCAACTGAAGATTGTTGGTGATGCTCCCGCGTAGGATGAAGAGCTTGGGGGCAGTCGCAAACTCAAAGACGCGATAAAGACAAAAGGTATCACCGGCTTCGTCGGAGAACTCCTTCTCATTTCGCGTAATCATGAATGGGGTTAGTGGTCCTCCATTCGTCGTCTTCACTTCGATGAAGCGTGCAAGTTCTGACGCTTCAAATGAAAGAATGTCGTAGCCAGTGCCATCACCAAGCCTATCCGAGAGCCAGTCAACCCTGAGCGCGAGATCAGGCCGTTGCTCCTCAACCAATCTGCGCTGCTCGAAGCCTATAACCCAGCCTTCTCCGCTGTGACCAAGTCGACGATTTCGTTCGTCGCGAGCCGCATAATCAAATTTCGGGGCAAGCGGCTCTTTGCGGCAGGTGACCGTAGTGCTTCGACTACGGGTGGGTCGACCAACACCCCTTTGAATAGTTGATCGGCGGGGGCAGTTTGAGCTTCCAAGTTATCCAGAACAGACTCAACTTGCCTTCCATGAGTTTGTACATGTTCAAGAACGACCTGGCGAAGCAAATCCTGTAGGTTCGGCCGTGGCTTGTATCCCTTAATATAAGGTAGGCCGACCTGATCAAGGACAGCAGAGATATTCTGATGCTTCAGTTCTACGGCGCCCTTGCTTCTTATCTTCAGTATGGCGCGCAGCTTGGCGTTGTGGTCGCTTTTGTTGTAAGGGGTCTGCTTGGATTCCAGTATCAACATCCGGAAGTAATCCCGTACTGTCGCCTCAACTTCCTCACGAGTCCAATCTTGGCCAACGCGAACCACATCGAAACCAAGGTCTAACAGCAGCTTTTGCACCGTAGCTTCCCCACCGGAGAAGCTGTCGGAGCCTAGTGGGCCATGATCGGGAAATGCGTACCCATATGCCGCTCCAACAATCGCCTTGGAGTCGTAGAGTTGGCCCGTCGCGGCGTCCCGCAGCATGTACTCACGTGAGCGCCCGTAACCATACTTTTCCAGGAATGCGGTTCGGCCGAGCTCATCAAATTCTTTAAGCGCCAATCTGACGGCAGCAGGATCAGCTAAAGTTCTAATGCCCATAGGTGCCCATCTAAGGCAATGAGAATATGCTCGAAAGTGTACTCGATTGCATGCATTCTCAATCTGGGTCGCTAGCAGCTCTCAGGAGACTCAAAGCCTTGCCGCGATGGCAAGCGCGGTTTGTTTGAGTTTGCTGCTCAGCTGCAAGCACAACTGACCGCCCACGAAGCCAAGTAGCGCATTTGAAAGCTCACCCACGTCCGTGTACATACCTTTGGCCATTGCTGAGCCATCTTTTCGCACAGTCATCCGAATTCTATGAACTTCGATCGGCGCTGAAAATAGATCCATTAAAACCTCGGAGGATAGCGGACCCCATAGTCGCGAGGTGCCCGAGCCGTCTTCGGATTGCTCATAGAGTTTGAATGTGGGCTCGATGATGACACCATGAACTTCGTCCGGAGTGATTTTCCATCCCCCGCATTCGTCGACCTCCGGTGTTAGCTCATACGGGTCAAGCCCGAGGTTCAGGACGGTGAGAGAATATCGCTGGGATGGTAGGGTTGAGCGGGGAGGGTCTATGAGTTCAAACATCTCAGACAAATGAACACGAGTTGCGAAAACTCTGTGATCTTCGACCTTCAGGTGAAGATCTATGCGTGGACGCATCGGCCGTATGCCGAACGTCTCGATGCCGTACCACTCATAGAAGCCACCGCATTGAGCGCCAATTGGAGTAGTCTTGTTGAGGCCATTACCGACGAGGCTCTCCTCGTATAGCATATCGGATGAAATCTGCTCAGCGAGGTTTTCAGTAGCGGATATCCGAATGGTCGCTGGCCACCCACCATCCTTAGAGATCCTTATGTCCGTGGATTGAATGAGATTGGCCACCAGTGACGCTCCTGTGCCCGCAACGTAGCACGAGCCGAAGTTGACTGTGTCGAGTCTCGTCGCGTTGTGCACGTAAGCTTCGCGTCGGCCATTTTCATCAATAAGAACACCCAACAGCGCAATATCGGCCGCACCAGCTGTATGTGCTAGCACTCTATCCACCAGAGCGCGACGCACACGTACTGAGCTGTCGTAGAGCGCGACATTCGCTATAGCGTCAGACAGCTCCGCCCAGAAGTTGAACGCAGTGCGACAGTCACCTGCGAAGACTAGTACTCCGGAGGAATTTGGCAGAAAGAATGATTTACGCCCTAGGCGCGTGATGTGCCATGGCTCATCATCGCTTCCCCATTCGGAACGGATGCTACCTAGGGCGGGAAGCCATACTATTTTGCTCTGGCGAGGATCTCGGCCTGAAGCTGACAGTAGTGAGTCCGCTACTACATGGGGCGACGATTCGGGGTTCAGTAGTGCGATTGCCGTCATCAGTCAGTGGAGCGAAGTTTGGTGCGGGCTAGTTTGCGATGCGAAGGTAGCAATCTGCCTTTGATCATTGGAAACTGTGTCAGGTCGGGGGTATTCGACGGTGATGCCGGTTAGCGCTTAGGTTCCGCTCGCGAACGGCTTTACGAGCCTATCGGCCAAATCGACCTTCCCTCATACCCCACCGAAGAGCGGACTTCCAGCATCCTACGATACGCAGTCGCGATTGCCGTCGGTCGTCGCTCAGCCATGATGATCGGCGCCTTGCGGCCAGCCACAAACATCGGACCGCCAACGTCATCGGTATAGCTCGATCTGAATTGAAAAGACTGGGCATCAGGGCTTCGACAATTTGGGGGCTTGCTTCTCATGTTGCGCACCCGCTCGCCGGGTCCGGAGGGGTTGATCGACCGTATTGCTTCCGCATCATTGGAGCCTGCTTATGTCACGACTTGTCCGGAACAGAAGGAGCGACGAATTACTACAGCGCTGGGGAAGAATCTTACGGATTCGCGCCAGCCTCAATGTTCGTGCAGACAGACCTCGCTCATTGCCGCCAAAAAGGGAGGCCTTGCTTACCATGCACATCGAAGGAGAATTTACAGAGCTAGTCGCAGGAATCTCGCAGTTTTCGATCATGGCCTACGTTGATTCGAATCCCGTCATAGGGCAAGCGGATGTGCCATCGGTCGGTGCGTTCACTGCTATCAAGCCAGTGCTACAGGGTGCAATCGAATTGTCTCCGAGCGAATTCCAGTCTCTGCTAACGATGGCCTCTGCTGGATTGCTTCGATCCTGCTATTTCGCCTTCACCAAGCCGCACTACCGTTCCGCCCTAATAGTCAACGCGGACTTTAGTTCCAGGACAACAGATGAACCCGTCGCATAGCTCATGATGAGGAAACTCGGCATAAAAATCACTGGGAAGTCCGCCGGCTAGCTCGAAGCAATTCGAGATCTGTGGATATCACGTGCAGCTCAAATGCTGATAACGCAGATTGGTCTGTGACCCCAATGGGCGATGCGCGCCTTGGACGATAGGTTCATGATCCATGGACGAGAGCCCACAGTAGCAGGTCTACTGGGTACTCGGAAATCAAGGAGCGACCATGAACTACATTGAGCCCGTCACATGCAGCTGCGGCGTTAGGGTCCAGATTCATGAGTACCGGATGAATCTTGGTGAGAACGAACCCAGAGATCGGGCGTATTGTCCTATGTGTGGTCGGTTCTTCCTTGAGATGGAAGCGCCCGGCATCTTGGTGACTGAGCTCATCCTGCCGGGAGACAGAACAAAGTGCGGGGACGGTGATCGTCACCTCGGTCTGCCACCGGGATACGAGGACGAAGAGTGGCCCTTTCCAACGTTGGCGGAACTGCTCAAGCGACAAGAGGGGCGCTGACTTCAGCGAATCGATCCGTGACTGATCAGTTTGCTACTGGACAGGTTCCCTTGTGCTTCGGTCGGTCGACTCCGACGGAGCAGGATGGAAAGGTACCGCCATGACTGGCACTTTCACGCGATTACTGATCCAGCGATACTGTCTGCACAATCAGTTCAAACTCCGAAAGCAGGTCAGGTTGCCGCTGCCGGAGGAAGTTTGCGACGGACTCGTTCTCTAGTAGCCTCGCCAGATACCCTTTGGCGAGAACAAGGTTGAGGATATCTTGCCCATATGTTTGCTCCACGAGACGATATTGGCCCTGAAGGTTGGTCATTTCCCTTTCCATTTTGGCCATTTGCTCCTGACTAATGCCAAGGAGTTTGCTGGGCTTCTTCCCATCGATTAGCAGTTCGACCGGTGTGGCGACGAGCAATGCCTCTGCATAGGCGACTGTGAGGTTGTTGGCGGATACCATCAACTCAAGACATTCCACTTGTCTCGTGGGCTTCATCTTGCGAATCACGCGGCCTAGCTCTGGCGAAAACTGCTGATCCCTGAGCAACTCCGTCGCCTCTGGACAAATCCCATTCAGCAGATTGATCTTCTTCTGAATGTGGGTGATGTCCACGCTGAAAGCTCGCGCCAAGCGTTCGGGAGACACACCTCGCTCGATCGCCCTCCGCAACATGAAGTGCTCCTGGATTGTGGACAGTCGATTGATTCGATTGTTGTACGTGTAGGCTTCGTCATCGGTCGCAATCAGGCAGGCCGCCTCAACGAAGCCCAGATCGCGTAGAGCGATGAGTCGTATGTGACCGTCGAGCAGGACATGCTGCCCGGACTGTTCGTTCGCGGGCGTTACGGTCAATGGCTCGATGAGGCCGACCTCTTCAATGGAGGATTTGATCTGCTTGAACTTCCTAGAAGTGTCCAATCCCTCGGGAATGCGACGTGACGGAAGGATGCAGGCAACCGCCAGGCAGCGAGGTTCCGGAATGAAGCCGAGTGTGATGCCACTCATTTTGAGTACCCTCCTGCCAGAACTCGCTCCGACAAGTACCTAGGCAGCGTTGCAAGATCTTCCGCCCGAAGGAGGTTGACGAAATTTTCGTCGGCAAATAGTTGACGCAGTGCGCCTACTACGAACAGTAATCTCTGTTGTGCGAACTCTGCCTTTCGCACCATAGCCCGCTGGCGCTCCACTTCGTTCTGATACGTTCTAACCAGGCTGGAAGTTGACACGTCTGTTCCCGATCCTCGAGGCATACGGCGAGTCGCCGTACGGCCGAGCGTTTGTCGACGCTCAATGATGCGACGGGCATCCATCAACTGCTTCCCCCGCAGCTTGCCTGTCTCATACGCGTCTTGAAGGGCGGCCTGGATGGCCTTGTCGTCGTCGCCGGCTCCAACAATGGTCATGGCAGCGCTGAGAGGAATCGTTCCCTTTTCAACGGCTACAAGCAGTCGCTCTTCTCCCTGCTGCAACAGCGTGAGGATGCCATGAACATAGGATTGTCTAAGGCCAGTCTTCTCCGCAATTACCTTTGGTGCATACCCTTGTTCATGCAGTTGCCGGATACCTGCGAGTAGTTCCAATGAACGACACTGCCGTCTTGCTATGTTTTCAGCCAGACTCATGATGAAAGCGTCTTCATCACTCACATTGACGACCAGAGCCGGGATCATCGTTTCGCCAAGAGAGCGAAAGGCTTTCAATCTGCCCTCACCACAAACCAGCATGTACCGTTCACCGCCGTCCGGGGCTGGCCGTGGAGTCACGGTGATGGGCTTCTTCAGTCCGATGGTCTTGATGTTGGTGACAATCTCTTCAAAGACCTTGCCGTTGCGCTCTCGGGTATTGAGCACCTCCACACGGTCAATCGGTACCATGCGTACTTCACCAGGTATGGGACGCTCGATCATGCTGCCCTCCTGAGCTTTGCACGGGCAGCCATGCCATAAAGATAGTCGAGAGTATCGAATCGATAGCTCTCGAATTCTGCGGGGTTCCTTTCCGCGAGATTGATGCGTTGCCTGGAGAAGTCCAGGTGAGGCAGGAGGTAGTAGTCCATCGGCGCGGTGTTTTGCTGGTCGAGTCGAACGGCAACAGTCACATCGGGCAGCAGACTGGTGTCGAAGCGAACTTTCCATCGATTGCGCCCGCTCAAGGACGTTTGGCAACGAGCAAGGACAATTGAGACCGAGAACTCTCCATTGATGGCGAGTATGTCCGTTGCGGGATCTCGCTTGACGCATCCGCCAAGATCGGCGATTCGATGCTCTGTGTCTTCGACAATATCCGGATGAAGCTTCCTTAGGAAGCGGTTTGCCTCAATGTAACGGTAGTCGCGCGCTGGCGTGAAGCCAACGACTTGGTAAGCGCGAATTAGGCTTCCGAACCGGTAGGTGTAGACGGACGAAGACGGCATGCCCTCGGTCTCATCAATGATCAGGCCAGAAAGAATCCCCCGGCTCTTGTACAGAGCGCGCAGACGCTCAATCAGCTCGTCTTCGGAATACGGGCCCGTGCTCGCATGATTCCTTGCGCGGTGTAGAAGATATCTGCAGGCACGATCGGCTCGAACGCATGCTCTTTCCTGATCCACATCTCAGGTGTATTTACAACGCGAGCCTTCTTTAGCTTGTAGGAAACGCGGTTATAGACGTTGTTGCCAATGTACTTCTCGTTCGTCAGTACCTCCCTCACAGTTGATCGGCTCCAAGGTCGACCGAAGTCGGTCTCGATGCCCATGCTATTCAAGCGAGCAGCGATTTCGTATTCGTTGAGTGCTTCATTGATGAACCAGGTGTAGACGAGGTTGATGGTGCGAGTCTCGCTTTCCGGCCCCGGCATCAGAATGACGCGGTCTGTTTGAAGGCTTTTGTGTTCACCCCTGTCTAAAACCCCCTTCATGACACCATGTTGATCCACAAGTACGCGACGAAGGCCAAAACCTGCAGGACCGCCTTGGCGAAAACCGAGCTCGATTAGACGGCACTGGCCGGCGAATACCTTGGACGACAGCTCTCGGCTGTACTCGCCGGCCATCGCACGTTTCACACCTTTGACGATGGTGGAAACGGGCGATCCATCATTCTCGAACTGCTCAGCGCAATATGCGACCTGCATACCCGCGCGGCGGCAGATGTATTCGTAGTAGGCGCTTTCGTCGGCGTCTTGGAATCGGCCCCAACGACTTACGTCGTACACCAGAATGACTTGGTAATCCGCGGATCCGGATTCGACGTCGTGGATCAGCTCTTGGAGAGCTCGGCGTCCATCAATGCGCAGCCCACTTTTACCTTCGTCAGCGTAGGTCTTGATGATGGACAGTCCCCGATTCGTGGCGTATTCCTGGATCTTGGCGCGCTGATTTTCCGTCGAGTACTGCTGGTGCTCCGTAGACATGCGAACGTACTCTGCCGCGCGAACGGTGGATTCTGGTGCCGCGTCAGCTTGTATGGCGCACGACTGCATGATGTCGACTCGCTGCTTTCGCATGCTCACAAGGATCACGCCGGGCGATCAACGGGCATACGAACTAGTTTTAGCAAAACGCCGCAGCCGCGTTACACGTCTTCTCTTTGCAATCGATAGTCCGACGCTGGAACATACTGTAAGGCAACGATTCGGACCAACCAGACGTCCATCTTGCGACGAGGGTGAATGAAGGCCGGGGCTAGCATGTAAACGTTAGCGAGCGAGGATGATGACGGCTTACAGGCGTCCATCTTTGCAAGACGTTTCGTGGATGTGCGCCGAATCTGTTGCGCGCGATTGCGGGCACTATAGTCGGGGTGTAGCTGACGGTACGATTTCCAGTAGTCCGGATGACGTTGTACCCAAGCCGCCTGAGCTCGAGCTTGGTTCTCTTTGTAGTCGGGATCCGACGCTCTGCGCGCTCGCTGCCATTCGGCGCGCCGGCGCCGCTGGCATTCCGGCGATGAGCAATATTGCTGGGCTGGTGACTGCGGGCGAACGTCAAAGAAACAGCCGCAATTGGCGCACTTTCGGATCTCCACGGTTACCCCCGTCTGCAACGAACGGAACAGGCAAAGCGCCGGTGATCTGGCTGTGGGCGTGGCGGATGCCGCACGCGATGGTTCTAAGCCGAAAAGTGGCCTAAGATACTCTTGTCCGGCAGTCTCACTAATTCGTGCATGAAATCACGCCAGTCTCACTTTTTCCGTTCTTTGCCAGGCATAGCCAGGACGGATTAAGTTGGCAAGTCCTTGATTTTAGGGGAGGTCCAGTCTCACGAATTCCGGTTCCCCACAACCGCCTGCGCATAGGAAATCCCGGCTTCGGCCGGGATTTTTTTGGCGCAAATCCTATGCCGCTGGGTAACGTCGGGCGGGCCTGCCAGCGCCGAACCATGACGCTCAAATGGGACAATGCCTCGCTCGAATTCACCCCCTTTATACTTTTTGCACCCAAACACCATGGCCCTCATCGATCTCAAGAACCTCCAGCAGGCCGCCCTTGCCTTTGGCGAGGCGCGTGGCTGGGGAAGTATCACAGTCCAAAGAACCTGGCGATGGCGCTTAGCGTGGAGGTGGCCGAGCTGGTGGAGATCTTCCAGTGGCAGACCGAGGAGGAGTCGCGCGGCGTCATGTCGACGGCGGAGCGGGCGCATGTCGAGCAGGAACTGGCAGATATTACGATCTACCTGACGCAGCTGGTGACGGCGCTCGGTGTCGACCTGGATGCGGCGGTTCGCGCCAAGATGGAAATGAATGCGCGCAAGTATCCGGCGCCGGGCGAAGGGGCGTAGGCCGTCGCCTGGCGGGGCATGCCGCGCACGAATCACGTGTCCGCATCCTGACAGCCGTGTGTGGCAAATGCGGCTAGACTTGCTGCATCGTCTCTTGCGGAGATCGTAGCCATGGCAGTGCGCAAGCAGGGCAAGTCATCGGAGAACGTCCACATCGGGATCGGCGGGTGGAATTTCGCGCCGTGGCGCGACAATTTCTACCCGGCCGGTCTGCCGCAGGCGCGCGAGCTGGAATATGCGAGTCGCCATCTGACCGCAATCGAGATCAACAGCACGTATCACGGCACGCAGAAGCGCACGTCCTTTGCCAACTGGCGCGACGCCACGCCCGATGATTTCGTGTTCGCCGTCAAGGCGTCGCGCTTTGCCACCAACCGGCGCATCCTGGCCGAGGGCGCCGATTCGATTCATCGCTTTATCGATAGCGGCATTGCCGAACTGCGTCACAAGCTTGGGCCTGTCGTCTGGCAATTTGCCCCAACCAAGCAGTTCGTGCCCGATGACTTCGAAGCGTTCCTGAGCCTGTTGCCAGCCTCGGTGGAAGGCGTGGACTTGCGACACGTGCTGGAAGTGCGCCACGCCAGTTTCATGTGTGGCGAATATCTGAAGCTTGCGCGCAAGTTCAATGCCGCCACGGTATTCACCGATTCGCCAAAATTTCCGTCGTTTGCCGACCTGACGTCGGACTTTGTCTATGCGCGGTTGATGAACGCGCAGGAAAAGCTGGCGACCGGCTACGCGCCCAAGGATCTGGATGCGTGGGCCGGCCGCGTGGCGAGCTGGGCGGGGGCAAGACACCCGATGACCTGCCGGCGGTGGAAGACAAGCCGGGGGCGAAGCGCAAGCCGAAGGCGGTCTATCTATTCTTTATCAACGGTGCCAAGGAACGGGCACCGGCCGCAGCCGGGGCGTTGCTGGAGCGGCTGGGCTGGGCCCCGTCCGAGGAACTGCCGGTGAAGGTGGCAGTGTCGAAGCCGGCGGCCGCCGATGGGCCGGCCAAGGCCCCGGCGAAGAAGGCGCCCGCAACGAAAGCCGCAATAAAGAGCGCCGCAACAAAGAAGGCTGCAGCAAACGCTGCCAAGAAAGCCACCACAAAGCCGCCACCAAAGCCACCAAAGCCACAACCACCCCACCACCCCAAAACCCGCCAGGAAGGCCGCTGCAACAAAAACCCCCAGCCGCGCCGGCGCGTGAAGCCCATGCGTGCCAGTCCGCCCTCATCCCCTGCGATAGCGCCACGGCGCGAACCCTTTTCGGCGCTGCCGCTGGAGCCGATGTGGCTCGACGCGCTGGCCCAGGCTGGCCACGTCTCGATGACGCCGCTGCAGTCCGCCGCCCTGCCCCTGGCGCTGGCCGGGCACGACCTGATCGTGCAGGTGCGGCAAGGCGGCACGGCCACGACGCTGGCGATCGCCCTGCTGCACCGGCTCGATCCGCAGCGGTTCGACGTGCAGTCCCTGGTGCTGTGTCCCACGCGCGAGCGCGCCGAGGTGGTGGCGCGACGCATCCGGCGGCTGGCCGGGATAGCGGGCCAGGTGAAGGTGGCCCTGCTCTGCTCCGGCATGCCGATCCGGGCACAAATCGATAGCCTGATCCACGGCGCGCATATTGTTGTGGGGACGCCGGGACGGATGCTCGACCATATCGATGCGGCAAGCCTGGACCTGCGCGCCGTGAACACGCTGGTTTTCGAAGCCGCGGACACGATGCTCGACATGGGATTTGCCGACGACATCGCGTTTGTGGCCAGCCGCTGCCCAAAATCGCGCCAGACTCTGCTGTTCCATGCGTCGCCGGACGCCGATCCGCCACCCGACATCGCCCGCCTGGCCCGGCTATGGCAGCGCAAGCCGCGCGCCGTCCGGCTGGCGGCGACCCAGGCGCCCACCGCGTGACGCCATGCGCCCGGGCCCAACACTGTCGCCAAAGATTCGTGAAAGTCACCCTGTAAGGCAACGCTTTCCTTTGCTAATCTGGTTAGACGCGGCCAGACCCCCGGGGGCGCGGGCTTTTGCGCGGCACCGCAGATCGATCGGGTCTGGGCAGCGACTGTTTCCAAAACGGCAACAAGGAGTCGGTGACATGAAGACCGCACGGCAGGTTCTGGAAAACAAGGCCAATCAAGCCATCTTCGGCATTCCACCCACGGCTACGGTGTACGCGGCACTGCAGCTGATGGCCGACAAGGGTATCGGCGCCCTGCTGGTGATGGAGCACGACAAGATCGTCGGCATCCTGAGCGAACGGGATTACGCGCGCAAGGTGATCCTGATGCAGCGCACGTCGCGCGAGACGCTGGTCAAGGAGATCATGACCACGGCCGTGATCTACGTGCGCGCCGACCAGAGCACGGACGACTGCATGGCGCTGATGACCAGGCATCGCCTGCGTCACCTTCCTGTCATGGATGGCGATACATTGCTCGGCATGCTGTCGATCGGTGACCTGGTCAACGACATCATCAGCGAACAGCGCTTCACGATCGAACAGCTGGAGCACTACATCACCGGCGGCTCGCGCTAGCCGGCGCGCTCCTCCCTCGGAAATTTCTTCTCCCTCCCCGGACATGTGATCGGAAGTGTCCGGGGCGTCGCTCGGCCTGTAGTTTTTGTCCCATCGGCCCGCCCTCCGGCGCAAACCGTCCCAGCGCCAAATACTAAGCATGCATATAATTATGCGGATACTGAATAAGGCCGCATCGATGTCATGCGGCCGGTTTTTTGTGGTCTCCACGGCACCTTGGCGCCGCTCGTACCCCATCCGCACCCAATCGCATGTCATCGCCCTCGCCTTCCCAGTCCGCCACGCTGGACGCCGCTCCTATCGTCCACGATCACGCCGCGATCATGCGGGTAATCGGCGGCATCGTGCTTTGCATCCTGCTGGCCGCGCTCGATCAGACCGTGGTGATTCCGGCCGTGCCGGCCATCGCCAACGACCTGAACGGCTTTGGCCACCTGTCGTGGATCGTCACCGCCTACCTCATCGTGTCGACGGTGACCACGCCGCTGTACGGCAAGCTGTCGGACAGTTTTGGCCGGCGGCGCCTGCTGATGTTGGCGATTTCGCTATTTATTGCCGCGTCGGTGGCGTGCGCGCTGGCGCAATCGCTGACGCAGCTGATCCTGTTCCGCGCGCTGCAGGGGGTGGGCGGCGGCGGGCTGATGTCGCTGGCGCAGGCCGCCATCGCCGATGTGGTGGCGCCCCGCCAGCGCGGCCGGTATCAGGGCTACCTGGCGACGGTATGGGCGGTGTCGTCGATTGCCGGGCCGCTGGTGGGCGGCTGGGTGTCCGACCACATGTCGTGGCGCTGGCTGTTCTGGATCAACGTGCCGCTGGGCCTGCTGGCCATGGCCATGTGCTATCGCGGGCTGGCGCACCTGCGCGCGCGGGGCGGCCGGCCGCAGGTGGACTGGCTGGGCGCCAGCCTGCTGGCGGTGGCCATCGTCGCCTTCCTGCTGGCGATGAGCTGGGCCGGCGAGGCCTTCGACTGGATTTCGCTGGAAATGGGCGGCCTGTTGCTGCTGACGCTGGCGGCCGTGGCGCTGCTGGCCTGGCAGGAACGGCGCGCCGCCGATCCGATGCTGCCGCCGCGCCTGTTCCGCAACCGTGCCTATGTGATGGGCACGGGCGCGTCGGCGCTGGCCGCACTCAATATCTTCCTGTGCATCTTCGCCCTGCCCCTGCACTTCCAGCTGGTGCGCGATGCCGATGCGTCGCTGTCCGGCCTGCTGGTGGTGCCGTTCCTGCTGTCCACGGTGGCCGGCAATTTCGTGGTGGCGTGGCTTGCGCCGCGCCTGGGCCGCATGCGCGAGATCCTGACCGGCGGCTACGTGGCCGCCGCCGTGGGGCTGGTGTCGCTGGCCACCGTCACGGCTGCCGTGCCCACCGCTATGGTGCTGTTGGCGATGACGATTGCCGGCATCGGGCTGGGCATGTCGATGGTCGGCACGCTGATTTCGGTACAGAACGCGCTGGAGCGCCGAGACATGGGCGCTGGCACCGGCGCGCTGCTGGTGATCCGGTCGCTGGGCAGCGCGCTGGGCGGCGCGCTGGCCGGGACGCTGCTGGCGATGGAATTCCGCGATGCGCTGGCGCGCTCGGGCGTGACTCAGGCGCTGGACCTGGGTTCGCTGCGCCATGGCAGCGAGGCGATGGCCCATCTGTCGCCGGCGGTGCGCCAGGTGCTGGCGGGCGGCGTGGAATCGGGCTTCCACCTGATCTTCGCGGCGGGTGCCGTGGCGGCCATCGTGGCGCTGATCATCGTGCGCCGGATGCCGGACCTGGAACTGCGCAGCAGCGTCACCGAACACACTGCCAAGATCCATATGGAATGAACTCGCCCGCGCTGCGGCCCCGCGTCATGACGCGAACCGCCCGAAAGCGTAGACTCTGCTGCACTGACCATCCCTCTTAAACCGGAGCCTGAACCCATGTCTCGCCAACGCACCCTGGCCACTGCAGTGAAAGCGGATCGCATGCGGCAACATCTCCAGCGCATGGCCCTGACGGCAGCGCTGGGGCTGGCCGCCCTGGCCGCCTTGCTGCCGCACCCGTCCCGCGCTGCCGAAAAGTCCGCCGCGGTGTCGGCGCAACCGGCCGGCAATTGCCCGACGACGCTGAATTTCCGGTTCCCGCGCCTGCAGGACGAATCGCCCCAGAACCTGTGCCAGTACGCCGGCAAGGTCGTGCTGATCGTCAACACCGCCAGCTATTGCGGCTTCACGCCGCAGTACGAGGGCCTGGAGGCGCTCTACGCCAAGTACCGCGAGCGCGGCCTGGTGGTGCTGGGCTTCCCGTCGAACGACTTTTCGCAGGAGCCCGGCTCGGCGAAGGAAATCTCGGACTTTTGCTACAACACCTACGGCGTCAAGTTCCCGATGCTCGGCAAATCCCACGTGCGCGGCGGCGAAGCCAATCCGATGTACGTGATGCTGGCGAAGGAGACCGGCACGGCGCCGAAGTGGAATTTCTACAAATACCTGATCGACCGCAAGGGCCAGGTCGTCGGCAGCTACAACAGCATGGTCAAGCCCGACGACAAGCAGTTCGTGGCCAAGATCGAAGAGCTGCTTTCCACGCGCTGATACGCCCGGCGGCCGGCGCCCGTCCGGCCGCTTGCAGGCCGCTTGCCGGCCGCTGTCTGGTCGTTTCGCGCGCTTTCATCGAATCTTGATAAACATCAACTAAGAACACTGCGCTTCTGAGTACTTTCGCCGCTTAAAAACAATCACAAGCGGAAGAGGGCGTTCATGAGCAAGGTGCTTTACGAATCCGACGGGCACGTCTGCCTGGCCTTTACGGACCTGGTAGACGATTCTCACGGCGAAGCGGTCCAGAGCAACCAGTTCCTGGTGGTCGACCACGGCCACGCGGCGCTGATCGATCCCGGCGGCCAGATGACGTACAGCGAGCTGTACATGACCATCAGCCGCTATTTCCCGCCCAAGCAGCTCGACTATGTGCTGGCGTCGCATGCCGATCCCGACATCGTGGCGTCGGTGGGGCGCTGGCTGACGTCGTCGGACAGCCGCGTGCTGATTTCCGAGGTCTGGGCCCGCTTCCTGCCGCACTTCTGCCAGACCGGCAAGACGGCCGGCCGCATCGTGCCGATTCCCGATGCGGGGATGATCGTGCCGCTTGGCCAGTCGTCGATCATGGCCGTGCCGGCCCACTTCCTGCACTCCGAAGGCAATTTCCAGTTCTACGATCCGGTCAGCAAGATCCTGTTCTCGGGCGATCTTGGCGCGTCGATGACGTCGTCGGGCGAAGCCTGCGGGGAGGTGAGCAACTTCGACGCCCACGCCGCCCGCATGCTCGCCTTCCATCGCCGCTACATGAGTGGCAATCGCGCCTGCCGGCTGTGGGCCGCCATGGCGCGCACGCTGGATATCGAGCGGATCGTGCCCCAGCACGGGCCGTCGTTCCGCGGGCGCGAGATGGTGGCGCGGTTCATCAACTGGGTCGATCAGCTTCAGTGCGGGCTGGACCTAATCGACGCCAATCACTATCGCGTGCCCACGCAGATCATGCGCTAGCCCCGGCATGCGGGTCCGAATCAGGAATCAGTCGCGCACGAGGCCCTCGGCGCGCATGGCGGCCTGCACGGCCGGCCGGGCGGCCACGCGGGACAGGTATTCCTGCAGTTTCGGGTACGCGTCCAGCGACAGGTGCAGCAGCCGGGCCCAGCCGACGATGGTGAAGCAGTACGCATCGGCCACGCTGAACTGGCTGCCCAGCAGGTAGTCGCGCGACGCCAGATGGCTGTTCAGCTCCGCAAAGCGCTTGTGCAGCTTGGCCTTGCAGGCCTCGGCGGTGCTGGGGTCGGTTTCCTTGTGCCACAGCCACGGGCTGAACACCTTGTGCAGCTCGGTCGAGATCAGCGTCAGCCAGCCCACGGCCTCCAGCCGGCCCGGCGTGCCCGGCGCCGGCAGCAGATGGCGCTCGGGCACCTGGTCGGCGACGAACTGGAGCAGGGCGGATGCCTCGCTGTGGCGCGACCCGTCGTCGAGTTGCAGCAGCGGAACGTAGCCGCGCGGGTGGATGGCGTAGTAGTCGTTGGTGCCGTTCTCGGGCTCGGCCAGCGTGTGGTGGATCAGGTCGACGCGGGCCAGCGTGACGGGCAGGCCGGCCTCGCGCAGCGCGATATGGACGGCCATCGAGCATGCGGCGGGCGAGTAGTAGAGCTTCATGGGGTTCCTTGAGGGATGGGACACGGCGCGGGGTGCGGCGTGCGGTGAAGCCAGTCTAGGCAGCGGGCGCCGCCCCCACAATGCGTGGCGATGCACAGCGGGTATGCAAAGATGCATGGGCTGCATGGTGTGGCCGATGGAAGCCGGGGGAGGGCTGGGCTTTCACGGCTGCACGTGCCCTGCTGGCTTGCGATATGCTCGCGAGGCTGACCTGACCCCCGAGGAGACAAGATGAAGCTAGTGCGCGTAGGAAACCCCGGAAGCGAGCGTCCGGGCCTGGTTGACCGTGACGGCCGCGTGCGCGACCTGTCCGGCGTGATCGGCAATATCGGGCCCGGCGAACTGGCCCCGGCGGCGCTGGCCAGACTGGCGGCGATCGACCCGTCCACGCTGCCCGTGGTGGAGGACCAGCGCCATGGCGTGCCCTGGACTGGCATCGGCAAGATCATCGCCATCGGCCTGAACTACGCCGACCACGCCGCCGAGGCCGGCATGCCGCTGCCGGCAGAACCCATCGTGTTCCTGAAAGCGAATACGTCGCTGAACGGCCCGAACGACGCCGTGATGCTGCCGTTCGAGTCGCAGAAGTCCGACTGGGAGGTGGAACTGGGCGTGGTCATCGGCACCACGGCGCGCAATGTGTCGAAGGCCCAGGCGCTGGAGCACGTGGCCGGCTACTGCGTGGTGAACGATGTGTCAGAGCGCGAATTCCAGCTGGAACGCGGCGGCACGTGGGACAAGGGCAAGGGCTGCGACACGTTCTGCCCGGTGGGCCCGTGGCTGGTGACCCGCGACGAGGTGCCCGACGCCCAGAAGCTGGGCATGTGGCTGGACGTCAACGGCGAGCGCATGCAGAAGGGCAGCACCGCGACGATGGTCTTCGACGTGGCCACCGTGGTCAGCTACGTGAGCCGCTTCATGACGCTGGAACCCGGCGACCTGATCGCCACCGGAACGCCGCCCGGCGTGGGCATGGGCTTCAAGCCGCCGCGCTACCTGAAGGCCGGCGATGTGATGCAACTGGGCATCCAGGGCCTGGGCGAACAGCGCCAGAAAGTGGTGGCGTACAGCGAGCGTTAGATTCTGCGATGTGAAATGCGCGGGGCGAACTCGTGGCTCCACGAGGTTCCCCGCTGAAACATGGTCTTGCAAACCGTCGCGTTTTCAAACAAAGCGTCCGTTAAGGGCAACAGTTTTGGCACGATTTGGGGCGCTTTCGCACGAAATCGGCATTCGGGGTTTTACCTCTTGGGGGTGCGTGAAATACTGTTCCTACATGATGTCTGCCAAACAAGAGCAATGCCATGTCTGAACACGCCCCCGAAATCGAGTCGATATTGAAGACCGTCTCGGTCAGTCTTGCCAAGACCGGTCCCACTCGCACCTTCTGCACCCTGCATGACACGCTCGACTCGCGTGACGAACTGCAGGACATCCGCCGCAGCATCCACCAGCATCCCGAACTCGCCTTCAACGAAGTGCGCACCGCCGAGCTTGTCGCCAGCAAGCTCGAAGGTTGGGGCTTCGCCGTGACGCGCGGCGTGGGTGGCACCGGTGTCGTGGCCACGCTGCGTTCCGGCAGCGGCAAGCGCAGCGTCGGCATTCGTGCCGACATGGACGCGCTGCCGATCCACGAACGCACCGGCCTGCCGTACGCCAGCGTGAACGAGGGCAGGATGCACGCCTGCGGGCACGACGGCCACACCACCGTGCTGCTGGGTGCCGCGCGGCAGCTGGCGCGCACGCGGCACTTCAACGGTACCGTCCACCTGATCTTCCAGCCCGCCGAGGAAATCGGCGCGGGCGGCGGCGCCGAACGCATGCTGGCCGATGGCCTGTTCGAGCGCTTCCCGTGCGATGCCATCTTCGGCCTGCACAATCACCCCGGCGTGGAAGCGGGCACGTTCATGTTCCGCGCGGGGCCGTTCATGGCCGCGTGCGACACGGTGACGGTCACCATCCGCGGCAAGGGCGGCCACGCGGCGCGTCCGCACCAGTCGATCGACCCGATCCTGGTGGCCGGCAGCCTGGTGATGGCGCTGCAGTCCATCGTGGCGCGCAACGTCGACCCGAACGAGACCGCCGTGGTCACCATCGGCACGCTGCACGCTGGCCATGCACCGAACGTGATCCCCGACAGCGCGCGCATGGAAATCAGCGTGCGGTCGTTCAACCCCGAGGTGCGGGCGTCGATGGAAGCACGCATCCGCCAACTGGTGACGGCGCATGCCGAAGGCTATGGCGCCACGGCCGACATCGACTATGTGCGCGGCTACCCGGTGCTGGTGAACAGCGAGGCCGAGACCGAGTTCGCCCGGCAGGTGGCCGAGGAACTGGTGGGCCCGGAGCGCGCGATCGCCAACTTCCATCGCATTGCCGGCAGCGAGGACTTCGCGTATTTCCTGCAGCAGCGCCCCGGCTGCTTCGTGCGGATGGGCAACGGCGCCAACCAGCCGCTGCTGCACAACGCCGGCTACGACTTCAACGACGACAACCTGACCGTCGGCGCGGCGTACTGGACGCGGCTGGTGGAACGCTATCTGGCGGAATAACCATCTGATATCGACCGGCCGGCTCAGCGCCGGCAGGGCAGGCCGGGTCACTTGAAGAAGGCGCTCGGCGGCACGCCAAACTGCCGCCGGAACATCGTCGCGAACGCGCTCGGGCTCTCGTAGCCCATGTCCAGCGCCACATCCACCACCTTGTCGCCCGCCGCCAGGCGCTCCAGCGCGGCCAGCAGCCGCGCCTGCTGGCGCCACTGGCCAAAGGTCATCCCCGTTTCGCGAGCAAAACGCCGCTGGATCGTCTTCGGATCCAGGCCCAGGCGCGTGCCCCAGTCGGCCAGTGTCAGGTCGGTATCGGGCTCGGCCACGATCTGGTCGCAGATCGTGCGCAGGTCCGCATTGGCAGGGCTTGGCAGGTGCAGCGGCAGCGTCGGCACCAGCTTCACTTCATCGAGCAGCAGCCGCATCAGGCGGCCATCGCGCGAATCCATCTCATAGAGCGGCGGCACGTCGATGGCGGCCAGGATCAGTTCGCGCAGCAGCGGGGAAATGCCCAGGACGGTACATTGCGTGGGCAGGTCGGGCGCCGCATCGGGGCGGATATAGGCGGTGCGCATCTGCACGCGGCCCACCATGCGGATCCAGTGCGTGGTGCCGCCGGGCATCCACATGCCGCGCGTGGGCGGCACGGTCCATTGGCCTTCGGCGGTGGAAACCACCATCACGCCATGCATCGCATGGATCAGCTGGGCGTGCGGGTGCTGGTGGCGCTTGGTGACGTGGCCCGGCACGTAGTCGGCGGCCATCGCCGTGACCGGCATCGGGCTACGGTCGTACTGGACGTAGGCGGGACGCTCGGCATAGGTGTCGGCGCGGGCGTCCATGGCGGGGTCGCGCGGCGCGTCGGGGGGCAGGGGTTTGCTGCCCGGGGCGTCGCGGTCGACCCAGGCGACCCGGGGTGCGGGCGACCCCGTGGCGTTGGCCGATCCCACGGATTCGGACGGCTTGCGGCGTTGCGGCGGTCGCTGGGTACCCGGCATGTCCTTTTCTCCAAGGTTGCGGCCTCATTCTCGCAGGACAGGCGCCGATTTGCCAATTAGCATCGTCACACTTCCCGAATGCCGTGCGAAATGGCGTGTGGAAGATTCCAGACAAGAGAACCGGCCAATGCGCCCCCGACCATGAGCACAACCGTCAATTCCGCCGCTTCCCCGGCGCCTCGCCAGGAAGGCACGCGCTTCCGCGTGCTGTACGCGATCAGTTTCGCGCACTTCCTCAACGACATGATCCAGTCGCTGATCCTGGCCATCTATCCGATGCTCAAGGGCGGCTTCAACCTGAGCTTTACGCAGATTGGCCTGCTGACGCTGACGTACCAGATCACCGCGTCGCTGCTGCAGCCCATCGTGGGCCTGTACACGGACAAGCATCCGAAGCCCCATTCGCTGGCCATCGGCATGGGCTTCACGCTGGGCGGCCTGCTGCTGCTGTCGGTGGCGCCCACCTATGGCGTGCTGCTGGTGGCGGCGGCGCTGGTGGGTACCGGCTCGTCGATCTTCCATCCGGAGTCGTCGCGCGTGGCGCGGCTGGCGTCGGGCGGCCAGCACGGCCTGGCCCAGTCGATCTTCCAGGTGGGCGGCAATGGCGGCAGCGCCATGGGCCCGCTGCTGGCCGCGTGGATCGTCCATACGCAGGGCAGCGTGGCGTGGTTCTCGCTGGCGGCGGTGCTGGCGATTGCGGTGCTGTGGCAGATCGGCGGCTGGTACGGCCGGCATCTGGCCGAGCGCGCCGCCAAGAAGAAGGCCGCGGCCGGTGCAGTCCGCAAGCTGCCGACGTCGACCGTGGTGCGCGCCATGACGGTGCTGCTGCTGCTGATTTTCTCGAAGTATTTCTACATGGCCAGCCTGAACACGTACTACACGTTCTACCTGATGGAGAAGTTCGGGCTGGAGCGCCAGACGTCTCAGGTGTACCTGTTCCTGTTCCTGTTCGCCGTGGCCGCGGGCACCATCCTGGGCGGCCCGATCGGTGACCGCATCGGTCGCAAGCGCGTAATCTGGGCGTCGATCCTGGGCGTGGCGCCGTTCACGCTGATGCTGCCGCACGCCAACCTGTTCTGGACGGCCGTGCTGACGGTGATCATCGGCTTCATCCTGGCATCGGCGTTCTCGGCCATCCTGGTGTTCGCCCAGGAGCTGATCCCGGGCAAGGTAGGCATGGTGTCGGGCCTGTTCTTCGGCTTCGCGTTCGGCATGGGCGGCATCGGCGCCGCGGTGCTGGGCAAGCTGGCCGATGCGCATGGCATCGAATCGGTCTACCACCTCTGCGCCTACCTGCCGCTGCTGGGCCTGCTGGCGGTATTCCTGCCGGACCTGCGGGAGCGGGCGAAAGTCGCCTGATTGGTTTCTCCCCTCTCCCGCCAAACGGGAGAGGGGAGCAAAACCAAGGGGAGCAAAACCACCTTACTTCCCCGCCTTGTCCTGCGAAACATCCATGATCATGCGCGTCACCAGGTACAGGCGCGGCGTTACCGAGTTCAGGTCTACGTATTCGGCGTCGTTCGAATGGGCGCCGAAGCCGCGCAGCCCGAAGCGCTCGATCACCGGGGCCTTGGTGGCCGCTGCGGCAAACGCGGCGTCGGTGCCGCCGCCTTCGGCAGTGTCATACACCGCCAGCTTCTCGCCGATTTCCGCGTAGATGCCCTGGGCATGGGCGGCCAGCGCACGCGAGGCCGGCGTGACTTCCAGCGGCGGACGGCGGCGTTCGAACTTGACCTCGACCTTGGCGTCGGGAATCAGCTTTTTCTGCGTCCGCTCCTGCAGCGTCTTCTCCAGCCCGTCGTAGTCGGCGGTGCGCAGCACGCGCACGTCGGCCTGGGCGGTGGCCACGGCGGGAATCACGTTGCGGTTGGTGCCGGCCTGCGACAGCGTCCAGTTGACCTTGAGCCCGGTATCGGGATTCGACAGGTCGCGCATCTGCAGGATCTGGTGCGACATCTCGTACAGCGCGTTCCGTCCCAGCTCGGGCGAGCTGCCGGCGTGCGACGACTTGCCGTCCACCTTGAGCGCGATGGCCCCGATGCCGCTGGTGGCCAGCGACAGCCGGTCGCCAGTCACCCGCGTGGCCTCGCACGAGAACACGGCGTCCTGCTCGGCCCCCAGCTTGGTCATCATGGCGCGGGCGCCGGGCGAGCTGATTTCCTCGTCGCCGTTGATCAGCACGGTCAGCGTGCCGTAATCCTTGAAATTCATCTTCTGCAGGATCGCCACCGTGTGCAGGATCACGGCCACACCGTTCTTGTCGTCGGCGATGCCCAGGCCATAGGCCTTGTCGCCTTCCACGCGGAACGGCTGCTGGGCCAGCATGCCGCGCAGGTACACCGTGTCCATGTGGGCGATCAGCATGATCTTGCGCTTGCCCGTGCCCTTGAACGTGGCATGCACCATCTTGCCCACCTTCTCGGGCGTGTCCGCCATGCGGTAGATCTCGGTGGGCTCCACCAGCTTTGCGTCGCCGCCCATCGCGGCCAGCCGGCCGCGGATCAGGTTGGCGATGCGGTCCAGGCCCTCGATGTCCTTGCTGCCGGACTCGATCGACACCAGGTCCTTCATGGTGTTGATCAGGGCGGGCTTTTCCTGCTGGGCCAGCTGGTAGGCCGGCTCGACGGGCGCGGCGGCGGCTGCACCGGCGAACAGCGCGGCGGCCAGTGCCACGGAGGAAAGGATGACGGGACGATGACGAAACACGGTGCGGGGGACGGACACGAAACGACTCCTCTTTTCTTCCTGGTGGTGTGAAGCCCACATGTTGCGCGCGCAACGCGCACGGGTCCAGTACCCTGGCACCGGTTTTGCGGCATCATCTCGGTCATGAAGTCCGCCGTGCCCCAGCCCTCAGCCCAGCTCCCTGCAGCACCCGCCATGTCTGCCCGTCCCGCCTGCGCCCACTGCCTTGCCCTGGCCGAAGATTCGCGCCGCCGCGAGCCGCATCCATGCCTGGCGCTGCGCAATACCGCGCCGCTGGTCAGCCAGAGCGCGGCCGGCGTGCCGTTCAGCATGATGTCGTTCACCTGCCGCGAATGCGGCACGGCCTGGCGGCTCTACGACCGCGCCAACGAACTGTTCGTGTCGTGGGTGCCCGAGCACCCGCTGGTGCGATAGCCGCCCGCCCGACCAGGGCGACATAGCCGATCAGCTAAAATGGCGGCTGGCTGATATCGCCGACGCCTGCCGTCCGGCTGCCAGACGCTGTTCCCCACGCGCCGCCTTGGCGCCCATCCCACGTATTCCCGCTTCCGAAGCCCGACCATGGCCGTTTTCCGCCTTTTGCCGCTGCGCGCCGCCTGCCTTGCCGTCACGCTGATGGCCTCCTCCGCCGCGCCCGCCCTTGCCGCCGACAACTATCCGAGCCGGCCGATCCGCATGATCGTGGCCTATCCCACCGGCGGCATCAGCGATGCCGTAGCGCGGGCGCTGGGCGAAAAGCTGTCGGTGCAGATGGGTACGTCCGTGGTGGTGGAAAACAAGGCCGGCGCCGGTGGCAGCATCGGCATCGACGCCGTGGCCAAGGCCGCGCCCGATGGCTACACGCTGGGCTTTGCCTCGACCAGCCCGCTGACGCTCAACCCACACGTGGGCCGCGTCAACTACGATCCGCAGCGCGATGTGGCGCCGGTCATGAGCGTGATGTACTCGCCCGTGCTGGTGGTGGCCACGCCCAGCTTCACGGGCAAGACGTTCCAGGACCTGATCGCGCAGTCGAAGGCCAAGCCGGGTTCGGTGCGATGGGCCACGTCGGGCCTGGGCACCGTGGGTCATGTGATGCTGGAGCAGATCCGCTCGAAGTCCAAGGCCGATATCACGCTGATCCCGTATAAGGGCGCGGGCCAGCAGATGAACGACGCGCTGGGCGGCCAGTTCGAGGTGATGAGCACCAACGCCAGCCCCATGCTGACCCAGCACATGCAGGCCAACCGCCTGCGCGCCATTGCCGTGGGCGCGCCGAAGCGGCTCGACAGCCTGCCCAACGTGCCCACCTTCGACGAACTTGGCTATCCGAAGGCCAACCTGACGTCGACGTTCGGCATCTTCGCACCGGGCAAGACGCCGGCGGCCATCGTCGAGAAGCTCAACGCCGAGCTCAACAAGGCGCTGGCCGAACCCGACGTGCGCGACCGCCTGCTGCGTGGCGGCGAGGTACCCACGGGCGGATCGGCGGCGCAGTTCGCCAAGGCCATCCACGCCGAATCGCAGGAGAACGCCCGCATCGTCAAGGAAGCCGGCATCAAGGCGGACTGAGCGGGATAGCCGGACCTGGCGCGGGGCTCCCTGCGCCATCGTATTTTCTTCAAGCCACATCAAGCCACATCAAGCCGGCTGCCCAGCCGGTACACCGTGCGCAGCATCACGCCGTTGAACGGCCATAGCGCCAGCTTGGTGCGGATGCGCGACAGATGGCTGTCGATGGTGCGCGACTGTTCGCTCATGTCGGCACCGTGCCAGACCCTGTCGATCATCGTCCGCCGTGCCACCAGCATGCCGAGATGGCGGAACAGCAGCAGCGCCAGCGCAAATTCCTTGGGCGACAGCGTCACCGGCACGCCCTTCAGCCACACCTGCCGTTCCGCCACCGAAAAGCGGTATTCGCCGCAGACCAGCTGGTCGGGGCCGTTTTCCAGCAACCCGGCTGGCGCCGTGGCCGGCCGCACCGGTTGCGCGGCGGCGCGCCGGCCCAGCGCCTCGATGCGCGCGAGCAGTTCGCCGTCGCGCACGGGCTGGGGCACGTAGGCGTCGGCGCCCGCCATCAGGCAGCGCGCCACGTCCGATTCGGCATCGCTGGCGCCGAACATCATCACGGGCAGGCCGTGTCCGAGCGTGCGTCGGACCCAGTCGAGCAGTTCCTCGGCATCGGTGTCCGCCACATCGCGGTCCAGCAGCAGCATGTCGAACGGCTCTGCATGGATGGCGTCCACCAGCGGCATGCCGCAGCGAAAGCGTGCCAGATCGTGCCCGCCCCGTTGCAGGGCGCGCTCCAGCACCATGATGCGAGCCGGATTGTCTTCAAGCGCGGCGATCTTCACGTTTGTTCCTTGCAGGTCCTTGCAGTCGTTCAGTGCGGCCCATGGTAGGACGCAGCGCCTTCAGGGCGAAGTAAACATTTGTGGCGGACACAAAAATGAGCATCGTCTTATAGGGTTTGTGCACAACTCCGCATCTAATGGTCGTCGGATTCATTCAACGGCGCCCCGCTGCGGGGTGCGACGACGCATGACGAAGACAGGACTGAGGGTGGCTTCGCTGGAGAGCGACAGCGCCCAGGCGGCGATGATCCGCGCCATCGTGAACGGGGCCGGCCATGAATGCGTGACCTTTACCGATGGCCGCCGCATGTTGCTGACCTTGCGCAAGGTGACGTTCGACCTGGTGCTGCTGGACTGGGACGTGCCGCACGTGTCCGGGCTGGAGGTGCTGCATTGGGTGCGCATGCACCTGGACCCGAGCCTGCCCGTGATGTTCGTGGCCAGGCGCTCCGCCGAAGCCGATATCGCGGCCGCGCTGGCCGCCGGCGCCGACGACTACATGGTCAAGCCGATCCGCCCGGTGGAGCTGTCCGCGCGCATCCAGGCGTTGCTGCGGCGGGTCTATCCCGACACGCGCCAGCGCGACGACGACCGGCTGGCCTGGGGCCGCTACGCGTTCGACATCGTGACCCGCCAGACCACGCGTGACGGCGCACTGGTGCCGCTCACGCCCAAGGAATTCGACCTGGCGCTGCTGATGTTCCGCAACGCCAACCGGGTGGTGCCGCGCGAGCACATGGTGACGGCGGTCTGGGGGCGGGAGTTCTCGCCGATGTCGCGCACCATCGACACGCATATCTCGCGCGTGCGCAACAAGCTCGGGCTGTGGGATGAAAACGGGGTGCGCGTGGTGCCGGTCTACACCTACGGGTACCGGCTGGAACTGCTGGGGGAGGGGGTGACGGCCAAACCGGAGGCGCCGCCAGGGCGCAGGACGAAAAAAAGGCACCCGAAGGTGCCTTTCCCAGCACAGCCGATCGGGTGACCGATCAGAAAATGTGGCGGATGCCAGCGCCGAAGCTGGTCTGGTTGCCACGACCCGGCAGTTCGGTCTGGGTCGCGCCCGAAACCTTGTTCCAGTCGGCGGCACCGTAGACCTGGGTGCGCTTGGACAGCGAGTACTCGGCGATGAACGCGGCGGTGTAGCGACGACCGTTGTTGTCGTTGATGCCGTTCTTGTTCTCGACGTAGTCGCCGTAGAAGGCGCCGGTCAGGGCCAGGGCCGGCGTGACGTTGTACGTCACACCTGCGTAGCCCAGCGTGTCCTTGCGCGGGTTTGCCGGGGCCAGGCCAGCCAGCTGGGCGCCGGTCGGGTTGTTCCAGCGGGTGGTCGACACCACCAGGGCATTGTTCAGCGTGTTGTCGATCACGCCGGTCTTGTCCTTGCCGCCGATGTAGCCGACGAAGATCTTGGCCGGACCGACGGTGTACTTACCGGCAGCGCCCCACATTTGCTGCTTGTTGCCGTTGGTGTCACGGATTTCCTGGTACACGCCGCCCACGCCCAGGGGGCCCCAGTTGTAGGCCACGCGTGCGCCGAAGTACGGCGAGTTCGTGCCTGCACCCGAACCGCTGGCCTTCGTGAAGCTGCCCGGCGTTTCGCCGAAGCCGTAGCTCAGGCCGACGTCCAGGCCGCTGAACGAGCCGCTGTAGCTGATCACGTTGTTACGGCGCAGCTGCGTGAGGCTGTAGTACATCCACGAGTTGCCGTTGTAGTTACCGATGGTCAGCGGATCGTAGTCGCCGAAGAAGTTAAACCCTTCGGTGTACTGACGGCCCAGCTTGACCGAGCCGAAGTCGCCGGCCAGGCCGACGTAGGCTTGACGGTTGAAGATCTGACCCGACGAGCTCATCGTGCCGTCCGGGCCGTTGAAGCCGTTTTCCAGCTGGAAGATCGCCTTCAGGTTGCCGCCCAGGGCTTCCGCGCCCTTGATGCCCCAACGGCTCTGGGTGATGGCACCGTTGTCCACTTCGGTGCGGCTGTGGTTCTGCGCGTCGGCGTTGTTGGTGTAGTGGATGCTGTTGTCAACGATCCCGTACAGCGTGACCGACGTTTGAGCGAAGGCGCTGCCTGCGCACAGCGAACCCACGGCGAGGGCCAGTAGCGATTTCTTCATGTTGCTCCTTTTCTGTCTTGTGGTCGGATCGCCCCGGATCACGGCGCGTCCGTCTTTGTGGATAACGTTTCTACTAAACGCCGCGAAAATTTAACAAAACGCCGATCTTTCCGACATAAATCCGGGGCGCCCGCGGCGTTTGGGGAGACATTTGGTGCAATTCCGTTGGTTTGCCGCTACAGAATGGCGGAACGCCTATGAAATGGTGCAAGGCACCATGCGCCAGGGCGGTGCAAGGCAGGCGGAGAGCGGGAAAGCGGGCGGAAGGCAGCACGCGCCACAACCGCCATACGCGGCGGTTGCTGCGGTGCAATATCCCCAACGAACGTGGGGAAGGGTTATCCCTTGGAAGGGATGGCAGGCGGCTCGCAGAGGCGAGCCGCGCGCAGGTTCAGGCCTGCGGAATCTCGATCTTGACCTCGAGCACTTCCAGGTTGTCCTGGCGCTCCAGGCTCACGCGCAGATCCTGGTCGCTGATCTTCACGTACTTCGAGATGACGGCCACCAGCTCGCGCTGCAGGGCCGGCAGGTAGTCGGCCGGCGCCGAATGGCCGGACCGTTCGTGGGCGAGGATGATCTGCAGCCGTTCTTTCGCGACCGACGCGGACTTCTTCTTCTCCCCGAGCAGGAAGGACAGGATCGACATATGGATGAGCCCTCCTTTTACTTGTTGCCGAAGATGCGCGACAGCAGCCCCGGCTTCTGGTAGTCAGTGAAACGCAGCGGCTTGTCCTTGCCCAGGAAGCGGTCCACCACGTCGCCATAGGCGTCGGCCACGTCGGTGCCTTCCAGGTGGATGGCCGGCGTGCCCTGGTTCGAAGCATGCAGCACGGCTTCCGATTCCGGTACCACGCCGATCAACTTGATGCGCAGGATTTCCTGGATGTCGGTCAGCGACAGCATCTCGCCGCCATGCACGCGCTTGGGGTTGTAGCGCGTGATCAGCAGGTGCTCCTTGATCGTCTCGCCCTCGCTGGCGCGCTTGGTCTTCGACGCCAGGATGCCCAGGATGCGGTCCGAGTCGCGCACCGACGACACCTCGGGGTTGGTCACGATCAGCGCCTCGTCGGCAAAGTACATGGCCATCAGCGCGCCGGTCTCGATGCCGGCCGGCGAATCGCAGACGATGAACTCGAAGTCCATGGCCTTCAGGTCGTTGATGACCTTTTCCACGCCTTCGCGCGTCAGCGCTTCCTTGTCGCGCGTCTGCGAGGCCGGCAGGATGAACAGGTTCTCGCACTTCTTGTCCTTGATCAGTGCCTGGTGCAGGTTGGCTTCGCCCTGTACCACGTTGATCAGGTCATACACCACGCGGCGCTCGCAACCCATGATCAGGTCGAGGTTGCGCAGGCCGACGTCGAAATCGATCACGGCAGTCTTGTGGCCACGCAGGGCCAGGCCGGCGGCGAAGCTCGCGCTGGTGGTGGTCTTGCCGACGCCTCCCTTGCCGGAGGTCACTACGATGATTTTTGCCATGGCTCTTGGTCCGGTATGAAAGTTGTTCGTCGTGATGGGCGCGGCGGCGTTATCGCATCCGCAGCGGTTCAAGGATCAGCTTCTCGTCGGCCAGGCGCACCTGGGCCGACTTGCCGAGCACGTCGGCCGGGAGCGTCTGCTCGGCGGTCCGGTAGATGCCGGCGATGGAAATCAGTTCGGCCTCCAGGCACGTGCAGAAGATGCGCGCGTCCGGGTTGCCCTTGACGCCCGCCAGCGCACGGCCGCGCAGCGGGGCGTAGATATGGATGTTGCCTTCGGCGATGACCTCGGCGCCGTAGCTGACCAGGTCCAGGATCACCACGTCGCCCTGCGCGTACACCTGCTGGCCCGAGCGCAGCGGCTTGTCGATCAGCAGGGTGGGAATGGCGCGCGGCGTGGCGGCCGCGGCGTTGGCGGCGGCCATGATTTCGGCGATTTCCGATGCCTTGCCGTCGGCCGAAGCCGAATCGGCGGCAGCCGGTGCGTCATCGGCAGCCTTTTCGGCTTCGGGCTTGTCCTTTGCAGCGTCGTCCCGGCCGCCGCGCCGGCTCTGGCTGTCGAGCAGCGGCAGGCCGAAGCCGCCCGCCCAGCCGCGCTGGTCGGGGCGTGCCACCACGCCGATGGCGCGGGCCTTCAGGGTGGAAAGGGTGTCGATGACGCGGTCCAGCGCCAGCGCGGCGTCGCCTTCCACGCGGCGCAGGTCCAGCGCCACCACGTCATCGGAGAAGAAATCGGGGGTCGATTCGAAGCGGGAGAGGAGGTCATCCCGCAGTGCGTCCATGTCCGCGGTCTGCAGGGCGAGAAGGAGGGCGTCGACATTGCCACTGCGCAGCTCGAAACGTGGCGATTTCTTCTGGGA
This sequence comes from Cupriavidus sp. EM10, assembly GCF_018729255.1. Lineage (NCBI taxonomy): Bacteria > Pseudomonadati > Pseudomonadota > Betaproteobacteria > Burkholderiales > Burkholderiaceae > Cupriavidus > Cupriavidus sp. EM10. The sequence continues at coordinate 56,098 of NZ_CP076060.1, forward strand.
CATAGCCGGGTGACCGTGGAAATGGGACATTCTAACGTCGGATTTCGCGGGAACTGTAACAAATCTTGGTCATCGTGCCGGGGGTGGACCATGCGGACCATATGCCCCGCACAAGGGCGCGCGCATGTGGCGGCCGGGGCGGTATGGATGCGCGTGGCGCAGGGATGCGGGTACACCCTGATGTCAGCGCAACGCCTATCGCACGGTTATTCCGGCCTTGTTACGATTGCGCATCTCGAAAGCGGAGGAGCCATGGGCGCCATCGTCAACTGTGCCGCCTATCGCACCGGCAAGAAGCTGGGCAAGGTCGATTTCGCCGATATCGGCCATGTGCTGACGGAACCGGGCACGTTCGTCTGGCTGGGCCTGCACGAGCCCGACCTGACGCTGCTGCGCCAGGTGCAGCAGGCGTTCGGGCTGCATGACCTGGCCGTGGAAGACGCGCTGGACGCCCATCAGCGGCCCAAGCTCGAAACCTACGGCGATTCGGTATTCGTGGTGCTCAACACCGCGCAACTGGTGGACGACGACGTGGTGGTGGGCGAAACCCACCTGTTCGTTGGCCCGAACTACGTGGTCTCGGTGCGCCACGGCGCCAGTTCCACCTATGCGCCAGTGCGCGAGCGCTGCGAGGAAGATCCGCAGGGGCTGGCCAACGGCCCTGGCTACGTGCTGTACGCGCTGATGGACTTCGTGGTCGACCACTACCTGCCCATCGTCACGCGGCTGGAGGATGCGTTCGAGGATCTGGAACGGGGCATTTTCCGCGACGAGTTCGACCGGGGCGCCATCCAGCGGCTTTATCACGTCAAGCACCAGGTGCTGCGGCTGCGCAATGCCGTGTATCCGGTGGAGGATATGTGCGGCCAGCTGATCCGGCTGCACGAGGACCTGGTGCCCAAGGAACTGCGCGCCTATTTCCGCGATATCGAGGATCACTGCAGCCGCATCGTGCGGTCGCTGGACGTGGTGCGCGAAATGCTGACCACGGCCGTCCAGGTCAATCTGGCGCTGGTGACCGTAACCCAGAACGAGGTGGTGAAGCGCCTGGCCGGCTGGGGCGCCATCCTGGCGCTGCCGACGGTGGTGTTCTCGCTGTACGGCATGAACTTCAGCTTCATGCCGGAGCTGAAGTGGCACTACGCGTATCCGGTGGTGATTGGCGTTACGGCTACGGCGTGTGGATTGCTCTGGCGGAAGCTGCACAGGGCCGGCTGGATTTAATCTCCCCGCTGTTTTCTCCCCTCTCCCGCGTCGCGGGAGAGGGAGAAAAACAGCGCGAAATTCGCACGCTCCACATCGCCATCCCGCCATTTTTATATTTCGTTTACACCCCCTCTCCGCCTCTCTACCCCGTTTTTACCCCCCGGTCCCTAACCTCCTATCCGTGAATCACTCTGCAGGCGCGCTGCCTGCAAACACATCATGGACGGGATCTATTTCCTCGTATTGCTGGCCTTTGGCGCGTTGACGGGCGCGCTGCTGGCCCTGTGCGCCGCGCTGGGCGCGAACTTGCCCACCGGCCGTGGCGGCGCCGACGACACCGGCGTGTCATCCGCCCAGCCCAAGCGTTCGGCATCGGACCGGAGCCTCTGATGGACTGGACCGACCTGCTTAGCGGCGGCCTGGCCGCCGCCATCTTCATCTACCTGCTGGTAGCCCTGTTCCGGCCGGAGAAATTCTGATGCCATCGCCGAACTATTCTCAATTTGTCGGGCTGCTCGCCCTGTTCCTCGCCGTGCTGTTCGTGGTGGGGCCGTTCCTGGGGCGCTACATGCGCCGCGCCATCGAGGAAGGCAACTATGGGTTGACGGCCTGGGGCCGTCCGCTCGAACGCGGGCTGTACCGCCTGGCAGGCGTGCGCGCCGATGCCGAAATGGGCTGGAAGCAGTACGCCATCGCCGTGATCGTGTTCAACGTGATTGGCGTGATCGCCGTGTACGCCATCCAGCGCCTGCAGGGCATGCTGCCGCTGAACCCGCAGGGGTTTGGCGCGGTGTCGCCCGATTCCTCGTTCAACACCGCCGTCAGCTTCGTCGCCAACACCAACTGGCAGGGCTATGCCGGCGAATCGACGATGAGCTACCTGACGCAGATGCTGGCGCTGACGGTGCAGAACTTCGTCTCGGCGGCCACCGGCATCGCGGTGGTGTTTGCGCTGATCCGCGGATTTGCCCGCCACAGCGCGCAGACCATCGGCAATTTCTGGGTCGATCTGGTGCGCAGTACGCTGTACGTGCTGCTGCCGCTGTCGATCGTCACCGCCGTGGCGCTGGTGGGCCAGGGCGTGATCCAGAACTTCGACAGCTACAAGGATGTGTCGATGGTCTCGGCCGTGGAATATACGCAGCCGAAGGTCGACGCCGCCGGCCAGCCCGTGCTGGACAAGGACGGCAAGCCCGTGACCGAAGACGCCAGGACGGGCACGCAGACGCTGGCCATGGGCCCGGTGGCGTCGCAGGAGGCCATCAAGATGCTGGGCACCAACGGTGGCGCCTTCTTCAACGCCAACTCGGCCCATCCCTACGAGAACCCGACGCCGCTGGCCAACCTGATAGAAATGCTGGCGATCTTCCTGATCCCGGCCGCGCTGTGCTTCTCGTTCGGCGAGATGGTCAGGGACCGCCGCCAGGGCGTGGCCGTGCTTGCGTCGATGACCGTGATCTTCGTGGTCATGGCGCTGGCCGCGATGGTGTCCGAGCAGCAGGTCAACGCCGCGCTGTCGGCGCTGCCAATCGACCACGTGGCATCGGCGCTGCAGGCGGGCGGCAACATGGAAGGCAAGGAAGTGCGTTTTGGCATTTCGGCCAGCGCGCTGTTCGCCACGATCACCACGGCCGCGTCGTGCGGCGCCGTGAACGCCATGCACGACTCGTTCACGGCCATCGGCGGGCTGGTGCCGATGCTGCTGATGCAGCTGGGCGAAGTGGTGTTCGGCGGCGTGGGTTCGGGCCTGTACGGCATGCTGGTCTATGCGGTGCTGGCGGTGTTTATCGCCGGGCTGATGATCGGCCGCACGCCCGAGTACCTGGGCAAGAAGATCGAGGCGTACCAGATGAAGATGACCGCCGTGGCCATCCTCGTGACGCCGCTGCTGGTGCTGGTCGGCACGGCCATCGCAGTGATGGCCGATCCGGGCCGCGCCGGGGTGTTCAACCCGGGCACGCACGGTTTTTCGGAAATCCTCTATGCGCTGTCGTCGGCAGCCAACAACAACGGCAGCGCCTTTGCCGGCCTGTCCGCCAACACGCCGTTCTACAACGTGCTGCTGGCTGCGGCGATGTGGTTTGGCCGCTTCTGGATCATCGTGCCGGTGCTGGCCATGGCCGGATCGCTGGCAGCCAAGCGCCGCACGCCGGCCACGTCGGGCACGATGCCCACGCATGGCCCGCTGTTCGTGGTGCTGCTGGTGGGATCGGTCCTGCTGGTTGGCGCACTGACCTATGTGCCCGCACTGGCCCTGGGCCCGGTGGCGGAACAACTGCAGCCCGCCGCAGTCACGGCGGCTGCCAAGTAATTCGCGGAGATTCTCATGCAACAACAATCCCGACGACGCGTAACACCCCGGCCGCGCCGTCGCGTTCCACCGGCCCGGCAGCTACCCCGGCCAACGCCAGTACGGCGGGCGGCAGCGTGCCCCGTCACCCGCGTCCGGCGCGTGGCATGTTCTCGCCGGAGCTGGTCAAGCCGGCCATGATCGATGCCCTGCGCAAGCTCACGCCGCGTGCGCAGTTGCGCAACCCCGTGATGTTCGTGGTCTACGCGGGCAGCGTGCTGACGACGATCCTGTTCCTGCGCGCCTGGCTCGCCCCCACGCAGGGCGGCGAGTCGGCGGGCTTCATCCTGGCCGTGGCCGTCTGGCTGTGGTTCACGGCGCTGTTCGCCAACTTCGCCGAAGCGCTGGCGGAAGGCCGCAGCAAGCAGCAGGCCGCCGCGCTGCGCGGGCTCAAGACCACCACCATGGCGCGCGTGGTGCGCCCCGGCCGGGGCGATGCGCGCGCCGTGGGCGCCACCCAGCCGGTAGTCGCCACCGACCTGCGGCGCGGCGACATCGTGCTGGTCGAGGCGGGCGAGATGATCCCCGGCGACGGCGATGTCATCGAAGGCGTGGCATCGGTCGACGAAAGCGCCATCACGGGTGAATCGGCACCGGTGATCCGCGAATCGGGTGGCGACTTCTCGTCGGTCACGGGCGGCACGCGGGTGCTGTCCGACTGGATCGTGGTGCGCATCACGACCAATCCGGGCGAGAGCTTCATCGACCGCATGATCAGCATGGTCGAAGGCGCCAAGCGTCAGAAGACGCCGAACGAGCTGGCGCTGACCATCCTGCTGGTGGGCCTGACGCTGGTGCTGCTGCTGGCCACCGCCACGCTGCAGCCGTACTCGCTCTACGCGGTGCTGGTGACCAAGGCCGGCGTGCCGGTATCGGTGACGGTGTTGGTGGCGCTGCTCGTGTGCCTGATCCCGACGACGATTGGCGGCCTGCTGTCGGCCATCGGCGTGGCCGGCATGAGCCGCATGATGGAAGCCAACGTGATCGCCACGTCGGGCCGCGCGGTGGAAGCCGCCGGCGACGTCGACGTGCTGCTGCTGGACAAGACCGGCACGATCACGCACGGCAATCGCCAGGCCGCGCGCTTTATCTGCGCGCCGGGCGTCAGCGAGCGCCAGCTGGCCGAGGCCGCGTGGCTGTCGTCGCTGGCCGACGAGACGCCGGAAGGCCGCAGCATCGTCACGCTGGCACGCCAGCAACCGGGCGCGACCGCGCCGGAGATGGGCGCACGTGGCCTGGCCGCGCCGGTCTTCGTGCCGTTCACCGCGCAGACGCGCATGAGCGGGGTCGATGTGGCGCAGGGCAACATGGTGCGCAGCGTGCGCAAGGGCGCGGCCGATGCGGTGCGCCGCTACGTGACCGAGCGCGCCGGCAAGTTCCCGGAGGCGGTGATGCAGGCCGTCGACGATGTGGCGCGCGCCGGCAGTACGCCGCTGGTGGTGGCCGAGGCGCTGTCAGAAGGCACCGAGGACAGCGTGCGCGTGCTGGGCGTGGTCGAGCTCAAGGACATCGTCAAGACCGGCATCCGCGAGCGCTTTGGCGAACTGCGCAAGATGGGCATCCGCACCGTCATGATCACCGGCGACAACCGTCTGACGGCGGCGTCGATCGCAGCCGAGGCGGGCGTCGACGACTTCCTGGCCGAAGCCACGCCCGAGGCCAAGCTGGCGCTGATCCGCGAATACCAGGGCAGGGCCGCCTGGTGGCGATGACGGGCGACGGCACCAACGATGCCCCGGCGCTGGCGCAGGCCGATGTGGCGGTGGCCATGAACAGCGGCACGCAGGCGGCGCGCGAGGCCGGCAATATGGTCGACCTGGATAGTAATCCGACGAAATTGATCGAGATCGTCGAGATCGGCAAGCAGATGCTGATGACGCGCGGGTCGCTGACCACCTTCAGCGTGGCCAACGACGTGGCCAAGTATTTCGCGATCATCCCGGCCGCGTTCGCCACCACGTATCCGCAGCTGAACCTGCTGAACGTGATGCACCTGTCCACGCCGGCGTCGGCCATCATGTCCGCAGTGATCTTCAACGCGCTGATCATCGTGGCGCTGATTCCGCTGGCGCTGCGCGGCGTGGTGTACCGCCCGCTGGGCGCCGCCATCCTGCTGCGCCGCAACCTGCTGATCTACGGGCTGGGCGGCATCCTGGTGCCGTTCGTCGGCATCAAGCTGATCGACATGTTCCTGACGATGTTCGGCTGGATCTGATTTCGGAGAATTACGATGTCTTCACAAGCCCAAATCAAACTGCCGGCCGAGCCGGCGCACCAGACCGGCATGCTGCGCCCGGCGCTGACCGTGTTTATCGGCCTGTCCATCGTCACCGGCCTGCTCTATCCGGCCGTGGTCACCGGCATCGCCAAGGCGGTATTTCCGCACCAGGCGGCGGGATCGCTGATCGTCCAGAACGGCAAGACCGTCGGCTCCGAGCTGATCGGCCAGCCGTTCTCGGACCCGAAGTACTTCTGGGGCCGCCTGTCGGCCACGGCGCCGATGCCCTATAACGGCGCGGCCTCGGTGGGGTCGAATCTGGGGCCGACCAATCCGGCGCTGACCGATGCCGCGAAGGCGCGCATCGATGCGCTGCGGGCGGCCGACGCCGATAACCAGGCGGCGGTGCCGGTGGACCTGGTGACGGCATCGGGCAGCGGTCTTGACCCGCATATCAGCCCGGCGGCGGCGCGATACCAGGCGGCGCGCGTGGCGCGGGTGCGGGGGTATCCGTGGACAAGGTGGAGGCGCTGATCGCTGCCAATACCGAAGGCCCGGGGCTGGGTGTGCTGGGTGAACCGGGCGTGAATGTGCTGAAGCTGAATCTGGCGCTGGATGGTGCGAAGTAGGGTGGTGGCGGCTGACAGGCTGGCCCTCACCCCCGCCCCTCTCCCGCAACCGGGAGAGGGGAGCAAACCGACAGCATTCGAGACACCGTGTGTGGTCTCCCCTCTCCCGCGCGCGGGAGAGGGGCCGGGGGTGAGGGCAAGCGTCCCCATACCCCGCCTGCGCCTGCGTGGCACAATCCCCGCACGATGATCGACACCCACCGCCCGGACCCCGACGCCCTGCTGCAACGCATGCAGGCGGAAGGCGCGCGCGCGGCGCGCGGCAAATTGCGGGTCTACTTTGGTGCATCGGCCGGCGTGGGCAAGACCTTTGCCATGCTGGCCGCCGCGCGCGCCTTGCGCGAACAGGGCGTGGACGTGGTGATCGGCGTGGTCGAAACCCACGGTCGTGCCGAAACCGAATCGCTGGTCAACGGCCTGGAGCGCCTGCCACTGCGCGATGTGCCGTATCGGGACCGCGTGCTGCACGAATTCGATCTCGACGGCGCGCTGGCGCGGCGTCCGGCGCTGGTGCTGGTCGACGAACTCGCGCATTCCAACGCGGCGGGCAGCCGCCATCCCAAGCGCTGGCAGGACATTCAGGAACTGCAGGCCGCCGGCATCGACGTCTGGACCACGGTCAACGTGCAGCACCTGGAGAGCCTGAACCAGGCCGTGGGCGGCATCACCGGCGTGCGCGTCTGGGAAACCGTGCCCGACGCCGTGTTCGATGGCGCCGACGAAGTGGTGCTGGTGGACCTGCCCGCCGACGAACTGCTGCGCCGGCTGCGCGAGGGCAAGGTCTACCTGCCCGAGCAGGCGCGCCACGCCGCGCGCAATTTCTTCCGCAAGGGCAACCTGATCGCGCTGCGCGAACTGGCGCTGCGCCGCACCGCCGACCGCGTGGACGACGACGTGCGCGCCTATCGACACGCCGAGGCCATCCAGCCGGTCTGGCGCACGCGCGAGGCCGTGCTGGCGTGCATCGGCACCGGCGACGATGCCGAGCAGGTGGTGCGCAGCGCGCGGCGCCTGGCCAGCCAGCTCGATTGCGACTGGCACGTGGTCACCATCGCCACGCCACGGCTGATGCCGCTGGCCGACCCGGTCCGCACGCGCGTACGCGCCGCCATGCAGCTGGCCGAGGAACTGGGCGCGCGCACCGAGACGCTGGCCGGGCACGACATGGTCAAGTCGGTGGCCGGCTACGTTCGCCGCCACAACCTCACCAAGGTGCTGGTGGGGCGTGCCCGCGCCGACTGGCATGCCGAGGGCAGTCTGCCTGACCGGGCGCGCATGTGGCTGGCGCGCGCGCTGTCGCCCGTGGTGGGCGCCGGCAACCGGCTGATCGGCCGGCAGACGTTTGCCGATGCGCTGGCCGCCGGGTGTCCCGAAATCGACGTGATCCGCGTGGCAGCCGACACCACGCGCGCCGACCTGCGACCCCGCGCCCCACAGGTCGCCGAACCTCGGCCCGAAGCCGATGCCCAGGCGGCGGCCGAACTGGCGCGCCAGCGCCGGCGCGACTATGCGTTCGCCGTCGTGTGGTGCGCCGGCGCCACGGGGCTGTCCATGCTGGCGAGCCCGTGGGTCGACCTGGTCAATATCGCGATGCTGTTCCTGGCCGGCGTGGTCGGCGTGGCGCTGCGCCATGGCCGTGGGCCGGCCGCGCTGGCGTCGGTGCTAGCCGTGGCCGCATTCGACTTCTTCTTCGTGCCGCCCCGGATGTCGTTCGCGGTCAGCGACGTGCAGTACGTGCTGACGTTCCTGGTGCTGCTGACGGTGGGCCTGGTCATCGGCCAGCTCACGGCCGGGCTGCGCGAGCAGGCCCAGGTGGCCGTGCGGCGCGAGACCGATGCGCGCACGCTTTACGAACTGGCGCGCGAGCTGTCCGCCGCGCTGACCACGGAGCAGGTGGTCGAGATCGGCAGCCGCTTCATGCGCGCCGCGTTCGATGCGCATGTGACCTTCTTCCTGATGTCCGAGCAGGGGCGGCTGGGGCCGGTGGCCAGCGGCGCGCCGGGCGAAAAATCCGACAAGGGCGAAGCCATCGACACGGTGCTGGCGCAATGGGTGTTCGACCACGGCCAGCCGGCCGGCACCGGCACCCACACGCTGCCGGGCAGCACGGTGCTGTACCTGCCGCTCAAGGCGCCGATGCAGACGCGCGGTGTGCTGGCCGTGGAGCCGCGCGCCTGGCACGCGCTGGCCGAGCCGGAGTTGCGGCGTCAGGCCGATGTGTTCGCCACGCTGATCGCCATCGGCATCGAGCGGCTGCACTATGTGGAAGTGGCGCAGCGCGCGCTGGTATCGATCGAATCGGAACGGCTGCGCAGTTCGCTGCTGGCCGCCGTGTCGCACGACCTGCGCACGCCGCTGACCGGGCTGATTGGCATGGCGGAGACGCTGCAGCGCGCCACGCCTCCGCTGATCGGCGACGTGGCCGAGACCGTCGACGCGATTCGCGGCCAGGCGCTGCGCATGCGCACCATGGTGGTGAACCTGCTCGACATGGCGCGGCTGCAGCAGCCCGACCTGGCCTTGCAGCGCGGCTGGCAGTCGCTGGAGGAACTGGTGGGTGCGGCGCTGGCGTCGATGCGCGAAGCGCTGAAGGCGCACCGCGTGCAGGTGGCCGACCTGTCCGCGCTGCCGCTGGTGGAGTGCGACGCCGTGCTGATGGAGCGCGTGCTGTGCAACCTGCTGGAAAACGCGGCCAAGTACACCGCGCCCGGCACCGTCGTGCGCATCCGTGGCGAGCTGTCCGACGACGAAGTGCGCCTGGTCGTCGAGGACGAAGGCCCCGGCGTGGCGCCGGGCCAGGAACGCCACATCTTCGAGAAATTCACGCGCGGCCAGCAGGAATCGGCCACTGCCGGCGTGGGCCTCGGGCTGGCCGTCTGCGACGCCATCATGCAGGCGCACGGCGGCCGCATCTGGGTCGAGCCGGCGGCGCCCGGCGCGCGCTTCACGCTGGCGCTGCCACGCGGCAATCCTCCCGCGATCGAGCCGGAACCGCTCGACGCCATCCTTTCCGATCCGCACTGAGATGCCATTCGACTATTCGCCGACCGTATTGCTGGTCGAGGACGAACCCCATATCCGCCGCTTCGTGCGCGAATCGCTGCAGGCCGAGGGCTGCACCGTGCACGAGGCCGATACGCTCAAGCGCGGCCTGATCGATGCCGGCACGCGCCAGCCGGATATCGTGATCCTGGACCTGGGCCTGCCCGATGGCGACGGCATGACGCTGATCCGCGAAATGCGTACGTGGACCGAAGTGCCGGTGCTGGTGCTGTCGGCGCGCACCGACGAGGCTGACAAGATCGCCGCGCTCGATGCCGGGGCCGACGACTACCTGACCAAGCCGTTCGGCGTGGGCGAACTGGTGGCGCGCGTGCGCGTGCTGCTGCGCCGCCATGCGAAGACCAACCCGCAGGGCACGCCGCAGATCGCGTTCGGCGAGGTGCGCGTGGACCTGGCCAACCGGCTGGTCACGCGCGGCGACGCGCAGGTACACCTGACGCCCATCGAATACCGGCTGCTGGCGGTGCTGATCGCGCATCGCGGCAAGGTCATGACGCACCGCGAACTGCTGCGCGAGGTGTGGGGGCCGGCCCATTCGGAAAGCAGCCACTACCTGCGCGTGTACATGGGGCACCTGCGGCACAAGCTGGAAATGGATCCGGCGCAGCCCGTGCACCTGCTGACCGAAGTCGGCGTGGGGTATCGGTTCGCGGGCTAGCGGCGGCTATGTCCGATCCCTTCCATCCGCTTCCATCCCGTTCCATGGTCCGGCGCGTTGCCGTCTGAAAGCATGGGTCTTGCTACCGGAGCCACGTGTCACGCGCGGCTGCGGCGGCGCTTCCCAATTCAGACATCTGGAGCAACGCAATGACTCAGCAAGCAAGCACGGCCGCGGCAATCGCAGCAGGCGTCCCCTATTTCCGTGCCAACAGCACCGGCCCCGACGCCAACGCCTCCGGCGGCAACGCGATAGCCATCGGACAATCGGCAGCAGCCACGGTGGGCGATTCGATCGCCATCGGCGATACGGCGCTGGCCGACGGCGATCACAACACGCTGGCAATTGGCACCGGCGCTCACAGCGGCAAGAGCTACAGCGCGGCGGTGGGCCGGGAGGCCAAGGCCACTGCGGGGTGGTCAACGGCGCTGGGCGCCCTCAGTGCCGCCAGCGGCGACAACGGCACCGCGCTGGGCGGCTTTGCCGTTGCATCGGCCCTCAACGCCACTGCCGTGGGTATCAAGGCCGCCGCCGTTGCCGAAAGTGCAACCGCATTCGGGCAACTGGCCAATGCGACGGCGCCCTATAGCGTTGCCATCGGCGTGGGCAGCGTCGCCGGCGCAAGCGATGCCATCGCTATCGGCACGAAAGCGGGCGCCTCGGCAGCCAATTCGATCGCGCTGGGCCTTGCCTTGGTATCGGCGGTGCGCGGCATCGCGATTGGCGACCAGAGCTATGTCAGTGGTTCGCAAGCCGTGGCGATTGGATCGAATTCCAGCGCCAGCGCATTGTTCGCCGATGCTATCGGGGCGAACTCGCAAGCCACGCAGCCCGGCGCCGTCGCCCTGGGGACCCAATCGACCGCCACGGCGATCTTCAGCACCGCGCTGGGCAGCCAGGCAAAAGCCAACGTGGACTATGGCGTGGCGATTGGCTACGGATCGGTATGCGACCGGGCTGAGGCCGTGTCGGTCGGCCGGGCGGGTGTCCGGACGCGGCAGATCGTCAATGTGGCGGCTGGCACCGAGCCCAACGACGCGGTCAACGTCGAGCAATTCCTGGCGATGCGTGCTCAGCTTGCCGCGCTGACCAGCCGGGTGACGGCGCTGGAAAACGCCAGCTAGACGCTGCACGCCCCCGCTCCCCGCCCGGCGGCCGGCCCGGGCGGGGTTAATTATTCATAAGAAGAATATAAAATTGGAGCGATTGCCTAATGTAATCGTTCATGTTCATGGCAGACCCGACGGATCGCCATCTACACTAAATAGACACCTCTCCCGCCCCTTCGGATTCCGGAGCCCGTCATGCCTGGTAATTCCGCCCCAAAGATCCGTCTGGCCGCGCTGGTCATCGCCTGCGCATTCGGGCTGCCCATCCATGCGGCAACCGAACCCCCGCGCCCGCCCAGGCCCAGACCCGAGCGGCGGTAACCGCCTACGAGGCGGGGCAGTTCGATGCCGCGATCAAGGGCTTTGCCGAGGCGGCCCAGAAGGGCAACCGGCTGGCCCAGTTCAACTACGCGATGATGCTGCTGCGTGGCGAAGGCACCACGGCGAAGCCGCAAGAGGCGCTGGTATGGCTGCGGCGTGCGGCCGACAACCAGATGACACATGCGCAGTTCACATTCGGGGATCTGTACGAGCGCGGCGAACTGGTGCCGAAGTCGCTGGAGGAGGCCAACCGCTGGTACGAGCGGGCGGCGCAGGGCGGCCATGTCCAGGCGCAGGTGGCGCTGGCCACCAACTACTTCACGGGGCGCGGCGTGCCGCTCGACTACGGCAAGGCTTTCACGTGGTATTCGAAGGCGGCTTCGGCGGGCGACGGCAGCGCGCAGTACATCGTGGGCAGCTACTACGAGCGCGGCTATCCGGGCATCGTCGACAAGGACATCGAGCAGGCCAAGATCTGGTACGCCCGGGCGGCCTCGCATGGCGATCCGGGTGCTTTGGCCAAGCTGCGCTCGTTGCTCGAGGAAGCCTTGCGCGCCAGGAGCCAGATGTAGGCCAGATGTGAGCCGCCGCCCGCCGGCAGGGCCGGGCGGTACAAGTCTTGCTAAGCCTGACGCTACACACAACCCCGGGGGTCGCCAGTGGTCACGCACGTCGCGCTGAGTCATGTCACACACTATCGCTACGACCGCCCGGTGCAGTTGTCGCCACAGGTCGTGCGCCTGCGTCCGGCGCCGCATTGCCGGACGCCGATCCTGTCGTACTCGCTGCGCATCGAACCGGTGCAGCATTTCGTCAACTGGCAGCAGGACCCGTTCTCGAACTACCTGGCCCGGCTGGTGATTCCGGAGAAGACCACGGAATTTTGCGTCACCGTGGACCTGATCGCCGAGATGGCGGTCTACAACCCGTTCGACTTCTTCCTGGAGCCGTCTGCCGAGAAGATTCCATTCACCTACGATGCCGGGCTGGCGCATGACCTCGCGCCCTATCTGGCCAAGGACCCGCTGACGCCGCGGCTGGCCGCGTTTGTCGACAGCATCGACCGCGCGCCGCGCGCCACGCTGGATTTCCTGGTGGACCTGAACCAGCGCCTGCAGCGCGAGATCCGCTACCTGATCCGCATGGAGCCGGGCGTGCAGTCGCCCGAGACCACGCTGGAGAACGCGTCGGGGTCGTGCCGCGATACCGGTTGGCTGCTGGTGCAGACATTGCGACATCTCGGGCTGGCGGCGCGCTTCGTGTCGGGCTACCTGCTGCAGTTGACGCCCGACGTGAAGGCGGTGGACGGCCCGGTCGGGGCCGAGGCCGATTTCACCGACCTGCACGCCTGGTGCGAGGTCTACCTGCCCGGCGCGGGCTGGATCGGGCTGGACCCCACTTCGGGCCTGCTGGCCGGCGAAGGCCATATCCCGCTGGCCTGCACGCCCGAGCCGGGCAGCGCGGCCCCGGTCAGCGGCGCGGTGGACGAATGCAAGGTCGAGTTCGAGCACCACATGTCGATCTCGCGGATCTACGAATCGCCGCGCGTCACCAAGCCCTATACCGATGCACAGTGGACGGCCATCGACGCGGCCGGGCTGGCCGTCGACCGCCAGTTGCAGACGCTGGACGTCCGGCTGACGATGGGCGGCGAGCCCACCTTCGTCTCGGCGCGCGACCGCGACGGCGCGGAATGGAATACCGACGCGCTTGGCCCCACCAAGCGCGGGCTGGCCACCGAACTCGTGCACAAGCTTCGTGCACGCTACGGCGCGGGCGGCTTCCTGCATTTCGGCCAGGGCAAGTGGTATCCGGGCGAACAGCTGCCGCGCTGGGCGCTGTCGATCTGCTGGCGCGCCGATGGCCAGCCTTGCTGGCAAGACCCGTCGCTGTTTGCCGATGAACGCCAGCCCGACCACTACACCCCGGCCGACGCCCAGCGCTTCCTGGAAACGCTGACGCGCCGGCTGGGCCTCGATGCCGCCTGCATCCAGCCCGGCTACGAGGACGTCTGGTACTACCTGTGGCGCGAGCGCCGGCTGCCCGTCAACGTCGATCCGTTCGAAGCGAAGCTCGACGACGAACTGGAGCGCACGCGGCTGCGGCGCGTGTTCGATGCCGGCCTGGCCAGCGTCACCGGCTATGTACTGCCACTGGCGCGCGACGACCAGAGCGGCGGCTGGCTGACCGGCCGCTGGTTCCTGCGCGACGAGCGCATGTACCTGCTGCCCGGCGATTCGCCGATGGGCTACCGGTTGCCGCTCGATGCGCTGCCGTGGGCGTCGAAGGCCGATTATCCGTGGCAGTTCGAGCAGGACCCGTTCGCGCCCCGCGCCCCGCTGCCGGCTTCGGCGCCGCTGCGTGCGCAGTCGCCGGCCGCCTACAGTCCGGCGGCGATGGCCACCCGCAGGGCCGAGGCGCGCGGCCAGGCTCGCACAGGTAGTCATTTCGCCACGTCGGCCACGGCACCGGCGCGCGGTGCATCGGACAAGGACACCATCCGCACGGCGCTCTGCGTGGAAGTCCGCCACCCGAGCCGGGCCGCCGGCCCCGCCGTCGAAGCGAAGTCGATGGACGACAGGCGCGGCATCCTTTATGTCTTCATGCCGCCGCTGACCGTGCTGGAGGATTACCTGGCGCTGCTGGCCGAGGTGGAGGCCACCGCGGCCGAACTGGGCGTCAGGATCGTGCTGGAAGGTTACCCGCCGCCGCGCGACGCGCGCCTGAAGCTGCTGCAGGTGACGCCCGACCCCGGCGTGATCGAGGTCAATATCCATCCCGCCGCCAACTGGCCCGAGCTGGTGGACCACACCGACTACCTGTACCAGGCCGCGCACGAGACCCACCTGTCGACCGAGAAATTCATGCTCGACGGGCGCCACACCGGCACCGGCGGCGGCAACCATTTCGTGCTGGGCGGCGCCACGCCGGCCGATAGCCCGTTCCTGCGCCGGCCCGACGTGCTGGCCAGCCTGATCGCGTACTGGCACAACCATCCATCGCTGTCGTACCTGTTCTCGGGGTTGTTCATCGGCCCCACCAGCCAGGCGCCGCGCGTGGACGAGGCGCGCAACGACCAGGTGTACGAACTGGGCATCGCCTTCGACGAACTGCGCCGCCAGCTCGACATGAGCCAGGTGGTCGGCAACGGCCACGTGCCGCCGTGGCTGATCGACCGCATCCTGCGCAACCTGCTGGTCGACGTGACGGGCAACACGCATCGGTCCGAATTCTGCATCGACAAGCTGTACTCGCCCGATGGCCCCACAGGCCGGCTGGGCCTGCTGGAACTGCGCGCGTTCGAAATGCCGCCGCATGCGCGCATGAGCCTGGTGCAGCAACTGCTGCTGCGCGCGATGGTGGCGCGTTTCTGGCAAACGCCGTACACGGCGCGGCTCACGCGCTGGGGTACGGCGCTGCACGACCGCTTCATGCTCGGCACCTTCGTGCAGATGGATTTCGACGATGTCCTGGCCGAAATGCGCGCGGCCGGCTTTGTCTTCGAGTCGAGCTGGTTCGCGCCGCATTTCGAGTTCCGCTTCCCGCGCGTGGGTGAACTGGACGTGGCCGGGCTGTCGCTGACGCTGCGCACCGCGCTGGAGCCGTGGCACGTGATGGGCGAGGAGGGCGCGGCCGGCGGCACGGTGCGCTACGTCGATTCGTCGGTGGAACGGATCGAGGTCAGCGTGCTGGGCCTGAACGACAATCGGCACGTGGTCACGGTCAACGGCCAGACCGTTCCGCTGCAGCCCACCGGGCGGGCGGGCGAGTTCGTGGCCGGGGTGCGCTACCGCGCCTGGGCGCCGCCGTCGTCGCTGCATCCGACCATCCCGTCGCACGCGCCGCTGACGTTCGACGTGGTGGATACGTGGATGGACCGCAGCCTGGGCGGCTGTCAGTATCATGTTTCGCACCCGGGCGGCCGTAATTACCAGACGTTCCCGGTCAACGCCTACGAGGCCGAAAGCAGGCGGCTGGCGCGCTTCTTCATGATCGGCCATACGCCGGGCCGGTCCGTGGCGCCGCCGCCACGCCGCAGCCTGGAATTTCCGTTCACGCTGGACCTGCGTGATATCGCCTAGCGTGGCCTGCCCACAGGAGGTGTCCTAGCCGTGCCGTTGCAGTCGTCGCTGCCCTTCGATGGATCGGATGGATCGGATGCACCGTCCGCGGCGGCTGTCCTGGCGGGCCGTCTGGCGCTGCCTGTGCCCGACGGCCATCGCGACGAACTGCGCTTGCCCGACGGCACGCTGCGCGAACCTTGGGCACGCTTTTTCGGCATCCTGGGCGACCTGCGTCCCGGCGCGCTGAATGCGCATGCGGCGGCCGTGTCGCGCCAGATCCGCGACAACGGCGTCACGTACAACGTCTACGCCGACCAGGGCGGCGCGCGGGCGTGGCAGCTCGAAGTCTTCCCGTTCCTGGTGTCGGAGGCCGACTGGGCCGTGATCGAGGCCGGCGTGATCCAGCGCGCCACGCTGGCCAACGCGATGATGGCCGACATCTACGGCAGGCAGACGCTGCTGCGGCGCGGGCTGCTGCCGCCGGGGCTGGTCTTCGGCCATCCGGGCTACCTGCGGCCACTCAAGGGCTACCAGCCCCCGGGCGGCAGCTTCCTGCAGACGATGGCGGTGGACCTGGTGCACACCGACAACGGCTGGACCGTGATCGCGCACCGCACCGAGACGCCTTCGGGCATGGGCTACGCGCTGGAGAACCGGCTCATCATCTCGGGCCAGTACGCCGAGGCGTTCCGCGACCTGCGCGTGCGGCGCCTGCCGCCCGCCTTCGCGCAGCTGATCTCGACGCTCGCGCATGCGTCGCCGGCCGCTTCGGCGGAAGAGGGCGCCGGCGCTGCAGCGGCCGGCACCGGGCGGCAGATCGTGCTGCTGTCGCCGGGGCCGTTCAACGAGACCTACTTCGAGCACACGTTCCTGGCGCGCTACCTGGGCATCACGCTGGTCGAGGGCAAGGACCTGACCGTGCGCAACGACGTGGTCTACCTGAAGACCTTCGGCGGGCTGGAGCGCGTGGACGTGATCCTGCGCCGCCTTGACGACGTGTTCTGCGATCCGCTGGAGCTGCGCAGCGATTCGATGCTGGGCGTGCCGGGGCTGCTTGAGGCGATGCGCGCGGGCCATGTCGTGGTGTCGAACGTGCCCGGGTCGGGCTTTCTGGAGTCGCCTGCGCTACATGGCTTCCTGCCCGGCATCGCGCGGGCCTTGCTTGACGAGCCGCTGGCGCTGCCGTCGGTGATGAGCTGGTGGTGCGGCGAGGCCGCCGCGCAGGAAGAGGCGCTGCGGCTGCTGGATCAGGCGTTTGTGATGCCCACCTATCCGCGCACGCCCGCCGATGCCTCGCTGGGCATGGAGCGGGGTTTGCAGCCGCTCGAAGCATGGCGCGCCCGCATCGCAGAAACGCCAGATCGCTTCACCCTGCAGGCGCCGTTGCCGCTTTCGCACACGCCGTGCTGGGAGCCCGACGGCCATGGCGGCGGACGGATCGGGTCGCGCGCGGCCATGATGCGCGTGTTTGCGGTGGCCGATGGCAATGGCGGCTGGCAGGTCATGCCGGGCGGCTTCACGCGGCTGGCGCCGCCGAAGCTCGAAGCGGTATCGATGCAACTGGGCGGCACCAGTGCCGACACGTGGGTGCTGTCCGACCAGCCCGCGCAGGGGCTGATGCCGTTGCCGCGCGCCGCGCGCACCGGCCTGCCGACGCTGAGCACGCCCGCCGTCACGCGGCCGCTGGCGGTATCGAGCCGCGCCGCCGAGAACCTGTACTGGGCCGGCCGCTATGCCGAACGCGCCGAGAACGTGGTGCGCGTGTGCCGCCAGATCCTGGGCTCGATCGAATCGAACGACGAGACCGACGACGGCACGCTGAACATGCTGCATCAGCTGGCCCAGTGGTTCGGGCTGGTGGCGCCGCAGACCCCGTCGCCGCAGGCATCGCTGCGCGTGTTCGAGCGCAGCCTGGTATCGGCGCTGGTCGATCCGCGCGCCACCAGCGGGCTCATGCCGACGCTGGCCAGCCACGCGGCGGCGGCCAACGAGATCCGCAACCGCCTGTCGAACGATCACTGGCGCACGATCCTTGCCGCCCGCAACGATTTCCAGGACGCGATGGCCGACGCCGCCTGCCCGGCGGGCACCGCGGGGCATGGCGAAGGCGCCTACGACCGGTCCAGGGTGCTGGGCGCGCTGGAACACCTGTCGATGCAGTTGGGCGCGATCAGCGGCGCGCAGGGCGACCGCATGACGCGCGACGAGGCGTGGCGGCTGGTCTTTATCGGCCGACATATCGAACGGCTCGGCACGCTGGCGCTGTTCCTGGAAGTGGCCGAGGGCAGCGGCGCGCTGGCGTCGCGCAGCGGCTTCGACCTGTTGCTGCACCTGTTCGACAGCACGCTGACGTACCGCTCGCTGTTTCCGGGGCGCACCGACGTGGCAGCCCTGGTCGACCTGCTGGTGCTGGAGCCGACCAATCCGCGTGGCCTCTACGGCGTGCTCGACCGGCTGCGCGAAAAGCTCGCGCAACTGCCCACCGGCGCCACGGCCCAGGCGCGCGTGCCGCTGGCCGAACTGCTGCCGCCGGCCAGCGCGCTGCCGTCGCGTTCGCTGCTGTGCGAGCGCGATGCGCACGGGCGTCACCCCCGGCTGGCGGCGCTGTGCGACCAGCTGGGCGCGCGCATGGCCAAGCTGTCCGACGAGATCGGCGGCCGCTACTTCAGCCATGCCGGCGTGGCCCCGGAGACCGACCTGCCATGAGCGCTGCCGTGCCAGATGGGGAAGAACCTGGCGAAACCGCCACGCTCGACGTGCACCACGTCACCACGTACCAGTACGAGTGGCCGGTCGAACATGCCCAGCAGCGCGCGGTGGTGACGCCGCCGTCGTACCCGTGGCAGGCCGTGGGCGCGCATCGTACCGACGTCGACCCGGCGCCGTCGCACCAGCACATGCGCACCGACGCGTTCGGCAACAACGTGCTGCACTTCATGCTCGACGTGCCGCACGAGTCGATGCGGCTGACCACCTGCAGCACCGTCACGCTGACGCCGCGCTGGGCCACGTTCGACGCCGCGCGCAGCACGCCATGGGAAGCGGCTGCCGAGATGCTGCGCTATCGCGCCGGCCAGCCTTTCCATCCGGAGACCGAGTTCGTCTACGCGTCGCCCAACGTGGCGCTGGACCCCGGCCTGCGCGACTACGCGCTGCAGAGCTTCGGCCCGGGCGTCACCGTGGCCGCCGGGGCCATCGACCTGATGCATCGCATCCACGCCGATTTCGAATATCACAGCGAAATCACCGAGGTGCATACCCCTGCCGTGGAGGCGTTCGCGCTGCGCAGCGGCGTCTGCCAGGACTTCGCGCAGGTGATGATCGGCTGCCTGCGTGCCATCGGCCTGGCCGCGCGCTATGTCAGCGGCTACCTCTGCACCGATCCCCCGCCCGGAGAACCACGCCTGCTGGGCGCCGACGCCTCGCACGCCTGGGCCGGCGTCTGGTGCCCCGCCAACGGCTGGATCGACCTCGACCCCACCAATGACTTGCTGGCCGACACGCGCCACGTCACCCTGGCCATCGCGCGCGATTACAGCGATGTGCCGCTGCTGCACGGCGTGATCGTCGGCGGCGGGGCGCATACGGTGGAGGTGGAGGTCAGCGTGGTGCCGGTGATCTAGGCGAACGGCTATGGATCACGCTGCGTCGCGCCATGCGTGACCCGATGCTGGCGCTTCGCCCAGTGTGACCGGCCCTGCGCAGCCCGCGCCCACGTGGATCAGCGCGGACCCATCCGATTCCATGTCCCCGCAAGACGTTCTCTGGAAGCATGGCCCTTGCCATGGGCGATGCCACGAAGCGTTGCATCGCGACCCATCGGCATTCCTTCAAATCGGTAGGGAGCAGGGCAATGACACAGGACAAAGCAAACCAGGACAACGTTGATGTGGTCGCCGCCGATGCGGGCAGCAATCTGACGCAGGTGGGCATCACGTACTTCCGCGCGAACAGCAACCAGAGCGATGCCAGCGCTACCGGCACCAACACGCTGGCCATCGGCCCGCGCGCGACGTCGTCCACCGGCGACGGCAATGTGGCCATCGGCGCTGGCGCGCGCGCCATCGGCAGTTCGGGCACGCTGGCGATCGGCGTCGAGACCGAGGCCTCGGGTGTGTACGCGATGACGATTGGCAGCAATTCCAAGGCCACGTCGAACCGCGCGCAGGCGTGGGGCGCCGAGGCGCGTGCGATTGCCGACAACGCCATCGCCATCGGCTACCTCAGCACGGCAATGGGCACGCGCAGCGTGGCGCTGGGCGAACGCAGCACCGCCGATCTCGACGACGTGATCTCCGTCGGCCATGCCTCGCTGAAGCGCACCATCATCAACGTGGCGGCCGGGCAGGTTGCCGAGGCCAGCACCGATGCCGTCAACGGCAGCCAGCTGCACACCATCAACCAGGAGATCAAGGCCGTGGCCGGTTCGGTCGCCGACCTGACCAACGGCAACAACGGCATCAAGTACTTCCACGCCAACAGCACGGCTGCGGATGGCGTGGCCACTGGCAACAACGCCATCGTGATCGGGCCGTACACGCAGGCGTCGGGCAGCGGCAACTTGGCGATTGGCGCCGAGGCATCGTCCACGGGCGGCAATGGCTCGATTGCCGTCGGCAATGGCGCCACCAGCGCCGGCAACTGGGCGCAGGCATATGGCACACGTGCGCTGGCCGTCGGCGTGGCCGATGTGGCGATGGGCATCAACTCGCAGGCCAGCGGCGGCGGCACGGCGGCACTGGCGATCGGATCGAACGCCACGGCATCGGCCAGCGGCGGCGTGGCATTGGGCCGCTACGCCAACGCCACGGCGCCGGACAGCGTGGCCGTGGGGCACAACAGCGTGGCGAGCCGCGCGACGACGTTCTCGGTGGGCAGCAACGCCGTGCAGCGCCAGATCGTCAACGTGGCGGCCGGCACGGTGTCGAGCGACGCGGTCACCGTCGGCCAGCTTACGAGCGAGGTCGAGCGGCTCAATGCCGCCCTGACCGAACGCGACCGCCAGCTGGACAGCCTGTCGGCTCGCATCGCCGCCATCGAGGCCGTCCTCTGACCATCCCCTGGGAGCCGCGAGATGACACAAGACGAACTGAACGCGTCCGCCGGGATGGTGCCGGCCGATGATCCCGGACCCGGGGCATCGGGCGAGGGCGATCCGCTGACGAAGGTCGGCATCAAGTATTTCTGGGCCAACAGCACCCAGACTGACGGCAATGCGACCGGCGACAATACCGTGGCCATCGGGCCGCGTGCGCTGGCATCGACCGGCCCGGGCAATGTCGCGATGGGCGACGGTGCCCGCGCCATCGGCGCCTACGGCGTGCTGGCCTTCGGCACGAACGCCGAGGCGTCGGGCATGTACGCGCAGGCCATCGGCGGTACGGCCAAGGCATCGGCAGACCGGGCGCTGGCCTACGGCACCGATGCGAGCGCCAACGCAGAAGGGGCCGTCGCCATCGGCAACCTTGCCTCGGCCACGGCCACCCGCAGCGTGGCGCTGGGCGAGCGCAGCCTGGCGGACCGCAACGACAGCGTGTCGGTGGGCAATGGTTCGCTCAAGCGCGCCATCGTCAACGTGGCGGCGGGCCAGGTGACGGAGACCAGCACCGACGCTGTCAACGGCAGCCAGCTGCAGGCCACCAACGAGCAGGTCGCGGCGGTGGCGGACAGCGTGGCCGGGCTGGAAAACGGCACGCGGAGCGTCAAGTACTTCCACACCAACAGCACGCTGGCCGATGGCACGGCGACCGGCGTCAACGCCGTGGCGGTTGGCGCGATGGCGAAGTCCACCGGCAGCGGCAACGTGGCCATTGGCTCGGAGGCTTCGGCCACCGGGCCGCACAATTCCATTGCGCTGGGCAACGGCGCCAACAGCGCGGCCTACTGGGCGCAGGCCATTGGCACGCTGTCCCTGGCGGCGAGCGTGGGCGATGTGGCCGTGGGCGTGAACGCGCAGGCCAGCGGCGGCGGCACGGCGGCACTGGCAGTGGGCACCAACGCCACGGCATCGGCGGCGGGCTCGGCGGCGTTCGGCCGCTACGCGAAGGCGTCGGCCGCCGACAGCGTCGCCATCGGGCAAAGCAGCCTGGCCGACCGCGCGGGTACGGTATCGGTGGGCACGCAGTCCAAGCCGCGCCGCATCGTCAACGTGAAGGCGGGCGAACTCGACGCCGACGCCGCCACGGTGGGCCAGCTGAAGGAAGCCGGCCTCCGCATCAACGCGGCCGGCGAGGTGGCCAACGGCTTCGTGACGTACGACGATGCCTCGCGGTCTCGCGTGACGCTGCAAGACAGCACGCTGACCGGGCTGGCGGCGGGTGCCGTCGTGGAAGCCAGCGCCGACGCGGTAACCGGCGCGCAGCTCTTCGCCACCAACCAGGAGCTGGATGCCACGCGCGTGGCCCTGGCGCAGCTGGGGCTGACGGTGGCCGGCATCACCGATGGTGCCGACAGCGTCAAGTACGTCCACGTGACGTCCAGCGGGCCGGATTCCACGGCCGACGGCAGCAATTCGGTGGCGATCGGCCCCAGCGCCAGCGCCGGCAACACGGGCTCGGTGGCCTTGGGCGATGGGGCAGCGTCGAGCGGCGCGGGCGGGGTAGCGCTCGGGGCGGACGCAAACGCCACGGGTTCGTACACCGTCGCGCTGGGGCAGGGCAGCATCGCCGACCGGCCCAACACCGTGTCGGTGGGATCGACCGAGCTGCGGCGCCGGATCGTCAACGTCGAGGCGGGCGTGGCCGACAACGACGCCGTCAACATCGGCCAACTGCGCGATGCGGGCCTGGACATCGGCGCCGCCGGAGGCGTTGCCAACGCGTTCATCGCCTACGACGATACGTCGAAGGCGCGCGCGACGCTCAGCAACACGCGGCTGACCGGCCTGGCCGCCGGTGAAGTCGCCGCACAGAGTGCGGATGCGGTGACCGGCGCGCAGCTGTTCGCCACCGATGCCAACGTGGCCCGCAATGCCAACGACATCGCGCAGCTGGCCGACACGGTCGCCGGCATCGCAACCGGCGGCGGCGCGGACCTCAAGTACCTGCAGGTGAAGGCCACGGTCGGCGGGGCATCGGCGCAGGGCAACAACTCCATCGCCATCGGCCCGCTGGCCTCGGCCAAGGGCGCCAGCAGCATCGTGATCGGCGATGGCGCCGTGCTGGCCAGCAGTGGCGCCGCCATCGTGGTAGGTCGCAGTGCAAGGGTGGAAACCGGCTCCGGTGGCGAGGGAGCGATTGCCGTGGGCAACGCCGCCTATGGCTCTGGCAATAACGCGGTGGCGATTGGGGCGTCGGCGTCGGCGAAGGCGGATAGCGTTGCCATCGGCGCCGTGGCGGTGGTGTCGGGTACCACGGGCGTGGCGGTAGGCAATGCCGCGTCGGTTTCGGTGGCCAATGGCGTGGCGATCGGCGCGGCGGCGTTGTGCGACCGTGCCAAGTCGGTGTCCGTCGGTAACGCCACCCTGCAGCGCCAGATCATCAACGTGGCGGCGGGCACGTCATCGACCGATGCGGTCAACGTGGCCCAGCTTACGTCGGCGCTGGCCGAGCGCGACGCCCTGCTGGCCAGCCTGCAGGCGCGCCTGGCCGCGCTGGAGAATGCCTGAGCCCTGACGGAACCCTGAAGGCACAAAAAAAACCGGCCGCGTGCGCACGCGGCCGGTTTTGTTACGAAAGATGCCGGGGCGGCGGATCAGCCCAGCTTCTTCTTCAGCAGTTCGTTGACCTGGGCGGGGTTGCCCTTGCCCTTGGTGGCCTTCATCGCCTGGCCCACCAGCGCGTTGAACGCCTTTTCCTTGCCGGCGCGGTATTCCTCGACCGACTTGGCGTTGGCGGCCAGCACGTCGTCGATGATCTTTTCCAGCTCGCCCGTGTCGGACATCTGCTTCAGGCCCTTGGCGGCGATGATCGCATCGGCGTCGCCGTCCGATTCGCCGGCCCACATCGCCGGGAACACATCCTTCTTGGCCGTGTTGTTCGACACCGTGCCATCGGCAATGCGCGATAGCAGTTTCGCCAATTGTGCCGGGCGCACCGGCGCCTGATCGATGGCGATGCCGTCGCGGTTCAGTTGCGATGCCACGTCGCCCATCAGCCAGTTGGCGGCGGGCTTGGCGCTGGCGGCGCCTGCTTCCTTGACCACGGCCTCGTAGTAGCTGGCCAGCGACTTGGTGGCGGTGATGGTGCTGGCGTCGTAGGCCGACAGGCCGTATTGCGAGACGAAGCGCGCCTGCATCGCGGCCGGTAGCTCGGGCAGCGCGCCCTTGACGCGCTCGATCCACGCGGCGTCGATTTCCAGCGGCATCAGGTCCGGATCGGGGAAGTAGCGGTAGTCGTGCGCGTCTTCCTTGGTGCGCATCGCGCGGGTCTCGCCGGTGTCCGGGTCGAACAGCACCGTGGCCTGGACGATCTCGCGGCCGTCCTCGATTTCAGCAATCTGCCATTGCACTTCGTAGTCGATGGCCTGTTGCAGGAAGCGGAACGAGTTCAGGTTCTTGATCTCGCGGCGGGTGCCGAACTTTTCCTGGCCCACCGGGCGCACCGACACGTTGGCGTCGCAGCGGAAGCTGCCTTCCTGCATGTTGCCGTCGCAGATGCCCAGCCACACCACCAGCGAGTGCAGCGCCTTGGCATAGGCCACGGCTTCGGCGGAGCTGCGCATGTCGGGCTCGGTCACGATTTCCAGCAGCGGCGTGCCGGCACGGTTCAGGTCGATGCCGGTCATGCCCGCGAAGTCCTCGTGCAGCGATTTGCCGGCGTCTTCTTCCAGGTGGGCGCGCGTCAGGTTGATGGTCTTCTCGTAGACGCCCTGCTTGCCTTCCACCTGCACGGTGATCTGGCCGCCCTGCACCACCGGAATCTCGTACTGGCTGATCTGGTAGCCCTTGGGCAGGTCGGGGTAGAAGTAATTTTTGCGCGCGAAGATGCTGCGCGGCGCGATCTTTGCGTCGATCGACAGCCCGAACTGGATGGCGCGCTCGACGGCACCCTTGTTCAGCACCGGCAGCACGCCGGGCAGCGCCAGGTCCACGGGCGAAGCCTGCGTGTTGGGCTCGGCCCCGAACGCGGTGGAGGTGCCGGAGAAAATCTTGGAGGCCGTGGAGAGCTGTGCATGCGTCTCCAGGCCGATCACCACTTCCCATTGCATGGCGGTTTTCCTAATCTGAGTGCTTTTCTGTAGATGTTGGTTCGGTGGCCGAATTCCAGGCCCTGCGTTGCCACTGTTTTCAGTGTCGTCAGGGATCGGAACTCGCCAGCCAGGAATCGAGTTGTGCCAGCGCGGCCACGCGCGCCACGGCATCGCCGCCGACGGTGACGCCGGAACCATGCCGCGCGGCGATATCGCGCCGCACGTGCAGTTCGCTGGTGCCGTCGAAGCCATGGTACGCCCCCGGGTAGATCTCCAGGCGGAAGCGCGCCTTGGGCTGCCGGCTTTGCACCGCATTCTGCAGCATCGCGCAGCGCGTGGCAGGCGTCCAGTCGTCGGCGCCGCCGATCATCAGCAGCAACGGCGAACGCAGCCTGAAATCGTGCTGCTGCACGGCGCGCTTGCAGCCGGGATAGAACGCCACGGCGCGGTCCACGTTCGGCGTGTCGGTGGGCCACGGGCGGCTGGCGTCGATGGTCGCCAGCACGGCCTGCGCGCCGTTGGACCAGCCCAGCAGCACGATGCGGCGGGTGTCGATGCCCGGCTGCTTCGCCACCCAGCGCAGGGCGGCCATGGCGTCGGCACGGCGCGTCTTGTCGTCGATCGCGCGCGCGTCCAGCGATTCCGTGCAGATGCCTTGCGCCTTGCCGCGCGGGCTGAAGCTGTCCGGCATCAGCACGGCATAGCCGCGCTCGGTCAGCCAGTGCGCGTACTCGCGATAGCGGCTTTGCAGCCCGGCGGCCGGTTCGATGACTTCTTCTATCGTCCCGGCGCGCTTTGCCGCCACCTTCATGTCGACCAGGCCGCCGCAGCCGTGCAGCGCCACCACCACGGGCAGCAGCTGGCTGCGTGCCACCGTGCCTTCGCGCGGCATGAACCAGTAGCCGGTCAGCTCCGGCGTGCCAGGGTCGCCCGGCAGCCGCACCCGCGCGGTGGCGGGTTCGGTGGCCGTGGCCGGCGCCGCCACGGCGGCTGCGCTGGCCGGTGCCACCGGGGCAGTCAGGGGCGACGGCGGCGACAGCGGAGCCATCGACACCGTGGGCTGCGCCGGCGCGGCGGGCATCAGCGCCGCGGCAATCGCCACACCTGCCAGCGTCCCGCGCAGCCAGCGACCCACCGTGGTCGGAACCACGGGAGCCATCAGCGGCGCGATCTTGGTCGGCAGGTTGGGCGGGAGCAGGCGCGGCATGGTCGTTCGGCCAATTCGGCGTCAGCGCGTGCTGGCGCAGGCGCCGGTGCCGGGCTCAACATCACCGGCCACGCCTCTTCGTAGATGCCCGGCGTGCAGTGCGCCTGGCAGCTCGCGTGCGCCAGCGTGACGCGGCGCGGGTCCTGCCAGACCATCAGCTTGCAGGCGCTGCCGTCGTTGGCGCGCAGTTCGATGTGCGGCGTCTTGCGCACCTGGCGGAAATCGGCCAGGTTGAAACTGCACGATCCGCGCTTGCCCACCCACAGCTTCCACTGCAGCTGCTGCACGGTGTTGTCCGCCACGCGCAGCTGCGCGTCCTCGCGGAAGCCGTCTTCCTCGGTGCGCTGGCAGTTGCCGGCCAGGTCGATGTCGCGCGCCGCGATGGGCGTGGACCGGCCGACAAACGGAATCTGGCAGCCGGCCAGCGTCACGGCCACCGCCAGGGCGGCGGCCAGTCTCAGCGGGATGCGGGGCAGGGCGTGCAGGCGCATGGTCGTGGCGGGCGGTCGATGTCGGGGTGGCAGGCCGGTATCAGGCCGGCCGGCGCAGGTGCCAGTCGGTGGCCTGCTGGAAGGCATGGGCCACCTGCAGCAGGCGCGCTTCGTCGAAGTAGTTGCCGATGATCTGCAGGCCGACGGGCATGTTGCCGTCGCCAAAGCCGGCCGGCACGCTCATGCCGGGCAGGCCGGCCAGGCTGGTGGACAGCGTGAAGATATCGGCCAGGTACATCTGCACCGGGTCGGCGGTCTTCTCGCCCAGCTTCCACGCCACGCTCGGCGCCACCGGGCCCATGATCACGTCGCATTCGGCAAACGCGCGCTGGAAGTCGTCGGCGATGATGCGGCGGATCTTCTGCGCCTGCAGGTAATACGCATCGTAATAACCGTGCGACAGCACGTACGTGCCCACCATGATGCGGCGCTTCACTTCGGGGCCGAAGCCCTCGGCGCGGCTCTTCTTGTACATGTCGAGCAGGTCGCGGTACTCGGCGGCGCGGTGGCCGTAGCGCACGCCGTCGAAGCGCGACAGGTTCGACGAAGCCTCGGCCGGCGCGATGATGTAGTACACCGGGATCGACAGCTCGGTCTTGGGCAGCGACACGTCCACCAGCGTGGCGCCCAGCTTTTCATACTCGGCCAGCGCGGCGCGCACGGTCTTTTCCACGTCGGCGGACAGGCCCTTGCCGAAGTATTCGCGCGGCAGGCCGATGCGCAGGCCGGCAAGCGGCTTGCCGGCCGTGGCGCCGGCGCGCGGCTGGCCCAGCAGGCGCGTGAAATCCTCGTCCACGCCACCCAGTTCCGGCGTCAGGCTGGTGGAATCCCTGGGGTCGAAGCCGGCCATGCCGTTGAGCAGCATCGCGCAGTCCTCGGCCGTATGGGCCATCGGGCCGCCCTGGTCCAGCGACGACGCGAACGCGATCATGCCGTAGCGCGACACGCGGCCATATGTCGGCTTGATGCCGGTGATGCCCGAGAACGACGCCGGCTGGCGGATCGAGCCGCCGGTGTCGGTGCCGGTGGCGGCCGGCGCCAGGCCAGCGGCCACGGCG
This sequence comes from Cupriavidus sp. EM10, assembly GCF_018729255.1. Lineage (NCBI taxonomy): Bacteria > Pseudomonadati > Pseudomonadota > Betaproteobacteria > Burkholderiales > Burkholderiaceae > Cupriavidus > Cupriavidus sp. EM10. The sequence goes on from NZ_CP076060.1 coordinate 83,601, forward strand.
GCAGCCGAGCCGCCCGACGAGCCGCCCGGCACGCGGTTGGTGTCCCAGGGGTTGCGCACCACGCCCTGGTACGAATTCTCGTTGGACGAACCCATCGCGAATTCGTCCATGTTGGTCTTGCCCAGCGTCACCATGCCGGCGGCGCCCAGGCGGTCCACCACGGTGGCGTCGAACGGGCTTTCGTAGTTGGCCAGCATCTTCGAGCCGGCCGTGGACTTCCAGCCGCGCGTCACGAAGACGTCCTTGTGGGCGATGGGCACGCCGGTCAGCGGCGTGGCCTGGCCGTTGGCGCGGCGCTCGTCGGCGGCGCGGGCCTGGGCCAGCGTGAGGTCGGGGTTGACGTCGACAAAGGCATTCAGGCTTTTGGCGGCGTCGATGCGGGCCAGGTAGTCGCGGGCGAGTTCCTCGGCGGATACGGAGCGGGCGGCCAGCGCATCGGCAATCTGGCGCAGCGAGGTCTGGTGGTCGGCGGAAAAGGTCATAGCGGGTCGGATGGCGTCTGGATGGGCGACAGGGCAGGGCGGCGCGCTGCCGTCACTCGATGACCTTGGGCACCAGGTACAGGCCGTTCTCGGTGGCCGGGGCGGGGCGCTGGTAGTCCGCGCGGCGGTCGGATTCTGTCACCGCGTCGTCGCGCAGGCGCTGCGCGATCTCGCGCACGGCCGACAGCGGGTGGGCCAGCGGTTCGATGCCGGTGGTGTCCACCGCCTGCATCTGCTCCACCAGGGAGAAAAATTGTTCAGCTGCACAAGCGTGTGCTCGGCCTCGGCATCGCTGGTTTCGATGCGGGCCAGGTGCGCGATGCGCTTGACGTCGGAAAGTTCGAGAGCCATGGCGTGGTGCGGCGCTTCTCGCCGGGTTCAGTCCTGCGGACTGGAGATGTTGCGGCCGGGGGAAGGCGGAGCGGACGCCGGTTCTGTGCCGGCGTCCACCCAACCGTCGTCGGGTGGCCGTCGGGGTGCCTGGAAGGACGCCATGCGCCCGGCAACTGGCGGGGTGGCCAAGGCGTGCCGGACTGGTGCGCCCGGGGGGCACCCCAGGATCGTCGAAGTTACAAGTTTTTCAGGGTCCAAACGCCCCGAAACAGCGTGAATTATAAGGTATCATTACGCGCTGCAGTCTTCCCGCAACGCGCGCGCCACTTGGGCTGCGGCAGAGCGGGCAGGTGGTGACGCGGCCGGCACTGTCGCTGCATCCGGGCACGGTGGCCGGGCGGAATCGCCGGCGCACAAATGTGCCGGATCGGGCGGCATATCCGGGCCGGCGTCGCAACCGTGCAACAGTAATGTGCCAGCATCATGGCAACGCCGCGAATAAGCGGCCCGTTTTCATCGCATTTTCAGTCGTAAGAAACTGGTTCCTCCGATTAGGCTACTGCCATCGTCAGGCGTGTTCCCGTCCTGTCCCGCGCATCTGTCCGCGAACTTTCGCGCAGAGTCTAATCAAAGGTTCCCGTAGGACCGGCGTGCAGGCATGCGCCGGCGAAGCGGATTTCCGCTGGCGCACCGGGGCTTGTCCGCGCCAGGGGTACCGGGCGAGCCGGCTTGTGCCGGCGTCAGCCGCACGCACCGGGGGAGCCGTGAACCATCACCCTTGCAAACGTATTCGTGGCCGGGCCGCCAAAGGCACCGGCCGCTTCGCATACCCGCGAACCAACAGAAGACAGGATTCCTGATGTTCGGATTTCTCCGCAGCTATTTCTCCAACGACCTGGCCATCGACCTGGGCACCGCCAACACCCTGATCTACATGCGCGACAAGGGCATCGTCCTGGACGAGCCGTCGGTCGTGGCCATCCGTCAGGAAGGCGGTCCCAACGCCAAGAAAACGATTACGGCGGTGGGCAAGGAAGCCAAGCAGATGCTGGGCAAGGTGCCTGGCAACATCGAGGCCATCCGGCCGATGAAGGACGGCGTGATCGCCGACTTCACCGTGACCGAGCAGATGCTCAAGCAGTTCATCAAGATGGTGCATGACACCAAGCTGCTGCGTCCGAGCCCGCGCATCATCATCTGCGTGCCGTGCGGTTCCACCCAGGTGGAACGCCGCGCCATCCGCGAATCGGCGCTGGGCGCCGGCGCCAGCCAGGTGTACCTGATCGAGGAGCCGATGTCGGCCGCGATCGGCGCGGGCCTGCCCGTGTCGGAGCCGTCGGGCTCGATGGTTGTCGACATTGGCGGCGGCACCACCGAGGTGGGCATCATCTCGCTGGGTGGCATGGTCTACAAGGGTTCGGTGCGCGTGGGCGGCGACAAGTTCGACGAGGCCATCGTCAACTACATCCGCCGCAACTACGGCATGCTGATCGGCGAACAGACCGCCGAAGCGATCAAGAAGGAAATCGGCTCGGCCTTCCCGGGCTCCGAAGTCCGCGAAATGGAAGTGAAGGGCCGCAACCTGTCCGAAGGTATCCCGCGCGCCTTTACCGTGTCATCCAACGAAATCCTCGAAGCCCTGACCGATCCGCTGAACCAGATCGTGTCGGCCGTGAAGATCGCTCTGGAACAGACCCCGCCCGAACTGGGCGCCGACATTGCCGAACGCGGCATGATGCTGACCGGCGGCGGCGCGCTGCTGCGCGACCTGGACCGCCTGCTGGCCGAGGAAACCGGCCTGCCGGTGCTGGTGGCCGAAGACCCGCTGACCTGCGTGGTACGCGGCTCGGGCATGGCGCTGGAGCGCATGGACAAGCTCGGCAGCATCTTCTCCTACGAGTAAAACGAGGCAGGGACGGTGGTGACCCGCGTCGCCCTGTCCCCGCGCCCTTTGATGTCTTCCCCGCCAGCCCGGACCGACATGCCCTGAAACGGGCGTGCGGACGCGCTGGCGGAATGGTTTCGCCTGCGCACCGGTAAATGGATTACTCTCCACCGCCGCTCTTCAAGCAAGGCACGTCCGCCGTTGCACGCCTGGTCGTCTTCGTGGCGATCGCGCTGGCGCTGCTGATCGTCGATGCGCGCTTCGACGCCATGCGCGTCGCGCGCCAGGTGGCCGCCACCGTCCTCATGCCCGTGGAACGCCTGGTGCTGGTGCCGCGCGACGCGCTGCGCGGCGTCTTCGACTACACCCAGTCGTCGGTCACGCTGGCCAATGAAAACCGCGAACTGCGCCGCAGCGCCGTGGAGCAGGCCAACGCGTCCGTGCGCCAGGCCCAGCTCGAATCCGAGAACAGCCAGCTGCGCAAGCTGCTGAACCTGCAGCAGCAGTCGGCCACGCCGGTCACGGCGGCCGAGATCCTCTACGACGCCCGCGACCCGTACAGCCAGCGCATCGTGATCGACCACGGCAGCGCGCAAGGCCTGCGCGCCGGCTATCCGGTGATCGACGAGCGCGGCGTGATCGGCCAGGTCACGCGCGTGTCGCCGTTCCAGTCCGAAGTGACGCTGCTGACCGACAAGGACCAGGCCATTCCGGTGCAGGTGGTGCGCAACGGCCTGCGCAGCGTGGCGTTCGGCGGCTCGCGCGCCGGGCTGCTGGACCTGCGCTTCATGGCCGCGTCGGCCGACCTGCAGCAGGGCGACCTGCTGGTGACCTCCGGCCTGGACGGTACCTATCCGCCGGGGCTGCCCGTGGCGAAGATCGTCCAGATCGAACGCAAGGCCGACACCGCGTTCTCGCGGGTCTACTGCGAGCCGGTGGCTGGCGTGCGCTCGCATCGCCAGTTGCTGGTGGTGCGCTACGAGTCTGGCCTGGCGCCGCGCCCGGCCGAGGAGGCCGCGCCGACCAAGGCCGAGAAGGGCGCCCGTTCGGCGGCCGCACGCGCCGGCGCCGAGCAGAAGGCGGCCGACAAGGCCGCTGACAAGCCGGCAGAGAAGGCGCCGGAAAAGGCCCCGAGAAGGCCCCCGAGAAGCAGAAATCCCCGGAGCGTTCCCAGTGACGACATCCCAATACCTGCTGCGGCCGGTCAATCCCGCGTTTATCGCGCTGACCTTCGTGCTGGCCTTCCTGTGGAACCTGATGCCCTGGGGTACCACGCTATGGATCCCGGACATGGTGGCCCTGGTGCTGGTGTTCTGGAACATCCACCAGCCCCGCAAGGTGGGCATGGGCGTGGCGTTTCTGCTAGGCCTGCTGATGGATGTGCACGATGCGCGCCTGCTGGGCGAGCACGCGCTGGCCTATACGCTGCTGGCGTACTTCGCCATCACGATCCACCGCCGCGTGCTGTGGTTCTCGGTCTATACGCAGGCGCTGCACGTGATGCCGCTGCTGTTCATCACCCACGCCGTGCCGGTGGTGATCCGCCTGGCCATGGGTGCGCCCCTGCCGGGCTGGCAGTTGCTGCTGGCGCCGCTGATCGAAGCCGTGCTCTGGCCGATGGCCACGGCGCTGCTGCTGGCGCCACAGCGCCGGTCGGCGGACGTCGACGAGACGCGCCCGATCTAGCCCTTCCCCTTTACCTGACACCGCCACGCCGCCCGCAGTACCGCCATGACCGAAATCCGCAACGTCGAACTGGAAATCGGCCGCTTCCGCATCCGCGTGGCGGCGGCCGCCCTGTTCACGGTCATCTGCTTTGGCCTGCTGCTCTCGCGCTTTCTGTGGCTGCAGTGGTACAAGCACGACCAGTACTCGGCCAAGGCCGAGGACAACCGCATCTCCGTGGCGCCGATCGAGCCCAATCGCGGCATCATCATGGACCGCAACGGGGTGATCCTGGCGCGCAACTATTCGGCATACACGCTCGAAGTCACGCCGTCCAAGCTGACCGACACGCTCGACAACACGATCGACGAACTGGCGCGGCTGGTGGATATCCAGCCGCGTGACCGCCGTCGCTTCAAGCGGCTGCTGGAAGAATCGCGCAGCTTCGAAAGCCTGCCGATCCGCAGCCAGCTTACCGACGAGGAAGTGGCCAGGTTCTCGGCGCAGCGCTTCCGGTTTCCCGGGGTGGACGTGCGGGCGCGCCTGTTCCGCCAGTACCCGCTGGGCGAGTCGGCCAGCCACGTGGTGGGCTACCTGGGGCGCATCTCGCAGCGCGACCAGGAGCGGATCGAGGCGATTGACGAGGCCAACGACGCCGATCCCGCCAAGTACGATCCGCGCAAGGATGCCGACAACTACAAGGGCACCAACTACATCGGCAAGATCGGCCTGGAGCAGAGCTACGAGACCGAACTGCACGGGCTGACCGGCTTCGAGGAAGTGGAAGTCAGCGCCGGCGGGCGTCCGATTCGTACTTTGTCCACGTCGCCGGCCACGCCGGGCAACAACCTGATCCTGTCGCTGGACATCCGCCTGCAGCAATTGGCCGAACAGCTATTTGGCGACCGTCGCGGCGCGCTGGTGGCGATCGAGCCGGAAACGGGCGACATCCTGGCCTTCGTGTCGAAGCCGACCTTCGATCCGAACCTGTTCGTCGAAGGCATCGATTCCAAGACCTGGGACGAACTCAACGGATCGCCCGACAAGCCGCTGCTGAACCGGCCGCTGCGCGGCACCTATCCGCCGGGCTCCACATACAAGCCGTTCATGGCGCTGGCCGCGCTGACCACGGGCAAGCGCACGGCCGCCTGGGGCATGCACGATCCGGGATTCTTCACGCTGGGCAACCACACGTTCCGCGACGACAAGCCGGGCGGCCATGGCTGGGTGGACATGCAGGCGTCCATCGTCCAGTCGTGCGATACCTATTACTACGCGCTGGCGCGCGACATGGGCGTCAACGCGATCCACGATTTCATGAAGCCGCTGGGCTTTGGCCAGATCACCGGCATCGACATCGAGGGCGAAAGCCGCGGCATCCTGCCGTCGACCGACTGGAAGCGCAAGGCGTACCGCAAGCCCGAGCAGCAGAAGTGGTACGACGGCGAAACCATCTCGCTGGGCATCGGCCAGGGCTACAACAGCTTCACGATCCTGCAGCTGGCCAACGCGGTGTCCATCCTGGTCAATAATGGTGTGGCGATGAAGCCACATTTGGTGAAAGCCGTCGAGGATTCGGTGTCGCGCAAGCGCGCGCTGACCGTGCCCAAGGAAAGCTACCGGCTCCCGCTGAAGCAGGCCGATATCGACGTGATCAAGCGCGCGATGGTGGCCGTGACCCATAACGGCACGGCGGCGCGGGTGTTTGCCGGCGCGGCCTACGAGTCGGCGGGCAAGACCGGTACGGCCCAGACCTATACGCTGGGCAAGAACGAGAAGTACAACCACCACGCCATCGACGAGCGCAAGCGCGACCACTCGCTGTACACGGCATTCGCGCCGGCCGACCATCCGAAGATCGCGCTGGCGCTGATCGTGGAAAACGCCGGCTTTGGCGCCGCCGTGGCCGCCCCGATCGCGCGCAAGGTGATGGACTACTACCTGCTGCGCAAGTGGCCCGAGGAACTGCAGGCCACCGCGCCGCCGCCCGAGGAAGCGCTGCGCGCCGGCAACCGGCCGCCGGTGGATACCCCGAGCGTGTTCACCACGGGAGACACGGCCAATGCGGCGACGGCGACGGTGATGCAGACCGCGCCGGCCCAGGCCACCGTGGCCGCCGCCTCGGGCGCGGCCGCCGCTGCCAGCGCGCCGGGCGCCAGCGCCGTGGCTGCCGCGTCGGTGCCAGTGCCGGCCGCGCGGGCCACAAGTGCGTCGGAAACCATCGCCGCGCAGCTCGATCCGGCCGCCATCGCGCCGGCATCGGCCGTTACCACGCTCGATGACCGCATGCTGCAGGCCCTGGGCCACAGCAAGCCGCCGGCATCGGCGCCCAAGGCCCCGCCGCCGCATGTGACGCCGGCGTCGGCGCCGGCGCCCGCGCCGCGCACGAAGCCGGCCAAGGCCGCCAACCTTGCCCAGGCCGACGCGGCCGGCAAGAAACCCGTTTCAGAGTAAAAGGAGACGCGCCATGGATAAACGCCGCGTCGCATCGATGATCAGGACGGCCCTGACCGGCTTCGACAAGCCGCTGGCCCTGATCGTCTTCCTGCTGTTCGCCACCGGCATCGTGGCGCTGTATTCGGCCGCCATCGACATGCCGGGCCGCGTCGAGGACCAGCTGCGCAACATCCTGCTGTCCTATGTCGTGATGATAGTGATTGCCTACATGCCGACCCAGTTGCTGATGCGGATCGCGGTGCCGCTCTACACGGTCGGGGTGGCGCTGCTGATTGCCGTGGCCATGTTCGGCCTGATCCGCAAGGGCGCGCGGCGCTGGCTCAATGTGGGCATGGTGATCCAGCCGTCGGAGATCATGAAGATCTCGATGCCGCTGATGCTGGCGTGGTACTTTCAGAAGCGCGAAGGGGTGATCCGGTGGTTCGACTTCGTGGTGGCGCTGATCATTCTGGGCGTGCCGGTTGGCCTGATCGCCAAACAGCCCGACCTGGGCACCGGCCTGCTGGTGCTGGCCGCCGGCCTGTACGTGATCTACTTTGCCGGACTGTCGTGGAAGATTATCCTGCCGCTGCTGGGCCTGGGCGTCGTGGCGATCACGCTGCTGATCAGCTATGAAAGCCAGATCTGCGCGCCGGGCGTGAACTGGCCGATCCTGCACGACTACCAGCAGCACCGCGTGTGCACGCTGCTGGACCCCACCACCGACCCGCTGGGCAAGGGCTTCCACACGATCCAGTCGATCATCGCGATCGGCTCTGGCGGCGTGACCGGCAAGGGCTGGCTCAAGGGCACGCAGACCCACCTGGAATTCATCCCCGAGAAGCACACCGACTTCATCTTCGCGGTGTTTTCCGAGGAGTTCGGCCTGATCGGCAATGCCGTGCTGCTGGTTCTGTACCTGCTGCTGATCTTCCGGGGCCTTTATATTGCGGCGAATGCGCCGACATTGTTCTCGCGGCTGCTGGCCGGCTCGATCACGCTGATCTTCTTCACCTACGCCTTCGTGAACATGGGCATGGTGAGCGGGATCCTGCCCGTGGTGGGCGTGCCGCTGCCGCTGTTGAGTTACGGTGGCACGGCATTGGTGACGTTGGGCATGGGGATCGGCATCCTGATGAGCATTTCGCGACAGAAGCGGCTCATCCAGACCTGACCGGCCACCCGCGCGCCAACGTCACTTTGCTACACTGCCAACCGAAAAAACCGAATCGGTAAACGCTTATGAATGCCCAGGACGTCGCCGCCTATCTGCAGAGCAATCCGCAGTTCTTCGAGGACCATGCCGAACTGCTGGCAACGGTGCAGCTGACCAGCCCGCACAGCCATCGGGCCGTGTCGCTGCAGGAGCGCCAGATGGAAATCCTGCGCGAGAAGAACAAGGGGCTGGAACTGAAGCTGGCAGACCTGGTTCGCCACGGCCACGAGAATGACCGCACCCAGCAGCGCATGCATGCGTGGCAACTGCGCCTGCTGGCCGAGGCCGATTCGCACGCGCTGCCGTACGCGGTGCAGGACGGGCTGCAGCAGGTTTTCGATGTGCCGGCCGTGGCGCTGCGCCTGTGGAATGTGGGCGAAGCGTTCGCGCACATCGAGGTGGCCCAGGGTGCCAGCGACGACCTGCGCCTGTTTGCCGAAGGCCTGCGTGCGCCGTACTGCGGCGCCAATAGCGGTTTCGAGGCGGCCAGCCTGCTGGAGCGCGACGACATCGCGTCGCTGGCCATGGTGACGCTGCGCGTGCCGGCCCGCCTCGGTGAAGACGGCCCCGGTGCCGCGTTCGGCCTGCTGGTGCTCGGTTCGTCCGAACCGCGCCGCTTCCACGAGGGCATGGGCACGGCCTACCTGGCGCAGATCGGCGAAGTGGCCGGCGCCGCCCTGAACCGTCTGCGCGACTGAATCGGGCCCTTCCGCCATGCGCAAGCGCCAGCCGGGCAAGGATGAATCCGCTGCGGATACCGCCGTGGCGGCCAAGCCGGCTCCCGATCCGCTGGTGCTGCGCTACCTGGACTGGCTGGCCACCAACCGCAAGCTGGCCGACCATACGCTGACCAGCTACGCGCACGACCTGTCCGTGCTTCAGGAATCGGCGATGCGGTTCGCCCCGGGCGTGCCGCTGCTGTCGCTGGAAACCCGCCATATCCGATCCTTCGCCGCCCGGCTGCATGGCAGCGGGCTGTCGGCGCGCACCATCGCGCGTACGCTGTCGGGCTGGCGCGGTTTCTATCTCTGGGCGGCGCGGCATGGCCATGGCGTTGTCGCAAATCCCGTGGATGGAGTGCGGGCGCCCAAGCGCGGGCAGCCGCTGCCCAAGGCGCTGTCGGTGGAACATGCCGTGGCGCTGGTGGCGCACCGGCGCGGCGGCGACACGGCCGAGGCCATCCGCGACCAGGCCGTCTTCGAACTGTTCTATTCCAGTGGGCTGCGGCTGTCGGAGCTGACCCAGCTCGACGTGCGCTATACCGAGGACGGCGAGTACCGGTCGGCGGGCTGGCTGGATCTGAACGGTGCCGAGGTGACGGTGATCGGCAAGGGATCGCGCCGCCGGACCGTGCCCGTGGGCAGCAAGGCGGTGGCGGCACTGACGGCCTGGCTGGCGGTACGCGAGACGCTGCTGCGGCCGGGCGCCTTGCCCGAGGATTTGCACGCGCTGTTCCTGGGCACGCGCGGCAAGCGGTTGTCGGGCAGCACGGTGCAGACCCGCATCAAGCAGCAGGCGCTGGCCGCCGGCGTGCCGGCCAACGTGCATCCGCACATGCTGCGGCATTCGTTTGCCACGCACGTGCTGCAATCGTCGGGCGACCTGCGCGCGGTGCAGGAAATGCTGGGGCACGTAAGCATCACCACCACGCAGGTCTATACATCGCTGGACTTCCAGCACCTGGCCAAGGTCTACGACCAGGCCCATCCACGGGCCGGACGCGCGAAAAAAAGCGTACCCGGATCAGCGCCGGGGCGGCCGGATGGCGACGACGGACAAGGCCCGGCCGACGGGACTGACGACTAGGTCCACTGCGAAAGAATATTCCGGAAACGCTCCATCTCCGGCAGCAGCCATTGCCGGAACGCCTGCACCTTCGGCGTGGCCAGGCTGGCGTGGGTGCAGACGAAATGCAGCAGCCACGGGCACGGGATGCTGACGTCGAACAGCCGCACCACGCGCCCCGACAGCAGATCGTTATAGGCCAGCGACGACCGGATCAGCGCGATGCCCTGGCCTTCGGCGGCCGCCTGCAGCAGCAGCGACGAATCCTGCATCATCAGCCCCTTGGTCGGCTCCGGCCAGGACAGGCCGGCCGCCTCGAACCACGGTTTCCAGGGGTCGCCCTCGCCGCGCAGCAGCGGCATGCCGGCCATGTGCGCGGGCTGCTCGGGCAGGCGTCCGCCATTGAACTGCGGGCTGCAGACCGGGAAGAACACATCGTCGAGCAGGCGTTCGACATACAGGCCCGGATACTGGCCACCACCCATGCGCAGGGCCACGTCCACCTCCTCGCTGGCAAAGTCGACGAGCGAGTTCGACGACAGCAGCTCGACATCGAATTCCGGATGCTGCTCGATGAAGCTGCCGATGCGCGGCGTCAGCCAGCGTGCGGCAAACGACGGCATGGTGCTGATGGTCAGCCGCTTCTCGCGGTTGCCGGCCTGCAGGGCGCGCGTGGCATCGGCAATCTGCAGCAGGGCGTCGCGCACGCGTTCGGCATAGAGCCGGCCATTCGCGGTCAGCAGCACCCGCTTGCCGCGCCGCTCGAACAGCGGCTGGCCTAGTTCTTCCTCCAAAGCCCGGATCTGATGGCTGACTGCGCCGTGGGTGACGAACAGCTCGGCCGCGGCACGGGAGAAGCTTTCGTGACGGGCCGCTGCCTCGAACGTGCGCAAGGCGGCCAGCGCCGGCAGGCGCGGGAACTCGCGTTTCCAGCTGCGGGGATCGTCCGGGTTCCAGGCACCGCTCCAGACCATGATGAAAAACCTCGTCTATGTGAGATGGGCTAACAAGACCCAAGAATATATATCGTTTGATAGCGGCGGGGCAATCACTAGAATTCACTTCACCGGATCCCGCTACATAGCGCCCCAACTGTGCTGGTCCAATGACCAAGCCAGTTCCGGCCACTCCGACAACACGGTGGGCCCCGGACTCACGGAGAAGCCATCATGAAAGCCCTACTCACAACGACCGTCTTCACGCTGTCCCCGGCGAGGTTGCCCCGCTGTCGGTGCATGCGGCCCAGCGCCTGTTTGTGGAAGATGCCAAGGGTGTCGATGTGTGGGTGACCCGCGAGAACGATTCCGAGGATTACTGGCTGCGCTGTGGCGGCAGCCTGCTGCTGCGGCGCGGCGACGAGATCGTGCTGAGCATCGATCCGCGCGCCTCCGGCCCGGTGCGCCTGGCGCTGATCGCCGAAGCACGGCGCCCGGCGATGACCCTGGCCGATCTGCCGCACCTGGTGTTCCGCGCCGCCCGCCGGCTGGTTCGAGGCACGGAATGGACGCCGGGGCAGGACAAGATCCACGCCTCATGATCCCGGGGCGCGGCGGCTGAAGCTGGTTTGGCCGCCGCCAGACAGAAAATGACCCGAAACAGGGCCGGCCTGCCTCAGCGCGGGCCGGCCCTTTTCGTTACACTCTCGGGCATGCATCCGATCCAAGTCATCGATCAGGGCCGCCAGCCGTACGAGCCCTGTTTCGACGCGATGCGGGCGTTCACCGCCGCCCGCACGCCCGAGACGCCCGACCAGATCTGGCTGGTCGAGCACCCGCCGGTCTACACGCTCGGGCAGGCCGGAGACCCCGCACACCTGCTGGCTCCCGACGACACGATTCCCGTCGTGAAGATCGACCGTGGCGGACAGATCACTTACCACGGACCCGGTCAGGTCGTGGCCTACCTGCTGCTCGATTTGCGGCGCCGGCACCTCATGGTGCGGGAGCTTGTGCACGATATAGAGCAGGCCGTGCTGGACACGCTCGCGTCGTATAATCTCGCAGCCGAACGCAAGGCCGGCGCCCCGGGGATCTATCTGACCGACGGACCGCACCAGGGCGCCAAGATCGCCGCGCTGGGCCTCAAGATCCGCAACGGCTGCAGCTATCACGGTGTCAGCCTGAACGTGCAGATGGACCTGAACCCGTTCCTGCGCATCAACCCCTGCGGCTATGCCGGACTGGAAACGGTCGACATGGCCACGGCGGGCGCCAGCTTCGCGGCGGCGCACGATGCCGGCCCGCTGCCCGTCACCGCGGCACAACAACCCGCAATCGCACAACGCCTGGCGGCGGCCCTGTGCGAGGTCCTGACCGCGCGCGAATCGCGTGCCCGGGTCCACGGGAATGCCGCTGCCGAGGCTGCCTGAACCCGTGGCACGCCCGGTCCCGAATCAACGCCAAACATGCACGCGGCTGCGCGTGCGGAGAACAGTATGAGCGACGCCCTGATCGCCACGTCCAGCGAAGCCCCGCAAACGCCCGAGTACGACGCTACCAAGAAGCAGAAGTCGGCCGAGAAGACCGCGCGCATCCCCATCAAGATCGTGCCGGCCGAAAAGCTCAAGAAGCCGGACTGGATCCGCGTGAAGGCCGCCACGGGCAACTCGCGGTTCTACGAGATCAAGGACATCCTGCGCGCCAACAACCTGGTCACCGTCTGCGAGGAAGCCAGTTGCCCGAACATCGGCGAATGCTTCGGCAAGGGCACGGCCACGTTCATGATCATGGGCGACAAGTGCACGCGCCGCTGCCCGTTCTGCGACGTGGGCCACGGCCGCCCGGACCCGCTCGACGTGAACGAGCCCGGCAACCTGGCCCGCACGATCGCGCAGCTCAAGCTGAACTACGTGGTGATCACCAGCGTCGACCGCGACGACCTGCGCGACGGCGGCGCCCAGCACTACGTGGACTGCATCTCGCAGACCCGCCAGCTGTCGCCGAACACGCGCATCGAGGTGCTGGTGCCCGACTTCCGCGGCCGCCTGGACAAGGCGCTGGACATCCTGCAGGTAGCGCCGCCCGACGTGATGAACCACAACATGGAAACGGTGCCGCGCCTGTACAAGCAGGCCCGCCCCGGCGCCGACTACGCGCACTCGCTGAAGCTGCTGCAGGAGTTCAAGCGCCGCAATCCGGACGTGGCAACCAAGTCCGGCCTGATGGTGGGCCTGGGCGAGACCGACGAGGAAATCCTGGAAGTCATGCGCGACATGCGCGCGCACGACATCGACATGCTGACCATCGGCCAGTACCTGGCCCCGTCGAACCACCACCTGCCGGTGATGCGCTACGTCCATCCGGACACCTTCAAGATGTTCGAGGACGAGGCCTACAAGATGGGTTTCACCCACGCCGCCGTCGGCGCCATGGTCCGCAGCTCGTACCACGCCGACCAGCAGGCGCACCAGGCGGGGTTTGCCTGATGGGATGCAGGTCCCTCTCCCGCATGGGAAAGGGACCTTTGGCGATGCGCTCCCCGCGCGTCGCGTGACCAGCGCATGCGCTTAGTCCGCGTCACATAGATTCACCGATTCAATCGGCTCCACGCCCGGCGCGTTTTCTCGTGGCACCACGGCGAAACTTCCCCAATGTTTTTCGGATACCGACAGCGGTTGCCGGGATTGGCATCTCATATAGGCGATGCGGGGGCTTTCCGAACAAGTTTGCGTCCCGCTGAGCGCACAACGTTCCCACTGGCGGATGGGGACGGCCTTCGAGTAATCCCCCTCGTTGTAAATCCCATCGACGTCCCTTGTCGCAATGATCATGTACGGGTGGCGATTGTCCGCCTGAATCAGGCTGGTGCCGTGCATGTTGGCAAGGTCCCGGAATGCTTCCATGAAGTAGAAGGCGCCTAGCGCGACGGTGAGTGCCAGGCAAACCGTGCAGGACAACATCAGGTACGACCGGCTGCCGGCCAGGCTTCGCCAATTCAACGCCATGCAGGTCAGGACCAGGCCGACGCAGCCGGCCAGCGCAAGCAGGAACAGTGTTGGCAGCGGCGTGGCGTAGTGCAGGTCCCACGTAAAGCTGCTCGATGCAAGATAGAACGGGATAACCATCAGCACGGCAAACAGGCCCACCGCGATCAGTCGGCGGACCATAGTTGGCGTTTTCATTTGATCTCCCAGAACAGGATTTCGGTGGAAGCGCCCAGATCGGAATAGCCGTATTCCCAACTGGGTATGAATTCTCTAAGTCCTGCCCATCGGCCGAGTGTGGCAGCGGCACCAAGCGGACTACTGATCGTCAGTCGGGCTCCGTTCCATAGATCGATGTGGCCTCCCGTCAGCGTCCCGGCGCTATCCCCTCCTGCTGCCAGTAGCCAAAGAAATAGACGATTCCAGTTCGCCCGCGGATTTTGGTCTCCCACTCGGAACCTGTAATGTTCTGCGGCGCGTCTGGCAAGCCACAGAATTGACGCTTCTGCTTCAGCCATGTGGCCATTTCGTAGGCACGCAATGCAACAGGCTTGCCATTCAGGAGGTCGCGCCCCAATCGTTGCTTGCCGGGCATTTTGGGGACGTACTTTCCGAAAATGACTTCATCGGGACGCCGACGCGGTGAAGCGTGGCGCTGAGTCGTATTGCGCATTGATTCTTGTAATTCAGGTTGCCATGCGGCTTACCCGGGACGTAGTTCCGCCACAATTCCGCGAATGTCACTGGCTCGATATCCAGGCAGACATTCGAATCCAGCACTCGACTCGTCTTCACCTTGGCCTTGCCGGTCGCAGGTACCCGGCGACGTTCGACGATCGTCATTGGTCGTCCTCCGCCGCAGCCGCATCTCCCCAGAGCACCGTATAGGTCGTCTCCGACGACGTGAAGATGCGCGGCAGCATGCCGTCCGCCGGGACGGTGCCGCGGTTCACCGATCCGTCCGATCCCTTGATCAGATAGCGCATGCCGGCGATTTCGTATCCGGGTGGCGCGACCAGTTGCACCTGCTCGTCGAAACGGTACAGGCCGTCGTTACGGGTGAGCGCCGCGCGGGGCAGCGGCTTGCCGAACGGGTTGAGGCCCATGGCGGCCAGATCGTCCGGCGCAAAGTGGTGATACACCCGGTTTTGGGACGCGATCATGATCGGCGGCGGATCGCAGTTGCAGACGCATATATCGCCGTCCAGCGCCTCCTCCTTGCCCATCGCGTCACTGGGATGTCGCGGCCCCGCGCCGACGATCTGCCCGGTTGTCTTGCAGGCCGGGCAATAGACCTTGGCGCCCAGGAACGCCAGGCACTTGCCGTCGATGGTGTCCTGCGGCATCCCTTCCAGCGTGACGCCATTGGCGCTCGATCGATCTCCCTCCACCAGATTGCAACGAATCATCGCGTTCCCCTTGGGTTAGAGCGATGGGCAATCTAGCAGCGGGGCTGGCAGTCGACGGTCCTCGTTTCAGTTAGGTTGCCCGACGTCAAAAGCGACGCGGCTCGACCCCGTCAGGCTGGATGTCTTGCCGTTGGCTTTCAGACAGCTTTCTCTTGCAGCGACGCGGGCAGCACATTCACCCGCTATTGGTGCGAAGTTGCCGCTAACGGTGCACAACTACATAGGGTCTACCCCGAGTGCCGTGCGCGGGCATGTTTCGATATGATGAATTTATCGATAAATCGTTGATGAAATTCGATTGAGTCACATCGGGTTCATTGGCGAGACCTGTCGCGGTCCCTGTGGCGCCTACACTGCATGGATCGATGTCACGCCCAAACCTGAGAGCCCGTCCCATGCCTCAATGCTCCGTTCACCGTCTGGCCGAACAGGCGCTGCTTTACAGCGTCGCGCCGCCTGCCTCGCTGGAGGTTCAGCGCCGCGTCTGGGCCATGGCCGAGCGTGCAGCCGACTGGCGGGGCGTGGTGGATGTGGTGCCGGGCATGAACAACCTGACTCTGACTTTCGACGAGACCGCCGACGTGGTGGCGCTGGAGCGCAACCTGAAGCTCGCGTGGGCATCGGGCGAAACGCGCAATACCACCGGCAAGCTCGTGGAGATTCCGGTGCGCTACGGCGGTGAGTTCGGGCCCGATATCGCCGATGTGGCCGCCCATACCGGCCTGACGCCGCAGGAAGTGGTGCGCCGCCACGCGGCCGGCGAGTACGTGGTCTATTTCCTGGGCTTCCAGCCGGGGTTCGCCTACATGGGCGGCCTGGCGCCCGAACTGGCCACGCCGCGCCGCCGCGAGCCGCGCCTGGCCGTACCGGCCGGTGCCGTGGGCATCGGCGGCGAGCAGACCGGCATCTATCCGGCCGTGCTGCCCGGTGGCTGGCAACTGATCGGCCGCACCGAGGCCGAGCTGTTCGTGGCGGACCGCGATCCGCCTTCGCTGTTCGCGCCCGGCGACACGGTGCGTTTCGTTGCCGAGGAGGTGCTGCTGTGATCGAGATCCTTCGACCTGGCGCGCAGGCGTCGGTGCAAGACCTTGGCCGTACGGGATTCCGCCGCTTTGGCGTGGGCCGTTCGGGCGCGGCGGACGGGCTGGCGCTGAAGGTGGGTAATCGCCTGCTGGGAAACGACCCCAATGCGGCGGCGATCGAATTCACGCTGGGCCGCGCGGCCGTGCGTTTCGAAGCCGACATGCGCGTGGCGCTGACCGGGGCCGAGTGCAGCGCGAATGTCGATGGCGTGCCGGTCTGGTCGTGGCATGCGTTCGACGTGCGCCGTGGCGAAACGCTGACGCTGCCCGCGCCGCGCGGTGGCTCGCGCACCTACCTGTGCGTGGCCGGCGGCATCGACGTGCCGCTGGTCATGAACTCCCGCAGCACCGATCTCAAGTCGAGCTTTGGCGGCTTCGAGGGCCGTGTGCTGAAGGACGGCGACCGGCTGCCCGTGGGGCGGCCCGGCATCGAAGCCGAGCAGGACTGGGTGGGCGTGGCCGCCCCGGGCTGGGCCCTGCCGCTCCGGCGCGAGGGCAATGCCCTGGTGATCCGCATGCTGGCCGGCCCCGAGTATCCCGATTTCGAGCCCGCATCGCAGGCGGCGCTGTGGTCGTCGGACTGGTCGATCACGCCGCAGAGCAACCGCATGGGCCTGCGCCTGCAGGGCCCCGCGCTGGCGCGCCAGGCCGACCGTGCGGGCGATCTGCTGTCGCACGGCGTGGTGCCGGGCGTGATGCAGGTGCCGCCCAATGGCCAGCCGATTGCGCTGATGAGCGATGCGCAGACCACGGGCGGCTATCCGAAGATCGGCACCGTGATCGGCGCCGACCTGTGGCGTCTGGCCCAGGTGCCGCTGGGCGCCACCGTGCGCTTCCAGCAGGTGACGGTCGAAGAGGCCGCCGCAGCGCAGGCCGAGGTGGACCGCTACCTGCGCCAGATCGACCAGGCGCTGCACTGGCAGAGCCACGGCATGCAGATTGCCGCGCGCCGTCGCACGACCACACGGTTCGTCGCATAAACCTTAAATCGTCCCCACACATTCCGGAGAACGTCCCATGCAAATCGACCTGAATGCCGACCTTGGCGAAGGCTGCGGCAATGACGAAGCCCTGCTTCAGATGATCAGTTCCGCCAACGTGGCCTGCGGCTGGCACGCGGGCGATGCGGCGACGATGCTGCAGACCGTGAAGTGGGCGCTGGACAACAACGTGGCCATCGGCGCCCATCCGAGCTTTCCGGACCGCGAGAACTTTGGCCGTACCGAAATGCAGCGCGACCCGGAAGCGGTCTACGCCGACGTGCTGTACCAGATCGGCGCCCTCGATGCCATGGTGCGCGCCCAGGGCGGCCAGTTGGCCCACGTGAAGCCGCATGGCGCGCTGTACAACATGGCCGTGCGCGATGCGAAGCTGTGCGACGCAATCATCCGCGCCGTGCGCGACTACGATTCCGACCTCGTCTTCTTCGGCCTGGCCAACAGCCAGATGATCACCATGGCCCGCGACGTGGGCCTGCGCGTGAAGGAAGAAGTGTTTGCCGACCGCGGCTACAACCCCGACGGCACGCTGGTCAAGCGCGGCACGCCGGGCGCGCTGCACGACGACGAGGACGTGGCCCTCAACCAGACGCTATCGATGATCCGCGACAAGCAGGTGCGCGCGATCGACGGCACCTGGGTACCGATTCGTGCCGAAACCGTGTGTCTGCACGGCGACGGCGCACACGCGCTTGCCTTTGCGCGCCGCATCCGGGAACGGCTCGGCGCGGAAGGCATCGCCATCCGGGCCGGCGACTGACGGGGTCACACCCGGCAGGCGCAGGCTTTGCTTCAATCGACATCAGGTGTTTCCCATGGAATCGGCTGTCAATCTTTGGCCCCTGCTCGGGGTCGGCGTCATCATCCTCGGCTTCGTCCTGCGGTTCAATCCCATGATGGTGGTGGCGGCAGCCGCCATCGTCACGGGACTGGCCGCGTCGATGCCGGTCATGCAGATCTTCACTGCCATCGGCACCGCCTTCGTCAAGGCGCGCAACCTGCCGTTGATCATCCTGCTGCCGCTGGCCGTGATCGGCCTGCTGGAACGCCACGGGCTGCGCGAGCATGCGCAGGCGTGGATCTCGCGGATCGCATCGGCCACGGTGGGCCGCCTGCTGATCGTCTACCTGGCCGTGCGCGAGCTGACCGCCGCCGTGGGCCTGACCAGCCTGGGCGGCCATCCGCAGATGGTGCGTCCGCTGCTGGCCCCGATGGCCGAAGGCGCGGCGGAAGCCCGCTTCGGCCACTTGCCCGAGCCGGTGCGCCAGCGCGTGCTGGCGTTCTGCGCGGCCACCGACAACGTGGGCCTGTTCTTCGGCGAAGACATTTTCGTGGCGTTCGGTGCCATCGCGCTGATGCATACGTTCCTGTTGTCGTCGAACATTGACGTCGAGCCGCTGCACATTGCCGTGTGGGGTATCCCGACCGCGATCTGCGCGTTCCTGATCCATGCCGTGCGCCTGAAGCGCCTCGATGGCTGGCTGGCCCGCGAACTCGGCGGCAAGCAGCCGACCGGCACGCCGGCCAACGTTGCCGCTGCGGCCAAGGGGGAATAAACGATGATTATCTCGATCGAATATCTCTACTGGCTGGCCGGCTTTGTCCTGCTGATTACGGCGCTGATGACCTTCACGGACAAGACGCATCCGCGTCGGCTGTCCACCGGGCTGTTCTGGCTGCTCTACGCAATCATCTTCCTGATTGGCGACAAGATCCCGCCGGCCATCGTCGGCGTCGGCGCCGTGGTGATGGCGCTGATCGCCGGACTGGGTGGCGTGGGCCATGGCAAGCACGGCACGCTGTCCGAGGAAAAGCGCCGTGACAGCGCCAAACGCCTGGGCAACAAGCTGTTCATCCCGGCGCTGCTGATTCCGCTGATCACGGTGCTGGGCACGGTGCTGTTCAAGGACTTCAAGATCGCGGGGCTGCCGCTGCTGGATCCGAAGAACGTGACGTTCGTGTCGCTGGGCGTTGGCTGCCTGGTGTCGCTGTTCGTGTGCTGCTGGCTGACGCGTGACACGCCGGCGCAGAGCATGCGCGAATCGCGCCGCCTGATCGAGGCACTGGGCTGGGCGCTGGTGCTGCCGCAGATGCTGGCCATGCTGGGCCTGGTGTTTGCCGATGCCGGCGTGGGCAAGGCCGTGGCGCACCTGACCACCTCGTACATCAACATGGACTTCAAGTTCGTGGCGGTGACGGTCTACTGCGTGGGCATGGCGCTGTTCACGGTCATCATGGGCAACGGCTTTGCCGCGTTCCCGGTGATGACGGGCGGGGTGGGCGTGCCGATCCTGGTGGGCATGTTCCACGCCAACCCCGCAGTGATGGCGGCCATCGGCATGTTCTCGGGCTACTGCGGCACGCTCATGACGCCGATGGCGGCCAACTTCAACATCGTGCCGGCCGCGCTGCTGGAACTGGAAGACAAGAACGCCGTGATCCGCGCGCAGCTGCCGACCGCGTTCGGTATCCTGATCGCCAATATCTTCCTGCTGTACTTCCTGATGTAAGGAAACTGCCATGTCCGTCCGTACCGTCCTGCTGACCGGCTTCGAGCCGTTCGAACAAGAGCCGATCAATCCTTCATGGGAGGCGGTGCGGGCGCTCGATGGCGAGCGCGTGGGCGACGCGGTGATCGTCGCGCGCCAGTTGCCGTGCGTGTTCGGCAACGCCATCGATGCGATGGCGGAACTCGTAGAATCTTTAAAGCCGGATGTGGTGATTGCCGTGGGCCAGGCCGGCGGCCGCACCGAGATGTCGATCGAGCGCGTGGCGATCAATGTGGACGATGCGCGCATTGCCGACAACGCCGGCGCCCAGCCGATCGACCACACCATCGCGCCCGATGGCCCGGCCGCGTACTTCTCGACGCTGCCGATCAAGGCGATCGTGCGCGACATGCGCGCAGCGGGCGTGCCAGCGATGGTCTCGCAAACGGCCGGCACGTTCGTCTGCAACCACGTGTTCTACGGGCTGATGCATGTGCTGGCGCAACGCCAGGCGCCTGCCGCGCTGGCCACGCGCGGTGGCTTCATCCACATCCCCTATTTGCCAGAGCAGGCTGCCAGGCATCCGGGCGCGCCCAGCCTGGCGCTCGATACGCTGATTGCCGGACTGCGCGTGGCGGTGGCCACTTCGCTGTCGACCGATACCGATATCCGCGAACAGGGCGGCCAGCTGCACTGACGCGCCCCGGCCGGCGACCGTCCGGCCGGGCTATTTCGACTCCTGCCGGCTGTCCGTCGCCGCCGCCACCGCGCGTGCCGCGGCACGCCGATGCGCGCGCTTCTGCAGGCGCCGCCGCAGCGTGATCTGCTCGAAGCGCCAGACCACATAGAAGAACGCCAGGAACGGCCACAGCCAGCCCAGCCATTGCGCCAGGCTGTTGAAATGGACGAAGCGGCCCATGCGCCAGCCCTGTTCCGAGATCCACGCATAGGGGTTCGGCGGCAGGATATTGGTCAGCACCACCAACCCGATCAGCGACACCACCGCCAGCACGGCGCGCAGCCAGCGCGGCAGGCGCAGCAGCAGCACCAGCACCAGCGAACTGGTCAGCAGCGCAAAGCGGCCCCCTTCGGACAGCCAGTTGAACGCGTTGTCGTCGGGGAACTGCAGTTCCGCGACGCTGGCCTTGATGATCAGCGCGGCGGTCAGCAGGCCGGCCAGGATGCGCAGCATCGGCGCGGTACGCCGCATGGCCACCGACGCAAACAGCCCGGTGCCGATCCAGCTTGACGCCGTCACCATCGTTTCCAGCAGCAGCTGGTTCTGCAGGTCGTCGGGCTTCAGGTTGATGCTGTCCTGCCAGGCGATCAGCGCCGGAAAATAGGCCTGCACCCACACCATCGGCCATGAATCGGGGTCGGTCAGCCATTCGCGCACGATGCCGCCCATGCCGAACAGGTGCTCCTGCGGGAACACCTGCGCGAACGGCCACAGCACGATCAGCACGATCGCAAAGCTGGCGTGCGGCTCGAACCACGCCATGCGCAGGCGGGTCAGGTTGCCCCGGTCGATCAGCGCGCTCGTAAATGGCGCCACCACGGCGGCCCCCAGCAGCGCGCCCAGTGCGTTGGTGATCAGGTCGATATTCGACGGGATACGCGACGGCAGCCACGTCTGCAGCGCTTCCATGACTGACGACAGCAGCGCGCCGGACACCAGTGCGATCAGCGTGGCGCGCGCGCCCGATACGCGCGGATGCAGCGCCAGCACCACGAGCGCCCCGAAAGGGCAGTAGCCCAGCACATTGGTGAGCAGGTCGAATTCGGTGATGTAGCGCGGCTTGGGCGCGGTCAGGAAGGCGAACGGCGAAATGCCGTTGCTGATCCAGCCCGAGAACGGATACAGGCTGGCATAGACCACCAGCAATGTGAAGCAGATCAGCCCCACGCGCGCCAGCGGCGAGTGGCGCGGCAACCAGCCTTCCAGCTCCGGTTGCGGCGGGGCCTGCGGGGGCGAGGGGGCAGGGGCGTGTCCGGTGCCATGGACTCTCGTGAAACCTTACGGCCTGATGTGCACGATAGGCGCTCCGCGCCTTACTGGCGCGGTGGCGTGGATGTCGGCGTCCCGTCGGGCGGCAGCGGCACCGCGTTGCGTCCCGGCGGGTTCACGCGCGGCAACTGTGCCGGGCCGGACGCGGCGGCTGCCTCCAGGGGCAGCGTCGATGCCCAGTCGAGGATCGCGGCGATGACCGCGTCGCTGCTGGCCGACAACGCCTTCACGCCGCCCGCGCCGTCGGCGCTGGGCGCCGGCTGCTCGGCGACGAAGGTCTTCTGTCCGATCAGTCCCTTGTGGAACACCGTGGCCCGTGCGCGCACCACGCCGCGACTGCTGGTCGCCGAGTCGAATACCTGTTCGAAGCCCAGCAGGTCTACCTTGATGGCCGGCACGGTGGTGTCGCCGTACCACGTCAGCTCGCCGCGCCCGGATACCGCGTCGCGCAGGCGGTCGTCGAACAGCCGCGTCGGGGCGTCCACCCAGCGTTGCGTGGCGTACGACTGCAGCCGCTGCGCCTGGGTGTACTGCAGCCGGTAGTAGATGCCCCGGCCGTCCATCCAGGTCGGGCCATCGGTCTCGGCCACGCGCAGCTTGGGCAGCCGCGCCGGTGGCTGGGACGGCGCCGCCGCAAGGGGCCCCAGGTCGTACGTCGTGCTGGGCTTGGACGACGACAGCACGCTGCAGCCGGACAGCGCGGTCACGGCCATCAGCAAGACCAGCGAGGCCAGCGAGGTCAACGTGGAGGGGGCGAAAGCGGTTCTCATGATGGATTCCCGACGATGGATCTGACGCATGGCGCGATGACGGTTCAGGGGGCGGCGAAGCCCGGCTCGCCGGGGCCCGGCGTTTGCGCGGCGCCGCCGAACAGCACGCTGCTCGGCTGGTCGTTGAACTGGCCGGCCGCGCGGTCGATGCTGCGCGTGGCCTGGCGGGCATCGCGCGCCAGCCCGTTGATCTGCGGCAGCGTTTCCTGCGTGAAGATGCCGGCCGCCTGCTGCACCGAGTCGGCGGCGCCCTGCATGTTCTGTCCCACGCGGTTCACGGTGCTCAGTACCGTGCCGTTCGGGTTGGCCAGGTCATCGGCCAGGCGGCGCGTGGATGCCAGCGTGGCGTTCAGGTTCTCCACGGCCTGCGGCAGCCGGGCGGCGGCAGGCTGCAGCGACGAGGCCAGCTTCGAATAGTCGTCGGCGGTCTTGTGGACGGACTTGATCGCCGCCATCAGCTCGTCGCGGTTGTTGGTCTGGAACATTTCGTTCAGGGACGACATCAGCGTCTCGGTCTGGGTCAGCAGCGAATCGCCGCGTTTTTCCAGTTCCTCGAAGAAGCCGGGCCGCATCACGATGCGCGCGGGCTCGCGTGCCGACGTGTGCAGCGGCGGCGAACTGGTGTCGGCGCCATCCTCGCGCGCGGTGTCGTCCAGCTGCACGTAGGCGATGCCGGTCACGCCCTGGAAGCCCAGCGTGGCATAGGTGGTGCGCGTGATCGGGGTGTCCTGGTTGACGCTGATGCGCACGATGATCTGCCCCGGCACCTGCGGATCGAACTTGATCGATACCACCTTGCCGACATCGAGCCCGCGATACTTCACATCGGCCTGCGGCCCCAGCCCGTTGACCGTGGACCGTGTGATCAGGTCGTACGGCACGCGCACGGCGTGGTCGCTGCTGAACCAGAACAGCGAGAACAGCACCAGGATGGCAAGTCCGATGGTGAACACGCCTGCCAGGAAGGCGTTTGACTTGTTTTCCATCAGGTGTCTCCAGTGTTTCCAGTTGGCGCGGCGGGGCTGCCGGGGCCCTTGGGGGCGGGCAGCGCCTGCAGCGCGCGCTGGGCGCGATCGCCCAGAAAATATTCGCGGATGAAGGGGTGGTCGACCTTGATCACCTCGGCAATGGGCGCGGCGGCCAGCACCTTGCGGTCGGCCAGCACGGCCACGCGGTCGGACAGGGCCACCAGCGTGTCCAGGTCGTGCGTGATCATCACCACCGTCAGGCCCAACTCGCGGCGCAGTTCGCGGATCAGGGCCACGTAGTCGTCGGACGCCATCGGGTCCAGGCCCGCCGTGGGTTCGTCCAGGAAAACCAGCTCGGGTTCCAGCGCCAGCGCACGCGCCAGCGCCACGCGCTTGATCATGCCGCCCGACAGGTCCGACGGCATCTTGTCGGCGTCCTTGGCCGTCAGCCCCACCAGTTGCAGCTTCAGCAGCGACGCCTGGCAGATCAGGTTGTCGGGCAGCGCGCGCATCTCGCGCAGCGGCAGCGCGATATTGTCGATGACCGACAGCGCCGAGAACAGCGCGCCGCGCTGGAACTGCAGGCCCCAGCGGTTGCGCAGCGCCTGCAGCTGTTCGGCCGTCAGGCTTGCCGGGTTCTCGCCGAACACCTTGATGGTGCCCGAGGTGGGCTTGTCCAGCCCGACGATCTGGCGCAGCAGCACGGTCTTGCCCGTGCCCGAGCCGCCCACGATCGACAGCACCTCGCCGCGATAGACGTCGAGGTTCAGGCCGTCGTGCACCACGTTGTCGCCGTAGCGCTTGACCAGGTTGCGCACCTCGATGATCTTCTCGCGCGGGGTGTCAGGGCCGACGTTCGCCGGTGTGCTGGCATTGGTCATGGTCATAGGCCCACGTTCTTGAACAGGATGGCGAAGACCGCGTCGGCCAGGATCACCACGGTGATCGACGTCACCACCGATGCCGTGGTGCCCTGGCCCAGGCTCTGCGTGTTGGGCTTGATGCGCAGGCCGAAGTGGCAGGCCGTCAGCGCGATCAGCATGCCGAATGCCACGCCCTTGCCCAGCCCCAGCCACAGGTTGGCCACCGGCACCGCGTCGGGCAGCTGCCGCAGGAAGAACGCGTAGCTGATGTCGAGCTGGTAGCGGGCGGACACCATGCCGCCGGCCAGCGCCATCACGTCGGTCCATGCCACCAGCAGCGGCATCGAGATGGCCAGCGCGATCACGCGCGGCATGATCAGCCGGAAGCCATGCGAGATGCCCATCACGCTCATCGCGTCGAGCTCCTCGGTCACGCGCATCACGCCAATCTGGGCGGTGATGGCCGAGCCCGACCGCCCGGCGATCAGGATGGCGGCCAGCACGGGCCCCAGTTCGCGGATCACGGCCATGCCCAGGATGTTGACGATGAAAGTGCTGGCGCCGAACGTGCGCAGCTGGTTGGCCGACAGGTACGACAGCACGATGCCGATCAGGAAGCCGACCAGCGCCGTGATCCCCAGCGCCTTGTAGCCCACGTTGTAGACGTTGGCCGAGATCTCGCGCCACGGGCCGCGATGTGGCGCCCGCGCGAAACGGAACAGGTCGAAGGTGAGCTGGCCCAGCATGGTGATGCCGTTGCCCAGCTGGGCGAAGAACGACAGCAGGGTAGCGCCGAGCACGGTCACCGGATTGAAACGGTCGACCATCGTCTTGCGCCAGCCGTCGGTACGCAGGTTGGCGATGCGTTCGAACACGCGCCGCTGGCCGTCGTTCAGGTCCACGCGTTCGGGCATGCGGCCTTTCCAGGCCTGCCAGATCAGCTGCGCGCCGATATGGTCGAGCCGCGTCACGCCGGCCAGAGACCATTCGGCGTGCTGGGGTGCCTCGGTCAGCTTCTGCAACTGGGCGCGCAGGCCGCGTGCCTCGTGGCAGCCGGCAAGCGCGAGAGCCGTCCAGTCCCCTTGCAGCTGTATGCTGCAGGCTCCGTCCTGGCGCGAGATATCGATGGCGGGCGTCGGCTGGCGATCCAAAGGCGGCGATGATGTGATGGCTGAGTCTCGATTCTATGCTACCCGGCTGCGTCCCGGGACCAGACATCCGCTGACACGGCCACAGCTACAATCTCGCCAGACGCCCAGCCATGGTCCGCCCGCCGGATCGATTCCAGATTCTTGCCGTTCCCATGCCCGACATTGCCGATGCTTCCCCCGCCGACCGTCCTGTCGATGCCAGCGCCCAGCCCGCGTGGCGGATCGACACCGACACCTTGCGCCAGGCGCTGGCCGGTGGCCCCGCCCAGCCGTGGCAGATCGAGGTCATGGAGGAAACCGGTTCGACCAACGCCGACCTGACCCAGGCCAGCCGTGGCGCGCCTTGGGCTGATGACGCCGCCCGGGTGCGCGTGGCCTATCGCCAGACCGCAGGCCGTGGCCGTCAGGGGCGGCCGTGGCAGGGCGCCGGGCTGATGTTCTCGGTAGCGATGCCGCTGGCGCTGGCTCCGGCCAAGCTCAGCGGCCTGAGCCTGGCCGTGGGGCTGGCCGTGGCCCAGGCGCTGGAAGACTGCGACCCGGCCTGCGGGCCACGCGTCGGCCTGAAATGGCCGAACGACCTGCAGATCGATGGCCGCAAGCTGGCCGGCATCCTGATCGAATCGGTGCCGGCGGGGCCGCAGCGGCTGTGGGCGGTGATCGGCATCGGCCTGAACCTGATGCGCGATCCGGATATGGAAGCGGCGCTGGGCCGCCAACTGGCGGGCGTGGCCGAGGCCATGACGTCGTTCGACCCGCAGCGCGACGCCACGCGCATCCTGGCCGCCGTGCTCAACCGCCTGGCGGCCATGCGCGCCACGTTCCTGGCCGAAGGATTCGCGCCGCTGGCGCCCGCGTGGTCTGCCCGCGACGCCTTCCGCAACGAACCGGTGCGCCTGCTGCATGACGGGCAGGTGCTCGCCGAAGGGCTGGCCCGCGGTGTGGACAGCGACGGCCACCTGTTGCTGGAAACCGCCGACGGCCTGCAACGGATCGCCAGCGGCGAGGTGTCGCTGCGCGGAGCCACGGCATGAGCACGCTGCTGATCGATATCGGCAACACGCGGCTCAAGTGGGCCTGGTGCGACGACGGGTTGCAAGTGCCGCCCCTGCAGCGGGCGCATTGCCCACGCCGTGGCAGCACGCGGGCGCTGCCACCCATACCGCTCCGCCCGAACGGGCCGCATTGGTGGGCACCTGGCAGCAACTGGCCGGTGGCCGCGCGCCAGCGGTTTGGATTGCCAACGTGGCCGGGCCCACGCTGGCCGGCCAGGTCGATGCCTTGCTGACCGAGGCCTTCGGCAGCCTCGCCACGCTGGAATGGGTACGCACCGCCGCCGCGCATGGCGGCCTGCTGAATGGCTATCGCGAGCCCACGCAGCTTGGCGTGGATCGCTGGGTCGGCAGCGTTGGCGCGCATCGCTGGCTGCCGGGCCAGACCCTGCTGATCGTCACGGCGGGCACCGCCACCACGCTCGATATCGTGACGCCGACGCCCGAGGGCGCGCGGTTCGACGGCGGGCTGATCCTGCCGGGCCTGCAACTGATGCTGGGCACGCTGGCGCGCAACACCGCGCAGCTGCCGGAACTGGATGTGCTCGACACCGGCGCCGGTGCCATGCGTGCCGTCCGGGCGTTGGGCGCAGACAACACTCACGATGCCATTGCGGCGGGCTGCCTGGCCGCCCAGGCCGGAGCCATCGAGCGAACCTGGCGTGCGCTGGCCGAACGCGGGGCGGTGCGGTGCCTGCTGTCTGGCGGGGCGCGCCACGCGGTGGCCGGGGCGCTCGCGATGCCGTTCGAGATGCACGATAATCTTGTGCTGCTTGGGTTGCATGCGATGGCGCTGCCTGCCTGAGTCCGCTGCCATCCCCACTCACTCGACCGATTCGCGTCAAATCAAATGTTCCGGAAAGGCCTGACCGTCGTGCTGCTGATCCTGCTGATCGGCAATCTGCTGATGCTGGCCGCCGTGCTCGGCGTGTTCGGGCCGCAGCCGCTTGGCGGCATGCTGGAAAGCCCGCGCGAGCCGCAGCGCGTGGACCTGCAGGTGCGGCGCGAACGCATGGAGGTGCTGCGCCCGTCGTCAGAGGCATCGGCCCCGGCTTCTGCTCCAGCACCGCGCAGCGCGACGCCCGGCGGCATGACCCTGGCCGCCGCGCCGGCCGATACCTGCATGGAAATGGGCGGCTTCACGGCGCAGACCGTTCTGCGTGCCAGGGATGACCTGGGCGCTATCGCCGTGGGCGCGCCGCTGGCGGTGGAGCAGTTCGAACGTAGCGAACAGGTGCGGTGGTGGGTGCATCTGCCGGCCCAGCCCACGCGCGAGAATGCCGACCGCAAGCTGGCCGAGCTGCGCCGCCGCAAGGTCACCGATGTGTCGGTGGTAAGCGCCGAGGATCCCGAGTCGTACACGGTGTCGCTGGGCCTGTTCCGCGAGCGCCAACGGGCCGACCGCTTCCTGGAAACGCTGCGCGGGCTGGGTGTGCGCACCGCCCTGGTCAGCGACGCCCCACGCGCCGTCTCGCGCCAGTGGCTGCGCGTGGCGCACGCCGACGAGGCCGTGCGCGCCCGCATGGACGAAGTTCGGCTGCGGTACGGCGCGGAGTTGCTGCAGTCCTGCAAGGGAACGACACAGGCGCGCGGCGAGGGTACTGCGCCGCGGGCTGGCTAATAGAGTGTTTTCTCCCCTCTCCCGTTTGCGGGAGAGGGGAGCAAGCAAGGCCACTGGGGTCGCAACCTCCGGTGTTTTCGCCCCTCTCCCGCTTGCGGGAGAGGGGCGGGGGTGAGGGCGGGGCCAGTCAATTTGCCACGGATCGGCAAGCAGAAGCTCGATGCCCTCACCCCCAGCCCCTCTCCCACGTCGTGGGAGAGGGGAGCAGGGCTCCAATCGATCAAACTCAACCGTGCGCCCGCACCTTCGTCAGCAGCTTGGTCGTCGAGCGGTCGTGCAGAAACGGAATGGCGTAGGCCTGGCCGCCCCAACTGCGCACCAGGCGGGTTTCTTCCAGCGTGTCGATGTCGTAGTCGCCGCCCTTCACGTAGATGTCCGGACGCACCAGCCGGATCAGTTCCACCGGGGTTTGCTCGCGGAACATCGCCACCAGGTCCACCGACGCCAGCGCGGCCAGCAGGGCCATGCGGTCGGCCTCGTGATTGAGGGGCGGTCGTCGCCCTTGCCAAGCATCTTCACCGACGCATCGCTGTTCACGCCCACCACCATGCTGGCCCCCAGTTCACGCGCCTGCGCCAGATACGTCGCGTGGCCGCGATGGAGGATGTCGAACACGCCGTTGGTAAAGACCAGCGGGCGCGGCAGCGCGGCCACGGCGGCTTGCAGTGCGGCGATGTCGTCGGCGGGTACCAGCTTGGATTCGAAGGCAGGTGCGGTCATGGGTCGGGTCTGGAGAGGGCGGCGGGGCCCCCAAAATGAAAAACCCCATCGTAGCCGATGGGGTCTCGTCGCGGCGGCTGGAACCGGGAAAGCCTCAGGCCTGGGCGGCCTGCAGGTTCGCGTTCAGTTCCTTGCGGTAGCGGTTCAGGTCCTGCACCGATTCAAACGTGCGCTCGAACAGCAGCGACATGTTGTGCAGGATGCGCTCGATCACCTTCTTTTCCCAGACCTCGTCGAAGCGGATCTGCTCGTCGAGCCAGTGCTCGAGCCAGTCGGGGTCGGGCAGGCGCGACTGCACGGTGTCGTTGGGGAACAGCGCCTTGTTCACGTGCAGGTTGGTCGGGTGCAGCGGCTTTTCCGTGCGGCGGGCCGAAGCCATCAGCACGCCGATCTTGGCGAACGCGGCGCGCGCCGAATCGCCAAACTGGGCCAGGTACTTCTTCATGTAGCGCAGGTAGGCGCCGCCATGGCGGGCTTCGTCCTGCGACAGCGTGCGGTAGATGTGCTTGATGACCGGTTCCGAGTGCCATTCGGCGGCGCGGCGATACCAGTGGTTCAGGCGGATCTCGCCGCAAAAGTGCAGCATAAGCGTCTCGAGCGGCGGAGCCGGGTCGAACTCGAAGCGCACGGCGTGCAGTTCTTCCTCGGTCGGCACCATGTCGGGGCGGAAGCGGCGCAGGTACTCCATCAGCACCAGCGAATGCTTCTGTTCCTCGAAGAACCAGATGCTCATGAAGGCCGAAAAATCGGAATCGTGGCGGTTGTCGCGCAGGAACATCTCCGTGGCGGGCAGGGCCGACCACTCGGTGATCGCATTCATGCGGATGGTCTTCGCCTGGTCGTCGGTGAGCAGGCTCGGGTCGAAGGTATCCCAGGGATGTCCTTGTCCATGTGCCAGCGGACCGCTTCCAACGATTTGAACAGTTCGGGGTAGAGCATGCTAAGCCTTTGAAATTACGGGCGGATTCTACCAGACAGGAATCATTCTCGAATGTTTTCTCTACTCCGTTTTAGCCCTGATGCGATGGATTGCAACAGGCGGAGTGCCTGGCAGGCGTCGAAAGTGCCGCTCCTACGACACTTCTGACATTTCCGCGGTGGCCCGCGCGGCCGTGGTCACTCGAAGCTGTCCTCGGGCGTGCCGGGCTCGGGCGGGGCCGCGCCGCCCTTGGCAGGAGCCTTTGCTGCGGCGTTCTTCCCCGTACCCGTTGCAGCGGTTTTCCTGGATGCAGCCTTGGATGCAGGCTTCGATGCCGCCTTCTTCGCCGGTGCCTTTTTGGCGGCCGGCTTCTTCGCGGCAGCCTTTGCCTGGCCATTGGCCGCCGACTTGCGCGGCGCCGGCGGATCGCCCTTCACGCCGGGCTCCACGCCTTCGGCACCGGGGGCCGCAGCGGCAAAGCCGGGCATGCCGCCAAACGGCGTGGCGCCTGCCGCCGCTGCACTGGCGGCCGCCGCGCTGCTGGCGATCTGCGAGAACTGCTGCTGCAGCAGGTTCCACCACATCGATGCGTTGGGTGGCAGCGGGGCGGCGCCGGGCTCGGTCGCAGCTTCCGCGCCACCGTCGGCCGGGGCGTCGGCGCCATCGGGCGGCGCGTCATCGTCCTCGGGCTCGTCGTCATTCTCGGCGTCGGCCTGGGCCTCGGACACGGTCTGGGCCGTGCTGAACGGCTGGTGATGCTGCGGGGGATGCGCGCTGGGCGCGTTGGCGGCGCGGGCGACGTTTTCCATCGCGTTCTGCATGGCCTCCGGCGACAGCGCGTTGCCGAACGTCTGCAGGGCCACCAGCGTGGCGCGCTGCACTTCCAGGCCCTGGATCGTGGTGCGCAGCAGGTTGGTGTTCAGCTGCAGCCAGCTTTCCACGGCCTTGAGGTCGTGGATGCGCTTGTCTACCTCGTCGAGGTCCATCGGCGGCGTCATCGCGCTCAGGCCTGGCATGAGGCCGCCGGGCATGCCGCTGCCGGTGGCCCAGAGCTTGCGCAGGAATTCGAAGCCGTTGGAGAAATCGGGAATCTGTCCGAACATGGTCGCGGCACTCCATCTGTCGGGGCCGCCCGATGATGGGACGTGGCGGCCGGTTACTGGAATTCGGGCGGCCGCTTCTGTCGCAGGCTCGCCATGCCTTCGTGCACGTCGGGGCCGGCAAAGCCCATGAATTCGAGCGCCAGCGAGGTATCGAACGCGGGACCGGCCATGCGCAGCCAGTTGTTCAGCGCGTACTTCGTCCAGCGGATGGCGGTCTGCGACCCCGCCGCGAGCCGGTTGGCCACTTCGAACGCCTTGGCCACCAGTTCGTCTTCCTCCACCGCCAGCGATACCAGGCCGATCCGCTCGGCTTCCTCGCCGCTGACCGACTCGCACAGCATCAGATAGTACTTGGCCTTGGCCATTCCGCACAGCAGCGGCCACACGATGGCGGCATGATCGCCGGCCGCCACGCCCAGCCGGGTATGGCCGTCGACGATACGCGCGGTCTTCGACGCAATCGAGATATCGGCCAGCAGCCCCGCCACCAGCCCCGCGCCCACGGCCGGGCCGTGCATGGCCGAGACGATCGGCTTGTCGCAGTTGATGACGTTGTAGACCAGGTCGCGCGCTTCGTGCCAGACGCGCGTGCGGGTTTCGAAATCGTTGGCCATGTCCTCGACCAGCGCCAGGTCGCCGCCGGCCGAGAAGCCCTTGCCCTCGCCACGGATCAGCGCCACGCGGATGTCGGGGTCTGCCGACACGTCGCGCCAGATCTCGGCCAGCTCGCGGTGCATATTGGCGTCGGCAGTGGCCAGCTTCTGGTTGGCCGACTGCGCCGCGCCCATGATCACTTCGAGCACCGGGCCGTGGCGGCGCAGCGTCAGGGACTGGTAGCGGGCCAGGCGGGGGGAAAGCGTGTTGGCGTCGGCGGTCATGGGGCGGATTCCGGAAAGGCGGCGCCGGGGTGGGCGCCAGGCAAGACAGAATGCCGGTCGATTCGCCGACCGGTTGGTCGGGGAATTATAGGCGCAACCGGAAGGTGGTCCGCAAGCCGGGTTTGGCCCGATGCGGCCGCCCGGAAACCGCCAGGTCAGCGGGCGGCCACCACCTGGTCGATCGCGCCGAAGATCGACTTGCCATCGGCATCGAACATCTCGATCCGCACCGCGTCGCCGAACTTCATGAATTCGGTCTCCGGCTTGCCGTTTTCGATGGTCTCGATCATGCGCTTTTCGGCGATGCAGGCGTACCCCTTGCTGCGGTCGACGTTCGAGATGGTGCCCGAGCCGACGATGCTGCCGGCGCGTACGTTACGGGTCTTGCAGATGTGGGCGATCAGCTGGCCGAAGTCGAACACCATGTCGGTGCCGCAGTCGGGCGCGCCCACCTTCTTGCTGTTCCAGTGGACGGTCATGGGCCGATGCACCTTGCGGTCGTGCCAGGCGTCGCCGAGTTCGTCGGGCGTGACCGCCACGGGCGAAAACGCGGTGGCCGGCTTGCTCTGGAAGAAGCCGAAGCCCTTGCCCAGTTCGGCCGGAATCAGGTTGCGCAGCGACACGTCGTTGGCCAGCACCACCAGGCGGATCGCGTCGGCGGCCTGCTCGGGCGTGGCGCCCATGCGCACGTCGCCGGTGATCACGGCCACCTCGGCCTCGAAGTCGATGCCGAATGCTTCGTTCGGGCATACGATGTCGTCCTGCGGGCCGATGAAGTCGTCGGACCCGCCCTGGTACATCAGCGGGTCGGTCCAGAACTCGGGCGGCATCTCAGCGCCACGCGCCTTGCGTACCAGTTCCACGTGGTTCACGTAGGCAGAGCCATCGGCCCACTGGTAGGCGCGCGGCAGCGGGGCCATGCAGTCCTTGGGCTGGAACGGGAACGGATGGCGCGCGCGGCCGGCGTTCAGCGCGTCGTACAGGTCCTGCAGCTGCGGCGCGTAGAAGTGCCAGTCGTCCAGCGCGGTCTGCAGCTTGCCGGCGATGTCGGTGGCAAAGTGCGCGGTCTTCAGGTCACGCGAGACAACGACGAGCTGGCCGTCGCGCGAGCCGTCCTTCAGGGTGGCGAGTTTCATGCGAAATCGAACATTGGCAGGAATGAATGGCCGGTAGTCTACCGGAGCGGCCCGGGCGGCCCGCTGGCCGCGTATAGAATGGCCGGCATCACATTACTGTTTCCCGACTCGCGCATGACCGCTGTGGACGATGACGATTCCCGCGACGACCTGGCACACGAGGATGGCCGCGATGACGCCAGACGCGCCGGCATCCAGTCCATCGAGGTCGGATTCCGGTTGCTGCAGGCGCTGGCCGCGTCGCCGCGCGCCATGATGCTGCGCGACCTGGCCGCCGCCGCCGACATGAGCCCGGCCAAGGCGCATCGCTACCTGGTCAGCTTCCAGCGCCTGGGTGCCGTCACGCAGGATGCCGTGAGCCAGCGCTACGACCTTGGGCCCTTTGCGCTGCAGCTGGGCCTGGCCGGCCTGAACCGGCTCGATCCGGTGCGCAAGGCGCGGCCGATCCTGTCGCAACTGCGCGACGAGATCGACCAGACCGCCGGCATTGCCGTGTGGGGCAACCACGGGCCCACCATCGTCCATTGGGAAGAGTCCAGCCATCCGGTCAGCGTCAGCCTGCGGCTGGGCGATGTGATGCCGCTGCTGAATTCCGCCACAGGCCGGCTCTATGGCGCGTACCTGTCGCGGCGGCAGACGCTGCCGCTGATCGAGCGCGAACTGGCCACGCGCGGCGAGGTGGCGCTGCCGGACATGCCCGCGTCTCTGGCGGAATACGACGCCATCTGCGCCGACGTGCGCCAGCGCGGCGCGGCGCGTACGCGGGGCGGCGTGCTGCCGGGCATCAACGCCATCTCCACGCCGGTGTTCGACGCCAACGGGCATCTGTCGATGGCGCTGATCGTGCTGGGCGCGCAAAGCGTATTCGATGCAGAATGGGGCGGAGCAGTGGACCGCCGTGTGCGCGATATCGCGCGGCAGATTTCGTCGGAACTTGGTTATCTTGGCGACAGCCAGCCGTCCGGAAGGGACGGAGACCCCTCGTAAGCGTCCGCGGCGTCTGCGCCGATGGATGGCGGTGATCGCCCTGGTGGCGATCGCGCACGCGCTGTTGCTGTTCGGCCTGGTGCGCGTGCCGATCCCGGCATTGCCCGATCCGCGCAAGATGCCGGCGATCCAGGCGATCCTGCTGCCCCCGCCCAGGCCACCAGCCCCCGCAGCCCCGCCGCGCCCCGTGCCAAAACCGGTGCCCCGGACTCAGACACCCGTTCCAGAACCCGAACCCGCCGCCGAACCCTCGGCGCCGGCCTTGGCCACGGCCGAGCGCGGCGAAACAACCGCCAGCACCGGCGCCGGCGGCACGGGTACGGCCAACACCAACGCCAGCGCCCCGGCGACACCGCCAGCCGAGCCGCCCGGGCCGCCTGCTCCCCGCTATGCCGCGCCGCCTTCGGTCACGCTGCGCTACGCGAGCTTCGTCAACGGCGTGCAGAACCCCGACGGCATCATCCGCTGGGAACAGGACGGCAAGCATTACCGGCTGGCAGTTGAAACGCGCGTGCTGTGGTTCCGCTTCGCCTTCCAGAGTTCGGGCGACATGACCGATCGCGGGCTGGCCCCCACACGCTACGAGGAAGCCCGCCGCAGCAAGGTCGAAGTGGCGCGATTCGACCGCGCCGCGAACACCGTCGTGTTTGAAACGCGTGGCGGACAGGTGCCGATGCCCACCGCCTTCCAGGACCGCTTCAGCATCTTCCTGCAACTGGTGGGCTGGGTACGGGGCGATCCGCAGCGCTATGCCACGCCCGGCGTGGTGGAGTCGTTCAACGTGGCCGATACCCGCGAAATAGAGCCCATGCAGATCCAGTACGCGGGCGACGAGGACATCGATGTCGGTACCGACGTGGTGCGGGCGCGACACTTCGTGAGACTTCCGCGTCACCCCAATGACAAGCGTCGCGTGGAAATATGGCTCGCTCCCGCACTGAACTGGATGCCCGCACGTCTTCGTCAGACGGAGCCCGATGGCACTCAGATCGATCTGGTCTATCGTAGTAGTGAAGGGCGGTGATGCCGAAGCCGCGGTGACACGTGCTGACCACGCGGGAGACTGAAACATGCCTGACACATTGGCGCAGCGATTACGCGCCGGCGATGTCGAGTTGCAGGCGCGGATCGATGGCCATGAAGGGCCATGGGTGGTACTGATCCATGCGCTCGGCGCGAATCTGACGTTGTGGGACGAAACTGCGCGTCATCTGTCTGACCGCTATCGCGTACTGCGTTTCGACCTGCGCGGCCACGGCGGCAGCGATGCCCCGGTGGGCGCCTATACGATGACCCGGTTGGCCGACGATGCCGTGGCGCTCATGGACGCGCTGGACATCGGTCAGGCGCATGTGTGCGGCGTGTCGGTCGGCGGCATGGTGGCCCAGACGCTGGGCGTGCGGCATCCCGGCCGGCTGCTGTCGCTGACGCTGGTGGACACGATCGACCACACGCCGATGGAAGCCCATCCGATGTGGGCCAACCGGATCGGCCAGGCCGAGGCGCATGGCATGGCGGGCATGGTGCCGTCGACGATGGAACGCTGGCTTACCGAGCCGTTCCGCCAACGGCATCCCGACGAAGTCGACCGTATCAGCCGCATGCTGCTGGCCACGCCGGTGCAGGGCTATGTGGGCGTGGCGCAAGCCATCGTCGCCTTCGACCTGGCGGACGCCATCGGCCGCATCCATTGCCCGACCCTGGTGGTGACCGGGGACAAGGACGAGGGCGCGCCGGTATCGATGGCCCAATCCATTGCGCAAAAGATTCACGGTGCGAAGCTGGAGGTGCTACCCGACGCCGCGCACCTGTCTTTCATCGAACAACCGGAACGCTTTCTTGCGATCTTCGATGCGTTCCTGGGGCATGCGGCATGTGGCGGGCAGTGTGATATTCCGTAACGCCATTGGGAAGATCGCAACACAGTAATGCTCGGCGCTCAAGAAACTTGCGGCACGCGCCGATGCCCAAAGGTAAGAGGGAAGCTATGGCACGCAACGGCTCGTCCGCGTAGTACAACTTGAATTTCGGACGACTACCCTCAGCTTGGAGAGGAAATCGCGTCATCCCCGAGGCTTGGGAAGGGCGCCAACCATACGCCAGGAGGTAGTGCGATGCAAATGATCTACAACAGCGACAATTACTGCATTGTCGAGTTTGGAGCAGATGTCGAGCATGCGACCCTTGCCTCGGGCGGCTACGAAATCGTCGACAAGAACCTGAAACGCGAAATTTTCCTCGGCGGTCATATGGCCGAGACCTTCCGCGCCGATGTGACGCGTCTGATCGAAAGCGAGCCATCCGTGGAGGAAGTCGACGAGTTTCTCGGGAAGTTCGACACCGTCATGAACAATCCGCTGGTGATGCACTGAGCATCGGCAGTCCGGCCCCATACGAAGATGCCCGCTTTCGAGCGGGCATTTTCATGGTGGAGGGGCCCTGGACGCCGGCTTCAGTACTGCTCCCACGGCAGCCCGTCATGCCGCCAGCCGTTGACCGTATTGCGATGGCGCTGCCCGTCGAGATCACCCTCGAAGCCATGCAGCACGTTGTAGACCGTAGTGAAACCGGCGCCTTCCAGCGCCCGCGCGGCTGCGGACGAGCGGTTGCCGCTGCGGCAGATCAGCACCACGGGCCGCGCCGAGACCTGCCCGGCCAGTTTCTTCACCGCCTGGACGAAATGCGGGTTGACCTCCCAGTCGGGGCCGTCGTTCCACGGCACGTTGTGGGCGCCCCGCGGATGGCCGACGAACAGGTATTCCATCTCGCTGCGGCAGTCGATGAACAGCGCGTCGGGCTCGGTGCCGAGCAGTGCCAGGGCGTCGTTGGGACTCAAGTGTTGCATGGGAACTGACGAAAATCGGACGAAAGCGGCGGAATGCCACGCAAATCCAGGAAACGTACCCGCCCGATTCGTGGCGAATACGTCTCCCAGTGTAGGCGGGGCGACCCCGGCTGACAACCGCGCCGGACGCGGGCGCGCGGCGCCAGCCACCTGCCCGCAATCCCTTGATCTACCTGATAAAATCGCCCTCTTGCCCAAAATTGCGCGCCTGGCCGGCTGGCCGGGCGCGCGCATCACACCCAGGCCCCACCATGAGCGCTGTCCAATCCGCCCCCGCCCCTATACCCGGGCCGCCAGCCTGCCCCGGCTGCTGCGTGAACGTATCCTGATTCTCGATGGGGCGATGGGCACGATGATCCAGCGCTACAAGCTGGGCGAGGCCGAATATCGCGGCACGCGTTTCGCCGACCATCCGATCGACGTGAAGGGCAACAACGAACTGCTGCTGCTGACGCGTCCGCAGGTCATCAGCGAGATCCACGAGCAGTACCTGGCCGCAGGCGCCGACCTGATCGAGACCAACACGTTCGGCGCCACGCGCGTGGCGCAGGAAGACTACAAGATGGCGTCGCTGGCGTACGAGATGAACGTCGAGGCCGCGCGCCTGGCGCGGGCCGCCTGCGACAAGTACAGCACGCCCGACAAGCCGCGCTTCGTGGCCGGCGCCTTCGGCCCGACGCCGAAGACGGCCAGCATCAGCCCGGACGTCAACGACCCCGGCGCGCGCAACGTCACGTTCGAGGAACTGCGCGATTCGTACTACGAGCAGGGCAAGGCGCTGCTGGAAGGCGGCGCCGACGTGTTCCTGGTCGAGACGATCTTCGACACGCTCAACGCCAAGGCCGCGCTGTTTGCCATCGACCAGCTGTTCGAGGACACCGGCGAACGCGTGCCCGTGATGATCTCGGGCACCGTCACCGACGCCTCGGGCCGCATCCTGTCGGGCCAGACCGTGGAGGCGTTCTGGAACAGCCTGCGCCATGCCAAGCCGGTGACGTTCGGCCTGAACTGCGCGCTGGGTGCGACGCTGATGCGCCCATACGTGGCCGAACTGGCCAAGGTATGCGACGCCGCGGTGTCGTGCTATCCGAACGCCGGCCTGCCGAATCCGATGAGCGACACGGGCTTCGACGAAACGCCCGAGGTCACCTCGGCGCTGGTGGAGGAGTTCGCCGCGTCGGGCCTGGTGAACCTGGTGGGCGGCTGCTGCGGCACCACGCCCGACCACATCGCGGCCATCGCCAAGCGGGTGGCCGACAAGGCGCCGCGCGCCTGGCCGGGCCAGTATCGCGAGGACGCCGAGCAGGCAGCCTGAGACATCGCACGCACCGAGCATTAGAGAAGAGACACCATGAGCCAGCAAAACCTGCCCCGCGTCCGATGCGCCTGTCCGGCCTGGAGCCGTTCCTGATCGATGACGACACGCTGTTCGTCAACGTCGGCGAGCGCACCAACGTCACCGGTTCCAAGGCGTTCGCCCGCATGATCCTGAACGGCCAGTTCGACGAAGCGCTGGCCGTGGCCCGCCAGCAGGTCGAGAACGGCGCGCAGATCATCGACATCAACATGGACGAGGCCATGCTCGATTCGAAGGCGGCGATGGTCCGGTTCCTGAACCTGATCGCCTCCGAGCCCGACATCGCGCGCGTGCCGATCATGATCGACTCGTCGAAGTGGGACGTCATCGAGGCCGGCCTGCGATGCGTGCAGGGCAAGCCGGTGGTGAATTCGATCTCGCTCAAGGAAGGCGAGGAGCAGTTCCGCCACCACGCCACGCTGATCCGCCGCTATGGCGCCGCCAGCGTGGTGATGGCCTTCGACGAAAAGGGCCAGGCCGACACGTTCGAGCGCAAGACCGAGATCTGCAAGCGCAGCTACGACGTGCTGGTGAACGAGGTGGGATTCCCGCCCGAGGACATCATCTTCGATCCGAACATCTTCGCGGTGGCCACCGGTATCGAGGAGCACAACAACTACGCGGTGGACTTCATCGAGGCCACGCGCTGGATCAAGCAGAACCTGCCTTACGCGAAGGTGAGCGGCGGCGTGTCGAACGTGTCGTTCTCGTTCCGCGGCAACGACACCGTGCGCGAGGCCATCCACACCGTGTTCCTGTACCACGCCATCGAGGCGGGCATGGACATGGGCATCGTCAACGCCGGCCAGCTCGGCGTGTATGACCAGCTGGACCCCGAACTGCGCGAGCGCGTGGAAGACGTGGTGCTGAACCGCCGCGACGACGCCACCGACCGGCTGCTGGAGATTGCCGACCGCTTCAAGGGCGGCGGCCAGAAGAAGGAAGAGAACCTGGCCTGGCGCGGCACGCCCGAGGCGCCGGTGCCGGTGGGCGAGCGCCTGGCGCACGCGCTGGTGCACGGCATCACCACGTTCATCGTCGAGGATACCGAGGAAGTGCGCCAGCAGGTGGAGGCGCGCGGCGGGCGGCCGATCGAGGTGATCGAGGGCCCGCTGATGGACGGCATGAACATCGTCGGCGACCTGTTCGGCGCGGGCAAGATGTTCCTGCCGCAGGTGGTGAAGAGCGCGCGGGTGATGAAGCAGGCCGTGGCGCACCTGCTGCCGTACATCGAGGAAGAGAAGCGCCTGCTGGCCGAGGCCGGCGGCGACGTGCGTGCGCGCGGCAAGATCGTGATCGCCACGGTGAAGGGCGATGTGCACGACATCGGCAAGAACATCGTGTCGGTGGTGCTCCAGTGCAACAACTTCGAAGTCGTGAACATGGGCGTGATGGTGCCGTGCAACGAGATCCTGGCGCGGGCCAAGGTCGAGGGCGCGGACATCGTGGGCCTGTCGGGCCTGATCACGCCGTCGCTGGAGGAAATGGCGTACGTGGCGTCCGAGATGCAGCGCGACGACTACTTCCGCGTGAAGAAGATTCCACTGCTGATCGGCGGTGCCACCACGTCGCGCGTGCATACGGCGGTGAAGATCGCCCCGAACTACGAGGGCCCGGTGGTCTACGTGCCCGACGCGTCGCGGTCGGTCAGCGTGGCGTCGAGCCTGCTGTCGGACGAAGGCGCCGCGAAGTACCTGGACGACCTGAAGTCCGACTACGACCGCATCCGCCTGCAGCACGCTAACAAGAAGGCCACGCCGATGGTGTCGCTGGCCGACGCGCGCGCCAACAAGACGCCGATCGACTGGAGCAGCTACGTGCCGCCGAAGCCCAAGTTCATCGGCCGGCGCGTGTTCCGCAACTATGACCTGTCGGAACTGGCCAACTTCATCGACTGGGGTCCGTTCTTCCAGACGTGGGACCTGGCAGGCAAATTCCCGGACATCCTCAACGACGAGATCGTCGGCGAATCGGCGCGCCGGGTGTTTTCCGATGGCAAGAGCATGCTGGCCCGCCTGATCCAGGGCCGCTGGCTGACCGCCAATGGTGTGATGGCGCTGCTGCCGGCCAACACGGTCAATGACGACGATATCGAGATCTACACCGACGAGTCGCGTACGAAGGTGGCCCTGACCTGGCACAACCTGCGCCAGCAGAGCGAGCGCCCGGTGGTGGAAGGCGTGAAGCGCCCGAACCGCTGCCTGGCCGATTTCGTGGCGCCGAAGTCGAGCGGCGTGGCCGACTATATCGGCCTGTTCGCGGTCACCGCCGGTATCGGCGTGGACAAGAAGGAAGCGCAGTTCGAAGCCGATCACGACGACTACAGCGCGATCATGCTCAAGGCGCTGGCCGACCGCCTGGCCGAGGCCTTTGCCGAATGCCTGCACCAGCGCGTTCGGACCGACCTGTGGGGCTACGACGCGGCGGAGACGTTGAGCAACGACCAGCTGATCGCCGAGGCCTATCGCGGCATCCGACCGGCGCCCGGCTACCCGGCCTGCCCTGAGCACACGGTCAAGGCCCCGATGTTCGACCTGCTGGACGCCCCCGAGATTGGCATGGG
The DNA here is from genome assembly GCF_018729255.1 of Cupriavidus sp. EM10. Classification (NCBI taxonomy): domain Bacteria; kingdom Pseudomonadati; phylum Pseudomonadota; class Betaproteobacteria; order Burkholderiales; family Burkholderiaceae; genus Cupriavidus; species Cupriavidus sp. EM10. The sequence continues at coordinate 124,241 of NZ_CP076060.1, forward strand.
CATCACCGAGGCGCTGGCCATGACGCCGGCCGCGTCGGTGAGCGGCTTCTTCATGTCGCATCCGGACTCCACATACTTCAGCGTGGGCAAGATCGGCCAGGACCAGCTCGACGACATGGTGGCGCGCCGTGGCGAGGATCGGCTGACGCTGGAGCGTGCGCTGGCGCCGAACCTGTAAGCAGCTTCGCCGCAGCTGTAAGCAGTTGCAATACACGGGGCGCCGCGCGACAGCGGCGCCCCGTTTCTTTTCCGAGGCCACCTGTGCGCGATACCGTCAAGCCGGCCATTGAAACGTAAGGGAAATACGATGGATACGTGAGGCGGCACGACGTGTCAGGCATCGGCCCACAATGTTCGCAATGTCTTCACGACTGCTTACAGAACCTGACAAGTGTTCACAGACCGGCACGGTTCGGCTCCATAGACTGGAACCCAGTTCACGTGACACCGCGTGAATGCCGCAGCGAATGTTTCGCTGTGGCGCATTCAGTAAAGGAGTCCCTCCCATGAAGAAGCTGCTGATCTCCCTGTCCGCCCTGTCGATTGCCGCCGCCTCGTCGTTTGCGATGGCCCAAGGCACCGGTGCCACCGCTGGCACCCAGAACGGCGTCGGCGCATCGGTGAGCACCCCTGCCGCGGGCGGCTCGTTATCGGGCGGCACGGCTGCCGGTGGCGCGGTTTCGCCAGGCGCGGCCGATAGCGGCGCCAAGGCAGACCTGGGCGCCAACGCGGACGCCGGCGCCAAGGGCAGCACCAAGAGCAAGCACGCCACCCACGCCAAGGCGAAATCGAAGTCGAAGAAGGGCGCCGATGAACTGGGCGCCAACGCAGCCCCGGGCGCCGGCGCCGACGCCGGGACGAAGATCCAGTAACGGCCAGCAGATTCTCGCCACTCCCTCCAGGTGTTCTCCCTCTCCCGCCCTGCGGGAGAGGGCAAAGCGGTTCCATCACCGTTAACCGGCAAGCAGAACCGCCGGGCCCTCACCCCAACCCCTCTCCCGCTCGCGGGAGAGGGGAGCTCCCTTCCCTCGGTGCATCCGCCGCACCGCAGCATTTTTCCCTTTCCCGGTTCCCCGATCCCGCCCCACCACAACCTTCACGCCCTGTCGCCGTGGCGCGTCATGTCAGCCTGACACCGACATCTTCGGCGTCGCGTCGGCACTACAATGCAGAAAACCGGCCCGAAACGTGCTTAGGCAGGCGGGCCGCCCCCTCACCGTGGAGACACCGATGATCCGCGTCTTGATCGCCGACGATCATGAGATCGTGCGCGCCGGTCTGCGCCAGTTCATTTCAGAGGAACCCGACATCAAGGTGACGGGCGAAGCCGCCAGCGGCGACGAAGTGATGGCGCAGTTGCGCGACAGCGAGTTCGACGTACTCGTGCTCGATATTTCCATGCCGGATCGCAACGGCATCGATGTGCTGAAGCTTATCCGGCAGCGGTTGCCCAACCTGCCGGTGCTGATCCTGTCCACCTATCCCGAAGACCAGTACGCGATCAACCTGATCCGTGCCGGCGCGTCGGGCTATCTGACCAAGGAATCGGCCCCGGACGACCTGGTGAAGGCCATCCGCACGGTGGCCCAGGGCCGCCGTTACGTGAGCCCCACCGTGGCTGACTTGCTGATCGGCGGGCTCGACAAGCCGACCGAGCAGCCGGTGCACCAGACGCTATCCGAGCGCGAGTTCCAGATTTTCTGCAAACTGTCGCGCGGCCAGTCGGTCTCGGTGATCGCCGACGAACTGTTCCTGAGCGTGAAGACCGTGAGCACCTACCGCTCGCGCATCCTGGAGAAGATGGGCATGAAGACCAATGCCGACCTGACCTACTACGCCATCAAGAACGGGCTCGTGGAATAGGCCGGCCTACGGAAACTGGTGCCAGAACCGTTAATCCTCCAACACTTCGCCTGACAGTTGCCAGCCCCCATGCCGGAGCAAGCCACGGCCTCCCCTAACCGTTCGCTGCGGGTCCTCCTGATCGAGGACTCCGAAGTCTTGCGGGGCATGCTGCTGGAATATCTGACGGCGTTTCCGTTCGTCGAGTCGGTGGACTGGGCCGATACGGAAACCGGCGCGGTGAAGCTGGCCACCCACGGCCAGTACGATGTGTCGATCGTCGACCTGCAGCTGCGCCAGGGCAACGGCATCAACGTGCTGCGCGAAATGCAGAAAGCCGGCCTGTCCGGCATCCGCATTGTCTACACCAACCATGCGCAGGTGTCGATGTACCGGCGCCAGTGCACGGAAGCCGGTGCCGACTACTTCTTCGACAAGTCGCTCGAACTGGAACAGGTGTTCCGCGTGATCGAGGACTACGCGACTTCCGCCTCGTAAAAACCTGAAATCAGAAGCTGGGAAAGCCGGCCCGCGCCGGCAGCCTGGATGGCTCCCGGCTGCGCGCCGGCTGTGCTCAGGCTTCGGTGGCCTCTTCCGGCGGCGCCAGCACCGACGTGGTCAGTGGCACCTCGACGCGGATCGACACGCCCTGGCCGGGCGCCGAATCCACGTGCATCGTGCCGCCCAGCGCCAGTACCCGCTGCTCCATGCCCAGCAGGCCATGATGGCCGGCGATGCTGCCGGCGTCGAAGTCAGGCGGCAGGCCGCGCCCATCGTCCCGGATCGTCAGCGTCAGCTGCTGCGGGGTGCAGGCCAGCGAGACGGAGATATGCTTGGCCTCGGCGTACTTGCTGGCGTTGTTCAGCGATTCCTGCACGATCCGGTACAGCGCGATGGCCGCGTTGTCGCGCAGCGGCGGCAGCGAATCGGGCAGGTCCACTTGCGTTTCCCACTGGTTGCGGGCGCCCACGTCCTCCACCTGTTGCACGATGGCCTCGCGCAGCCCCAGGTTCAGCAGCACCGTGGGCCGCAGGTCCTCGATCAGCCGGCGCTTGATCTGGATGGCCTGGTCGGCGTGCTGCATCACGCGCGTGATCTTGTCGCGCGCGTCGGGGTGTGTCTGCTGCACCCGCATCTTGACCCAGTGCAGGTCGAGCTTGATGGCGGTCAGGATGGCGCCCAGCTCGTCGTGGAGTTCACGCGACAGGCGCGTCTTCTCGTCCTCGGTCACGCGCTGAAGGTGGGCGGCCAGTGCCGACAGCTGGCGCGTGCGGGCGCGCACCTTGCGGTCCAGCCGCGCGCTTTCCTCTTCCAGCTGCTCGCGCGCCGCCTCGGCCATCGTCATGCGTCGCTGATGGCCCATGCCCACCGCCACCAGCAGCAGGATGTTGATGGCGGTCAACAGCCCGATGCCGTAGCGCGACAGCTGCAGGTCATGCTCGGCGGCTTCCAGGTTGTGGGTCACCGTGCCCGATTCGCGCATCTGCAGCTGTTCCAGGCCGCGCCGGGCGCTTTCCATGGTCTGCTTGCCGAAGTCGGTGCGAATCATGTCCAGCGCCACGTCCACGTCGCGCTTGCCGTAGACCAGCGTCAGCGCCATCTCGTTGAGCTTGCGCGTGACGAACTGCGACGCCTCGCCGAACTGACGCAGCCCTTCGGGATCATTGGCGTAGTGCTGGCGGATGCGGACATCAGTTCGCTGATGTGCGGCAACGCCTTGTAATAGGGGTCGAGATAGCTTTCCTTGCCGGTCAGCAGGAAGCCGCGCTGGCCGGCCTCGGCATTGACGAGTTCGGCGATCAGCGCGCCCAGGTCGCTTTGCAGCTGCTGCGATCGGATGGCTTCGGTATAGCCCTCGCGCAGGCGCAGGTTCCCGGTTTCCGACGCGATTAGCACGGCCAGTGTCAGCACGATGCCGCCCGCGAGCAGCAGGGTGTTTCTCAGAAGTAGGGAATGCTTGGCCATCGGGGGTCACTGGTTGATGCGCTGCCGCGCCGGGGCGGACGAGCGGCCATGGAATCACATCGTCATCTGGGGTCAATCGTACCGGCCCGTCGATCGTGCCGCACCCGGCGCGAAGCGGCGCGCGCTGTAGGACTTGGCTGACATATGAATCGGTCGGGATTCGGTGTGCGGTCCAAGGGTGGAACCCTACGATGAGGCTATGAGCTTGCGCACCGTGGCGCAAGCCGAACGCACCACCAGCCGCCAGGCCGGGTGCGCTCGCTAACCTCGGGAGACTGGCCATGCTGTACTACGCACTTGTCTTTTCATTGTCGCGATCGTTGCGGCAATCTTCGGCTTCGGTGGTATTGCGGCCGGCGCGGTGGAAATCGCGAAAATCCTGTTCTTCATCTTCCTGGTCGTGGCGCTGGTAGCCGCCGTGATGGGGCTGGTGCGCCGACGGTAAGCGCCGCGTTGCCCGGCGGGTGAGCCGGCGGGCAACTTTCGCCAGGGACTGGAAAAGGAGTATCCATGCTCACGCAGAATCCCAAGATCCGCAAGGAAATCAACCATCTGCAGGACAGCGCCGATGCGGCCGTACGGCAGATCCGGAGTTCCGCCCGCGATACGCGCGATGCGGTGGCGCCGGTATCGGACGAAGTGAAGGCGCTGATCGCGCAACTCCAGCAAACCATCGACGTACTGGCGCATGAAGGCTCGGCCGAAGGCATGGCCGCGGGCCGCCGACTGCGTGCCCGTGCGCACGAACTGAGCGACCGCATGCGCGAGCGCAGCCTGGACGGCATGCATTGGGCGCGCGACCAGATGGACGTGGCCGTCGACCATGGCCGCCAGCGCGTCGTGGAATCGCCGCTCAAGGCCGTTGGCGTGGCCGCGCTGATCGGCGCCTGCATCGGACTGATGCTGGCCGGCCGGCGCAGCGGCGAGTAGCCACGCTCGGCCAGCTGCGGCCGACCTCACCAAGAGATACGCAGGCAGTAGTTAAAGGGTTTCTCCCTTCCCCTGCAGCAACCCCTTTCCGGATATATCCCTGATCCGGGACGCCCGGGCACCAGTGCGGTGTCCGGGTTCTTTTTTTTGCGCGCCGCGCGCATGCACGCCGACGCGGCAACCTTTCAATTGGCTTTCGACGGGAGGGCGAGGGCAGGCCGGCGGCCCGGGCCAGCCGCCGATGGGTATGGGCACCGGCGCCGTGGCGCCGATGCATGAGGCTGAGAGAAAAGGGAGTCAGACGCCCCACATCACGTCGGTGCCTTCCTTTTCCGACTGGCGCAGCATGTCCAGGAACGGATAGGCGCGCTGGCCCAGGTGCAGCGGCTCCTCATCCCGCTCGTCGTCCTGGCCCGGGTGGACCGTGGTGTCGGCCGGGTGGACCTTCTTCGCGTCCAGGACGGCGGCTTCCAGCTTGCGGATGGCGGCCGGCAGTTCCTCGGACGTGATCACCCCGCGTTCGCCCAGATGCTTGCCGATGATCCCAAGCAGCGTGATGGCAAGATCCTTCATCATGATCAGGTCTTGCGCAGCGTGGGATTTGAAGGTGATCAGCATGATGTTTCCTTTCACGAGTGGCTACATGACTGGCGCGGTGCGCACAGGTCGTCGCATGATGTCAGCATAGCACCTGATAAAATTCCGCGTTTCCCGATTTCCGCTGCCAGTGTGCGCGGCGGGGCCTTCACTTTCCGGCCCCCGAGCCCCGGACGCATTCCAGCTTTCCAAGGCCCAGATATCCATGCTGCCTGTTCAGACCTCCCAACTCGCCGCCGCGTTCACCGATGCCGTGCGTGCGCTCGCCCCCGCCGATGCCGCCCTGCCCGCCGTCACGTTCGAGCGTCCCAAGCAGGCCGCGCACGGCGATCTGGCCTGCAACATCGCCATGCAGGTGGCCAAGGCGCTGAAGACCAACCCGCGCGAACTGGCGCAGAAGGTGGTGGATGCGGTGCAGGCCGACCCGCGCGCGTCGGCGCTGGTGGCAGCCCTGGAGATCGCCGGCCCCGGCTTCATCAACCTGCGCCTGAGCCCGGCGGCCCGCGCCGAGGTGCTGCGCGCGGTGCTGGGCGACGGTGACCGCTACGGCGCCCGCCCGGCCGGCGAGCATGGCCAGGTGCTGGTGGAGTTCGTCTCGGCCAACCCCACCGGCCCGCTGCACGTCGGGCACGGCCGCCAGGCGGCGCTGGGCGACGCGCTGGCCAACCTGCTGGCCTGGCAGGGCTGGAAGGTCCATCGCGAGTTCTACTACAACGACGCCGGCGTACAGATCCACACGCTGGCCGTGTCGGTCCAGGCCCGCGCGCGCGGCCTGAAGCCGGGCGACGCCGGCTGGCCCGAATCGGCCTACAACGGCGACTACATCGCCGATATCGCCGCCGACTTCCTGGCCGGCAAGACGGTGTCGGCCTCGGACGGCGAGCCGGTGACGGCGTCGGGCAACGTCGAGGACCTGGAGTCGATCCGCAAGTTCGCCGTGACCTACCTGCGCAACGAGCAGGATATCGACCTGCAGGCGTTTGGCGTGAAGTTCGACCGCTACTACCTGGAATCTTCGCTGTACAGCGACGGCCGCGTGGATGCCGCCGTGCGGTCGCTGATCGGCCGCGGCAAGACGTACGAGAGCGAAGGCGCGCTGTGGCTGCGCACCACCGACGACGGCGACGACAAGGACCGCGTCATGAAGAAGGGCGACGGCACGTACACGTACTTCGTGCCGGACGTGGCCTACCACACCACCAAGTGGGAGCGCGGCTTCGCCAAGGTCATCAACGTGCAGGGCAGCGATCACCACGGCACCATCGCCCGCGTGCGGGCCGGGCTGCAGGGACTGGACATCGGCATCCCGCAGGGCTACCCCGACTACGTGCTGCACAAGATGGTCACCGTGATGAAGAACGGCGAGGAGGTCAAGATCTCCAAGCGCGCCGGCTCGTACGTGACCGTGCGCGACCTGATCGAGTGGAGCAACGGCGGCGACGAGACCATTCGCGGCTGCCTGGAAACCGGCGTGGCAGACTGGCCGGCGCACTTCACGCGCGGCCGCGATGCCGTGCGCTTCTTCCTGCTGTCGCGCAAGGCCGACACCGAGTTCGTGTTCGACGTGGACCTGGCGCTGAAGCAGAACGACGAGAACCCGGTGTATTACGTGCAGTACGCCCACGCCCGCATCTGCTCGATCTTCGAAGCCTGGGGCGGCCCGGACTGGCAGGCTCGGCTGCCGGAACTGGCCAGCGCGGACCTGGCGGCCGTGACCGCCGCCGACGTCAGCCCGCAGGCCATCGCGCTGGGCCGCCGCCTGGCAGAGTTCCCGGACATGCTGGCCGGTGCAGCCGGCGAACTGGCGCCGCACGCCGTGGCGTTCTACCTGCGCGACCTGGCGGGCGACTTCCACGCGTTCTACAACGCCGACCGCGTGCTGGTGGACGACGAGACGGTCAAGCGGGCCCGCCTGGCGCTGCTGGCCGCCACCCGGCAGGTGCTCCGGAACGGCCTGGCCGTGATCGGCGTATCGGCGCCGCAACGGATGGACCGTGCCCCGGAGCAGGAAACGCCCGCGGCCTGAACTTCGCGTCATCGGACTGGCTCTATAATCCCCGGCAACACCGAAGAGGACTACATGCAACACAATGCAAAGCGCGCCTCGCGCGCCGTCCGCCATCGCCAGACGCAGCGTGGCGGCACGTTCCTGGGCCTGGTGCTCGGGCTGATCGTCGGCCTGGCCATCGCCGTGGTCATCGCGCTGTATATCACCAAGTCGCCCGCGCCGTTCAAGGGCAACGGCAGCAGCAGCCCGGCGCCGCGTCCGACCGAGCCGGGCAACGTGGCCAGCACGCTGCCCAACCCGACACAGCAGGCGCAGCAGGCCCAGCCGGGCGCCGAGCCGGCCGATCCGAACAAGCCGCTGTGGAGCAAGACGCCGGCCAAGCCGGTGGGCCAGCCCGACCAGCCGGCCGCGCAGCCGCCGGTGGCGACCAGCCGTCCGGCCGAGGTGCCGGCCAGCAACGGCGCCGTGGCCACCAGGCCGGCCGAGAAGCCGGCGGAAAAGCCCGCCACACGCCCCGCCGAGAAGCCGGTGGCCGACCCCATCGCCGAAATTGCGCAGGCCGATGCCAACAAGGTGGGCTACCTGCTGCAGGTGGGCGCGTTCCGCTCGCAGGACGATGCCGACCGCCAGAAGGCCAACCTGGCCATGCAGGGTTTCGAGGCCAAGGTGACCGACCGCGACGTAAACGGCGTCAAGATGTATCGCGTCCGGCTGGGGCCGTTCAACCGGATCGAGGACATGAACAGGGCCCGCGACCGCCTGCAGTCGGCCGGTTTCGACGCCTCGGTGATCCGCTTCACGAAGCAGTAATCTGACGAAATATTGTGACCTGGGAGGAGGGTGCGAACCATGTGCCGCCGCCCCGGTCATAGACGCAATCCAATCGCTCGTCGCGCTCGTCGAGCCGTTCAACCCGTAAGGCCCTTCTGACATGAAGAAAATCGCCGCACTGATCGCCACCGCTGCCGCCGTCGGCGGCCTGCTGATGTCCGCGCCCGCCGCCATGGCCGCGCCGACCGAAGGCAAGGACTACACGGTTCTGAAAGCCCCGCAGCCGGTTCCGGCCGGCAAGATCGAGGTGACCGAGTTCTTCTGGTACGGCTGCCCGCACTGCTACGACTTCGAGCCCGAGCTGGAAGCGTGGATCAAGAAGCAGGGCAAGGACGTGGTGTTCAAGCGCGTGCCGGTGGCCTTCCGCGACGACCTGCTGCCGCATACGAAGATCTTCTACGCGCTGGAGTCGCTGGGCAAGCTCGACGCCATGCACACCAAGGTGTTCGATGCCATCCACAAGCAGCGCAAGCGCATGGTGGACACGAACGAGATCGCCGATTTCATGGCCGCCAACGGCATCGACCGCAAGCAGTGGCTGGACACCTACAACTCGTTCTCGGTGACCACCAACGCCCAGCGCGCCAACAAGATCGCCGACGCCTACAAGATCGATGGCGTGCCGACCGTGGTGGTGCAGGGCAAGTACGAGACGTCGCCGTCGATCGCCGGCACCAAGTCCGCCGCCATCCAGGCCATGGACTTCCTGGTCACGGGCGTGCGCGACAAGAAGCTCTGATCGGCCGGTTTTTCGGCAGGATCGTATTGAACAGCCCGGTGCAGTGGATGCGCCGGGCTGTTTTGTTTTGGGGGCGGATTGTGGCGATTTTGATGCGTTTGCCCTCACCCCGGCCCCTCTCCCGCGAGGCGGGAGAGGGGAGCAAACCGGCAGTCCGCGCTATATTCCCTCCCATGAATCCCCAGAAAATCTTCCTGACCGGCGCGTCCAGCGGCATTGGCCAGGCGCTGGCGCGCGCCTATGCCGCGCAGGGCGCTACGCTCGGCCTGGTGGGCCGACGTGAGGACGCGCTTCGCACGTTTGCCAGCAGCCTGCCCAATCCCGCCGCCGTGCGGGTCTACGCCGTCGATGTCCGCGATGCCGATGCCATGCACGCGGCGGCGGCCGACTTCCTGGCCCATGTCGGGTGTCCCGACGTGGTCATCGCCAATGCCGGCATCTCGGTCGGCACCGTGGCCAGCGAGCGCGAGGACCTGGAGCTGTTCCGCATGGTGATGGATACCAACTGGTTTGGCACGCTCACCACATTTCAGCCATTTCTGGGGCCGATGCGCGCGCAGCCGCCGGGGCCGGATGGCTGGCGTGGCACGCTGGTCGGCATCGCCAGCGTGGCCGGTGTGCGGGGCCTGCCGGGTGGCGGGGCGTACAGCGCGTCGAAATCGGCGGTAATCAAGCTGCTGGAAAGCCTGCGGCTGGAGCAATCGCGCGAGCGGATTCGCGTGGTGACGATCGCGCCGGGCTACATCCGCACGCCGATGACCGAACACAATCCGTACAAGATGCCGTTCCTGATGGATGCCGATGTGTTCGCGCACAAGGCCATTGCCCGGATTGCCGCCGGCACGCGATTCAAGGTAATCCCGTGGCAGATGGGCGCGGTGGCGTCGGTGCTGCACGTCATGCCGCGCTGGCTCTACGACGCCTTGTTCCGGCGCGCGCCGCGCAAGCCGCGCAAGCCGGGCCAGTCGCGGAGCGCATGATGTGGACCGATGCGGTGGGCCAGCAACACGGGCCGGCCGAAGGCGCGGTGCGCATCGCGTCGCTGGTGCCGTCGATCACCGAGTTGCTGTTCGACCTTGGGCTGGCAGACCAGATCGTGGCGCGCACCGGCTTCTGCATCCATCCGGAGCCGGCCGTGCGGGCCGTGGCCAAGGTGGGCGGCACCAAGGACGTCAAGCTCGACCGGCTGCGCGACCTGGCGCCGACCCACGTGATCGTCAATATCGACGAGAACCGCCGCGACACCGTGGACGAAATACGACGCTTCGTGCCGCATGTGATCGTCACGCATCCGTGCCGGCCCGAGGACAATTTCGGGCTCTATGCAGGATTGGGGGAGGTTTTCGGACGGCAGGCCGAGGCGGCCAGGCTGTCCGCCGACTTGCGGGCCGCGCTGGATGCGTTGCGCGCCCGGGCATGGCCGGCCCGGCGGGTGCTCTACGCCATCTGGCAGGACCCGTGGATGACGGTGTCGCGCGACACCTATATCAGCCAGATGCTGGCGCTGGTGAACTGGTCGACCTGGCCGGACGCGGCGCCGCAGGCGTGTGTCGACGGCGACTGCAGCCGCCCGAATGCCGCTGGCGAACGCTATCCGACCTTCCGCTGGAGCGATGCCCTGGTGCGCGACCTTGACGCGGTGCTGCTGTCCACCGAGCCGTACCGCTTTACCGAAGACCACGCCGACGCGCTGGAGCGGCAGATCGGCAAGCCGGTGCTGCTGGTGGATGGCGAGATGCTGTCGTGGTACGGCAGCCGCGCCGTGGCCGGCGCGCGCTACCTGAAGACACTGGCGGAAGGGTTCTAGGCCCCTTTCCTTCAGGCCTTGGTGAAGCGGATGACGCCGTCGTCGTCCAGCCGCCGCGCCAGTTCGCCGCGATGCCACAGCGCGTGCAGGTGCGCCAGCGCCTCGCCCATCGCGAACGTCAGCTGGTGGATGTCGAACTGGCGGCGGAAGATCACGCCGACGATATCGTGCGCGTTGCACGGCTTTTCGGCGCAGGCGGCCAGCGTCTCGGCCAGGCGGTCGACGTGGTGGTCGCGCAGCTGCTGGATCCGCGTATGCAGGTTGCGGAACGGGCGGCCGTGCGACGGCAGGATCAGCACGTCTTCGGGCAGGTCGTCGTACTTGCCCAGCGAATCGAGATAGAGCTGAAGCGGGTTGGCTTCGGGCTCCATGTCGAACACGCTGACATTCGTCGAAATACGAGGCAGCACCATGTCGCCCGAGATCAGCACGTTGGTGGCCGCGTTGTACAGCGCCACGTGCTCGGGAGCGTGGCCGAAGCCGGTGATCACGCGCCACGAGGCCGTGGCGGGATCGGTGCCGATCCGCACGGTGTCGCCGTCCATCAGGCGGCGGTACTGGGTGGGCAGGTCGGGCACCAGCGACGGGTAGTAGCTCTTGCGGGCGCGCAGCTTTTCGAGGTTGTCGGGATCGGTCAGGCCGTGGCGGGCAAAGTGGCTGGCCGCGAAGTCGCCGCCGGCGTTGGAGCCCACCCCCGAGCCGCCTGCCATCACGCGGGCCGACATGTAGTCGCCCAGGCTCATCCACAGCCGCACATCCCACCGCTTGCACAGCCAGTGCGCCAGGCCGACGTGGTCGGGGTGGCAGTGCGTGACCAGCACGCGAAGCACGGGCAGGCCTTCCAGCTCGTTGGCGAAAATGGTTTCCCAGTGTGCCTGGATGGTGTCGTTGGTGATGCCGCAATCGATGATGGTCCAGCCGTCGCGGCCGTCGATGCGGTCGCGCAGCAGCCACAGGTTGATGTGGTCCAGCGCAAAGGGCAGCGGCATGCGCAGCCAGTACACGCCCGGGGCCACTTCCTGGCGCGTGCCCGGATCGGGCATGGTGTCGGCAAACGGATATTGGAGCTGATGTTCGAGTGCGTTCATGGGGTTTGTCTCTTCGATAGCGGCGTACTCGGCGGGCACGCTCTTGTTCGGATTGTCATGCGCGGCAGTTGACGCTAACGTTAACGTCAATTCGCTAGCCCTGCACGTCATCTTAGACGAAAAAGTTGATGATGCAACGAATACGCGAACGACCGTTCATTTTTAGCAGGACGCCATATGTCGGCTCAGCCAACTTCCGCCACCTACACGATTACCGATCTTGCGCGCGAATTCGAAGTGACGCCGCGCGCGATCCGCTTCTACGAGGACCAGGGCCTGCTGTCGCCAGACCGCGAGGGGCCCAGCGGGCGCAAGCGCGTCTACAACGGCCGCGAGCGTACGCGACTGAAGCTCACGCTGCGCGGTAAAAGGTTAGGGCTCACTCTCAATGAAATCCGCGAGATTCTGGATCTCTACGAATCGCCGCGGGACACCGCGCCGCAGCTTCAGCGCTTTCTGCATCTGCTGTCACAGCACCGCGGCACGCTGGAGCGGCAGCTGGAAGACCTGCAGGCCCAACTGGCCGAGATCGACCAGCATGAGCGCCAGTGCAAGGCGCTGCTGGCCACACATCATGACGCCGGACACACGCACACAGCCTGATCACGCCGCGAAGCCGACACTTCGTGGCAACCCCAATTGACGTTTACGTAAACGTCAATAAAATAGCTCCGACACACCAGCCAAAGAACGCGACAGACCGCGACAGAACCAGGAGACAACACCATGACCGAACTTCCCGGCCTCAAATTCGACCTTGGCGAGGACATCGAGATGCTGCGCGAATCGGTGCGCAGCTGGGCCCAGGCCGAACTGGCGCCGCGCGCGGGCGAGATCGACCGCACCGACCAGTTTCCGATGGACGCCTGGAAGAAGATGGGCGACCTGGGCGTGCTGGGCATCACCGTGGCCGAGGAATACGGCGGCGCCAACATGGGCTACCTGGCCCACATGATCGCGATGGAGGAAATCAGCCGCGCGTCGGCGTCGGTGGGGCTGTCATACGGCGCCCACTCGAACCTGTGCGTGAACCAGATCCACCGCAACGGCACGGCCGCGCAAAAGGCGAAGTACCTGCCGAAGCTGGTATCGGGCGAATGGATCGGCGCGCTGGCGATGAGCGAGCCGAACGCCGGGTCGGACGTGGTCAGCATGAAGCTGCGCGCCGACTTCAAGGGCGACCGTTTCGTGCTGAACGGCACCAAGATGTGGATCACCAACGGTCCGGACTGCGACGTGCTGGTGGTCTACGCCAAGACCGAGCCCGACCTGGGCGCGCGCGGCATGACCGCCTTCATCGTCGAAAAGGGCATGCAGGGATTTTCGGTGGCGCAGAAGCTGGACAAGCTGGGCATGCGCGGATCGCACACCGGCGAGCTGGTGTTCCAGGACGTGGAAGTGCCGGTGGAGAACATCCTGGGCGCCGAGAACGGCGGCGCCAAGGTGCTGATGAGCGGGCTGGACTACGAGCGCGCCGTGCTGTCGGGCGGTCCGGTTGGCATCATGCAGGCCTGCATGGACGTGGTGACGCCGTATATCCATGACCGCAAGCAGTTCGGCCAGAGCATCGGAGAATTCCAGCTGATCCAGGGCAAGGTGGCTGACATGTACACGACGCTGCAGGCCGCCCGCAGCTACCTGTACACGGTGGGCAAGAACCTTGACGCGCTGGGCACCGACCACGTGCGCCAGGTGCGCAAGGACTGCGCCGCCGTGATCCTGTACACGGCCGAGAAGGCGACGTGGATGGCCGGCGAATCCGTGCAGATCCTGGGCGGCAACGGCTATATCAACGAGTACCCGGTTGGCCGGCTGTGGCGCGATGCCAAGCTGTACGAGATCGGCGCCGGTACTTCGGAAATTCGCCGCATGCTGATCGGCCGCGAGCTGTTCGCGGAGACGATGTAACCCGGAAAAAAGTGATCCTGAAGGCGTCCGGTGACGACACGAGAGTCGGCACCGAACGCCGTTACAATTTCGACTGCAAGCCGTTCTACCGCCCGTCCGAACCCTTCGAGTCATGTCCCACTTCCCCAAGCTGCTCGCCTCGCAGATTGCCTACGATGTGGCGCGGACCATGCTGGACGGGTTCGACAAGCATTACCGGCTGTTCCGCGAGGCCGGCGTCGAGGCCAAGGCGCGCTTCGAGGCCGGGGACTGGCATCGCCTGCAGGGGCTGCAGCGCGAGCGCATCGCGTTCTACAACGAGCGCGTGCACGAGGCCGTGGTGACGCTGCAGGACGAATACGATGCCGAGCGGATCGACGACGATATCTGGCAGCAGATCAAGCTCCACTACATCGGCCTGCTGACCAACCACCACCAGCCGGAACTGGCCGAGACGTTCTTCAACTCGGTCTGCACGCGCATCCTGCACCGGTCCTACTTCAACAACGACTTCATCTTCGTGCGCCCGGCGGTCTCCACCGAGTACATCGAGAACGAGGAATCGCCCACCCGGCCCACCTACCGCGCCTACTACCCGGGCAGCCGCGAAGGCATGGCCGCCAGCTTCGAGCGGATCGTCCACAACTTCCAGCTGGAGGCGCCGTTCGAGGACCTGAAGCGCGACGTCGGCTACGTGCTGCGCGCCATCGACGAGCACGCGGGCGATTTCCGCGTGGCGCCCAACTTCCAGGTGCATACGCTGTCGTCGCTGTTCTTCCGCAACAAGACGGCGTTCATCATCGGCCGGGTGCTGAACGGCGACCAGACCTGGCCGATGGCGATTCCGGTGATGCACGGGCCGTCCGGCAAGCTGGTGCTCGATACGGTGCTGCTGCGCCCCGAACAGCTGCTGGTGCTGTTCTCGTTCGCCCATGCCTACTTCCTGGTGGACATGGAGATCCCGTCCGCCTTCGTGACCTTCCTGCGGGACCTGCTGCCGGGCAAGTCGCGTGCCGAAATCTACACTTCGCTGGGTTTGCAGAAGCAGGGCAAGAACCTGTTCTACCGCGACTTCCTGCACCATTTGCAGCATTCGTCGGACAAGTTCATCGTGGCGCCAGGCATCCAGGGCCTGGTGATGCTGGTGTTCACGCTGCCGTCGTTTCCCTATGTGTTCAAGGTGATCCGCGACGCATTCCCGGCGCCCAAGGAGACCACGCGCGAACTGGTGAAATCGAAATACCAGCTCGTGAAGCAGCACGACCGCGTGGGCCGCATGGCCGATACGCTCGAATACTCGGATGTGGCCTTCCCGCTTTCACGTTTCGACGATGCGCTGCTGCGCGAGCTGACCCGGCATGTGCCGTCGATGCTCGAGTACCAGCGCAGCAGCGACGGCAGCGACGAAGTGGTGGTACGCCATCTCTATATAGAGCGGCGCATGACCCCGCTGAACATCTGGCTGCAGGAAGGCACCGACGACCAGGTGGACCACGGCATCCTGGAATATGGCAACGCCATCAAGGAGCTGATCGCCGCGAACATCTTCCCCGGCGACATGCTCTACAAGAATTTCGGCGTCACGCGGCACGGCCGCGTGGTGTTCTACGACTACGACGAAATCGAGTACCTGACCGACTGCAATATCCGGCGCGTGCCCGAGCCGCGCAACGAGGAAGAGGAAATGTCCGGCGAGGTGTGGTACACCGTACATCCGCACGACATCTTCCCTGAGACCTATGGCACGTTCCTGCTCGGGACCCGCGCGTGCGGGCCGCGTTCCTGCGGCACCATTCCGACTTCTTTGACGCCGCCATGTGGCAGCAACACAAGGACCGGCTGCTGGCCGGCCATGTACATGACTTCTTTGCCTATCCACAACAAGATCGCTTTATCCGCCGCTATGGCCCAGCAACAATCGACAACGCAAGGAGGGCAGCATGAGTGATGCCATCGCCCAACTGTTCCGCAACAATCGCGAGTGGGTAGATCGCGTCAACGCGGAAGACCCGACATTCTTCACCCGCCTGGCCAACCAGCAGGCGCCCGAATACCTGTGGATCGGCTGCTCCGATTCGCGCGTGCCGGCCAACCAGATCCTGGGACTGGCACCGGGCGAGGTGTTTGTCCATCGCAATATCGCCAATGTGATCTCGCACAGCGACCTGAACGCGCTGTCGGTGATCCAGTTCGCCGTGGAAGTGCTGAAGGTGCGCCACATCACCGTGGTGGGTCACTACGGCTGCGGCGGCGTCAAGGTAGCGCTCAAGCGCGAGCGCGTGGGCCTGTGCGACAACTGGCTGCGCCACGTGCAGGACGTGGCCGACAAGCATTCGGCCTACCTGGGCACGGTGCTGCGCGAGGACGATGCCCATACGCGCCTGTGCGAGCTGAACGTGATCGAGCAGGTCAACAACATCTGCCAGACCACCGTGCTGCAGGACGCCTGGGACCGCGGCCAGCAGGTGACCGTGCATGGCTGGATCTACGGCGTGTCCGACGGCCTGCTGCGCGACCTGGGCATGGCCGCCAGCAGCAACGACGAACTGCAGGCGCAGATTGCCGCCGCCTTGCAGCAATATGGCGATCCGCCACAAGCATCGATTCGTTGAACTACTACGACTGAAGCCCACCTGCTTCGAGGAGACACCGACATGCAACATTCGAACGATCCAATCGTCATCGTTTCTGCCGCACGCACGCCGATGGGCGCGTTCCAGAGCGAGCTGGCCAGCCTGACGGCGCCGCAGCTGGGCGCGGCGGCCATCCGTGCGGCGGTGGAGCGTGCCGGCGTCAAGCCGGAGCAGGTGCAGGAAGTGGTGTTCGGCTGCGTGCTGCCGGCAGGGCAGGGCCAGGCGCCGGCCCGCCAGGCCGCGCTGGGTGCGGGGCTGCCGCTGGACGTGGCGTGTACCACGGTCAACAAGATGTGCGGCTCGGGCATGCGCGCGGCGATGACGGTGTACGACGGCCTGCTGGCCGGCTCGTTCGACATCGCCGTGGCCGGCGGCATGGAAAGCATGACCAACGCGCCGTACCTGATTCCGAAGGGCCGGGGCGGCTACCGCATCGGCCACGGCATGATCTACGACCACATGATGCTGGACGGGCTGGAAGATGCCTACGACAAAGGCCGCGCCATGGGCACGTTCGGCGAGGACTGCGCCGCCAAGTACCAGTTCACGCGCGAGCAGCAGGACGCCTTTGCGATGGAATCGGTGCGCCGCGCCCAGCGCGCCACCGAGTCCGGCGACTTCCGCTGGGAGATCGCACCGGTCACGGTGTCCGGCAAGGGCGGCGACACGGTGGTCGATACCGACGAAGGCCCGCGCCGCATCAAGGTCGACAAGATTCCGTCGCTGAAGCCGGCGTTTGCCAAGGACGGCACGATCACCGCCGCCTCGTCGTCGTCGATCAACGACGGCGCCGCAGCGCTGGTGATGATGCGCGAGTCCACCGCGAAGCAGCTGGGCCTGGTGCCGATCGCCCGCATGCTGGGCCATACGTCGCACGCGCAGGCGCCGGGCTGGTTCACCACCGCCCCGGTCGAGGCCATCGCCAAGCTGTACCGCAAGCTCGACTGGACCACCGACAGCGTGGACCTGTTCGAGATCAACGAAGCGTTCGCCGTCGTACCGATGGCGGCCATGCACAACCTCAAGATTCCGCACGACAAGGTGAACATCCATGGCGGCGCCTGTGCGCTGGGCCATCCGATCGGCGCCTCGGGCGCTCGCATCATGACCACGCTGATCGGCGCGCTGCGCAAGACCGGTGGCAAGCGCGGCGTGGCCAGCCTGTGCATCGGCGGCGGCGAAGCCACGGCGGTTGGTATCGAGATCGTCTGAGCGCCAATCATTACAAACCACGACAACCCACAGCAACCCGGAGTCTCGCCATGCCTACCGCGCTCGTTCTTGGTGCTTCCCGAGGCCTCGGCCTCGAGTTCGTCCGGCAGTACCGCGCCGATGGCTGGCGCGTGGTGGCCGCCGCGCGCAGCGCCGAGGGCGTGGAAGCGCTCAAGGCGCTGGGCGCCGAAGCCCACCAGCTCGACCTGACCGATGCCGGCGCGGTAGCGGGCCTGGGCTGGAAGCTCGATGGCGAGTCGTTCGACGTGGCGATCCACAACGCCGGCGTGATCGGCCCGCGCACCGAAGGCGCGCAGCCTATCGCGCAGCAGGACTTCGACGCCGTGATGCACACCAACGTGCTGGGGCCGATGATGGCGCTGCCGATGCTGCTGCCGTTCGTCGAGACCGGCAATCACGGCCGTGGCGGCGTGCTTGCCGTGCTGTCATCGAGGATGGGCAGTATCGGGGGCATGGACAGCAACGGCGCGTGGATGTATCGCATCAGCAAGGCGGCGGCCAACGCGGTGCTCAAGAGCGTGTCGCTGGACGCGCGCCATGCGATCTGCGTGGCGCTGCATCCGGGCTGGGTGCAGACCGACATGGGCGGCCCGAACGCCGACCTGACGCCGCAGCAGAGCGTGGCCGGCATGCGCCGCACGCTGGCCGGCCTGACGCAAAACGACAACGGCAGCTTCCACAACTACGATGGCACGGCCATCCCCTGGTAAGGACCGACGCCCATGCTGCTGACCCCGAGCAGGAAATGATCCGCGACGCCGTGCGCCAGTTCGCGCAGGACGTCATCGCGCCGCAGGCCGCCCAGTGGGACCGCGACAAGACATTTCCGAAGGACGTCCACAAGGAACTGGCCCGGCTGGGCGCCTATGGCGTGGCCGTGCCCGAGGAACTGGGCGGCGCCGGGCTCGACTACCTGTCGCTGGCGCTGATCCTGGAAGAGATCGCGGCCGGCGATGGCGGCACGTCCACCGTCATCAGCGTCAACAACTGCCCGGTGTGCAGCATGCTGATGGCCTTTGCCAACGACGCGCAGAAGCAGCGCTGGCTGGTGCCGCTGGCCCGGGGCGAGATGCTGGGCGCGTTCTGCCTGACAGAGCCGCACGTGGGCTCTGACGCCTCGGCACTGCGCACCACGGCCACGCGCGACGGCGACCACTACGTGCTGAATGGCGTGAAGCAGTTCATCACCAGCGGCAAGCATGCCGACGTGGCAATCGTGATGGCCGTGACCGACAAGGCGGCGGGCAAGCGCGGCATCAGCGCCTTTGTGGTGCCGACGTCCACGCCCGGCTACATCGTCGCGCGGCTGGAGGACAAGCTCGGCCAGCATTCGTCGGACACCGCGCAGATCGTGTTCGAGGATTGCCGCATCCCGGCCGACTGCCTGCTGGGCGAGGAAGGCGCCGGCTACAAGATGGCGCTGTCGGGGCTCGAGGGCGGCCGCATCGGCATCGCGTCGCAGAGCATCGGCATGGCGCGCGCCGCGTTCGACGCCGCGCTGGCGTACGCCAAGGAGCGCGAAAGCTTTGGCCAGCCGCTGTTCCAGCACCAGGCGGTGCAGTTCCGCCTGGCCGACATGGCCACGCAGATCGACGTGGCGCGCCAGATGGTGTGGCACGCGGCCTCGCTCAAGGACGCCGGCCGGCCCTGCCTGAAGGAGGCCGCCATGGCCAAGCTGTTCGCCAGCGAGATGGCCGAGCGCGTGTGCTCGGACGCCATCCAGGTGTTCGGCGGCTACGGCTATGTGAACGATTTCCCGGTCGAGCGGATCTATCGGGATGTGCGCGTGTGCCAGATCTACGAAGGCACCAGCGACATCCAGAAGATCCTGATCGCCCGCGCGCTTGGATAAACGCCAGAAGTTCTCCCCGAAACCGTCGCAACCGACCCGGAGCCCCCAGCGATGACCGCCCCCATCGATTTCTACTTCGACTTTTCCTCGCCCTACGGCTATTTCGCCAGCACCCGCATCGACGAACTGGCGCAGAAGTACGGCCGTGGCGTGATGTGGCATCCGGTGCTGCTGGGGGTGGTGTTCAAGATCACCGGCTCGTCGCCGCTGCCGTCGATTCCGCTCAAGGGCGAGTACTGCTGGCGCGATTTCGAGCGCACGGCCGAGTTCCACGGCATCGAATACAAGCGCCCCACGCATTTCCCGCTGCCGACGCAGCACGCGGCCCGCGCCATGCTGTGGCTGCAGAACCACCACGGCGCCGACCTGGCCGCCGCGTTTGCCAAGGCCGTGTATCGCGCGCTGTTCGTCGATGACCTGAACATCGCCGAGCCGGCCGAACTGGCCAGGCTGGCCGAGGCGCTGGGCGTCGACCCGGTGGCCATGAACGAGGGCGCCACGAGCTACCAGATCAAGGACCAGCTCAAGGCCGAGATCGACGTGGCGATGGCCAAGGGCGTATTTGGATCGCCTTTCGTGATCATCGACGGCGAACCGTTCTGGGGCTTCGACCGCTTCGAGCAGGTCGAGGCCCACCTGAAGAGCCGGCGGCAGACCGAATTGCGCGCCGTCGGCGGCAACGACATCACGAAGGAAAAGAAACCCGCATGACTGCAGCAAACCAGGCCGCACGCTTCGATTGCGTGATCTTCGACTGTGACGGCGTGCTCGTCGACAGCGAGCCGATTGTCCACCGCGTGCTGAACCGCGTGCTCAACGAGCTTGGCATCGAGATCACGCTCGAGGAATCGATGAAGTGGTTCCTCGGCCGTGCGGTGCGCGACGAGCTTGGCAATATCGAGGCGCGGCTCGGCAAGCCGCTGCCGCGCAACTTCCTGTCCGAATGGTTCGTGCGGCGCGATGCCGCGCTGATCGAGGAACTGGAGGCCGTGCCGCATATCCGCCAGACCATCGAGGCCATCAAGGCGCGTGGCCTGCCGGTGTGCGTGGCGTCGGGCGCCGACCGCATCAAGGTCAAGCTGCAGCTCACGCATACCGACCTGCTGGGGCTCTTCGTCGACCCGCAGGACCAGCGCGAGCATATCTTCTCGGCCACCGAGGTCGAGCACAGCAAGCCCGCGCCGGACGTCTACCTGCTGGCCGCGCGCACGATGGGCGTGGAGCCGTCGCGCTGCGCCGTGGTGGAAGACAGCCCGACCGGCGCCACCGCCGGCGTGGCCGCTGGCATGACCGTGTTCGGCTATGCCGCACGGACCGATGCGGACGAACTGCGCGCGGTAGGCGTGAAGTCGATCTTCACCGACATGCGCGACCTGCCGGAGCTGATCGCATGACGAAGAAGCGCCAGTCCGGTGCCGGCGCCGAGCCGTGCCCCTGCGGCAACGGTGCCTATGCCACGTGCTGCGGCCGTTTTCACCGTGGCGAGGCCGTGCCGCCCACGGCCGAGGCGCTGATGCGTTCGCGCTACAGCGCCTATGTGCTGGGCGACGAGGGCTGGCTGCGCCAGACGTGGCATGCGTCGACGTGTCCCGAGGACCTGTCGGCCGATGCCGGCACGCGCTGGCTGGGGCTGACGGTGAAATCCCACGCGCAGCAGGACGACACCCACGCCACGGTGGCCTTCGTGGCGCGCTACAAGGTGGGCGGGCGCGCGCACCGGCTGGAGGAACTGAGCCGCTTCGTATTCGAGCCGCGCGAGCCCGGTACCCCGGCCCGCTGGCTTTACGTGGATGGCGACCTGAAGGAACAGGAAGGAAAGGACTGACGCGCGGCGCCCGTGCGGCGCGCGTCACCGGCTGACCAGGCACAAGCAAGAGCAAGAGCACAGAGGAAGAGACATGCCCACGCTGGAAACCAAACTGAACGCACGCTCGGAATCGTTCAAGGCCAACGCCGAGACCATGCAGGCGCTGGTGGCCGACCTCAGGCAGAAGATCGCCAAGCTGGCCGAGGGCGGCGGCGAGGATGCGCGCGCCAAGCACCTGGGGCGCGGCAAGCTGCTGCCCCGCGACCGCGTGCAGCAACTGCTAGACCCGGGCACGCCGTTCCTGGAGCTGTCGCAACTGGCCGCGTTCGACATGTACGACAATGCCGCGCCGGGCGCGGGCGTCATCACCGGCATCGGCCGCGTGGCCGGGCAGGAATGCGTGATAGTCTGCAACGACGCCACGGTCAAGGGCGGCACCTACTATCCGATGACGGTCAAGAAGCACGTGCGGGCACAGGAGATCGCCGAGCAGAACAACCTGCCATGCATCTACCTGGTGGATTCGGGCGGCGCCAACCTGCCGAACCAGGACGACGTATTCCCCGACCGCGACCACTTCGGCCGCATCTTCTACAACCAGGCGAACCTGTCGGCCAAGGGCATCCCGCAGATCGCCGTGGTGATGGGCTCGTGCACGGCCGGCGGCGCCTACGTGCCGGCGATGAGCGACGAGTCGATCATCGTCAAGAACCAGGGCACGATTTTCCTGGGCGGCCCGCCGCTGGTGAAGGCGGCCACGGGCGAGGAAGTCAGCGCCGAGGACCTGGGTGGCGCCGACGTGCATACGCGGCTGTCGGGCGTGGCCGATTACTTCGCGCAGAACGATCATCACGCGCTGAGCCTGGCCCGCAATATCGTGCAGCACCTGAACCGCCGCAAGCCGGACCAGATCCGCCTGCACGAACCGCAGGAGCCGCTGTATCCGGTGGAAGAGCTGTATGGCGTGATTCCTACCGATACCCGCAAGCCGTATGACGTGCGCGAAGTCATCGCGCGGATCGTCGACGGATCGGAATTCGACGAATTCAAGGCGCGCTACGGCACCACGCTGGTGTGCGGCTTCGCGCGGATCTGGGGCTACCCGGTGGGCATCATCGCCAACAACGGCATCCTGTTCTCGGAGTCGGCGCTCAAGGGCGCGCACTTCATCGAACTGTGCTGCCAGCGCAAGATCCCGCTGGTGTTCCTGCAGAACATCACCGGCTTCATGGTGGGCCGCAAGTACGAGAACGAAGGCATCGCGCGCAACGGCGCCAAGATGGTGACGGCCGTGGCCACCGCGCAGGTGCCCAAGTTCACGGTGATCATCGGCGGCTCGTTTGGGGCCGGCAACTACGGCATGTGCGGCCGCGCCTATTCGCCACGCTTCCTGTGGATGTGGCCGAACGCGCGCATCTCGGTGATGGGCGGCGAACAGGCCGCGAGCGTGCTCGCTACCGTGCGCCGCGACGGCATCGAGGGCAAGGGCGGCCAGTGGGGCGCCGACGAGGAAGAAGCGTTCAAGGCGCCGATCCGCGACCAGTACGAACGCCAGGGCCATCCGTACTACGCCAGCGCACGGCTCTGGGACGATGGCGTCATCGACCCCGCGCAGACGCGTACCGTGCTGGGCCTGGGCCTATCTGCCAGCCTCAATGCGCCGATTGGCGACATGAAGTTCGGCGTGTTCCGCATGTAGTTGTTTGTCCATTTTTGTTGTCTTGTTGTGTTGTCGTTTCGACTGGAAGGTTGGTTGTTGTCATGTCCCGAGTTGTTCCCTCCACCTGCGGCGCAGTGATCGCGCTGGCCGCCCTGGCCTGCACCGTGTGGTGCGGCCCGGCCTTCGCGCAGATGGCGATGCCGGCGCAGTCGGTCGAGCAGGTGGTGATGGTGCCGAAGGTGGGGTCGGAAGCCACCGTGGACCTGGAAACCACCATCTTCCGGCCGGCCGGCGAGGGCCGTTTCCGATGGTGGTGATCAACCACGGCAAGTCGCCGGGCAAGCCCGCCTTCCAGGGCCGCGCGCGGTTCGCGGCGCAGACCGCCGAGTTCCTGCGGCGTGGCTACGTGGTGGCGCTGCCGATGCGGCAGGGGTTTTCCAAGTCGGGCGGCCAGTACGTGGGCGGCAGTTGCGACGTACGCGGCAACGGCATGATGCAGGCCGAGGATGTGGTGGCGGCGCTGGACTACCTGGTGCAACTGCCTTACATCGACGGCACGCGCATCGTGGTTATCGGCCAGTCGCACGGCGGCCTGTCGACCATGGCGCTGTCGGCCATTGGCTACCCGGGCGTGGTGGGCGTGGTCAATTTCGCGGGCGGTCTGCGCAACGACAACTGCGTGGGGTGGGAGAACAACCTGATCGACGCGTTTGGTGACTACGGACGCGGGGCGCGCTATCCGTCGTTGTGGATCTACGGCGACAACGACAGCTACTGGCCCTGGCCGCTGCCCGAGCGCATGTTCAACAGTTACAAGGCCAGCGCGAGCGGGGCGGCACGGGACGCGCGCTTCGTGGACGTGGGCGAATTCGACGGCGATTCGCACCGCCTGTTCAGCAACCGCGCAGGCGTGGCGGTGTGGCTGCCCGAGGTGGACGCGTTCTTCCGCAGCCTGGGATTGCCGTTCGACGAGGTGCCGGAACGGACCCCGCCCGCCAGGACGAAGACCGCCGGCCAGCCATCCTGACAATGTAGAGACCCGGAGGAGACATGCAATTCACGACGCTTTCAGTGACCGCCGAGCGCCATATCGCCACGGTCACGCTGAACCGTCCGGACGTGTGCAACGCGTTCAACGAGACGGTCATCGCTGAACTGACCGGCGCCTTTCGCGCGCTGGGCGACACGCCCGAGGTGCGGGCCATCGTGCTGACCGGCAACGGCCCGGCGTTCTGCGCGGGCGCCGACCTGAACTGGATGAAGAAAATGGCCGGCTACTCGGACGACGAGAACCGTGCCGATGCGCTGACGCTGGCGCAGATGCTGCACACGGTCTGGGTCTGCCCCAAGCCGGTGATCGCCCGGGTGCAGGGCGACACCTACGCCGGCGGCATGGGCCTGGTGGCGGCGTGCGATATCGCGGTGGCGTCGGCCACGGCCAACTTCTGCCTGTCCGAGGCAAAGCTGGGCCTGCTGCCAGCCACCATCAGCCCGTACGTGATCCGCGCGATGGGCGAGCAGGCGGCACGCCGCTATTTCATCACCGCCGAACGCTTCGACGCCGCCGAGGCGCTGCGCCTGGGCTTCCTGCACGCGGTGGTACCGCCGCAGGACCTTGACGAGAAGGTGGCCGAGATCGCCGCCACGCTGGCCAACAACAGCCCCAACGCCGTGCGCGAGAGCAAGCGGCTGGTGCAGGAAGTGGCCGGCCGCGAGATCGACAGCGGGCTGCTGGCCGACACCGCCAACCGCATCGCCGCGATCCGGGCGTCCGAGGAAGGCCGCGAGGGCGTGCGCTCATTCCTGGAGAAGCGCGCGCCGTCGTGGAAGGTGTGAGCGTCACGAACTCCCGATGGCTTTCTTCCCTCTCCCACGGTGTGGGAGAGGGGAGCAACAACCAGATTTTACCCGGAAGAAGCCCGACGTTACCGTCGATAACCCCGTCGCCAAGTGTCACCCGCAGCACCGTAGTCACTAAGTCCCTGCAAATTCGCTCAACCTGACGATAACGCGCCGACCGCGCCCGGTTTGCCAAGACAAGAAGGACCTTCCTAACATGAGCCTCCCCAATCCGCCCGCAGCCCCAGCGCGTCCCGGCCCTGCCGTGACTGGCGCCGGCATGGGCGGACCTGGCAATCAAAGGAGGGTCCCCTTGACACATCCTGTCCCCGAAACAGCCGGCGCTCCCGCCGATGACATGACGCTCGCGGCACGCAGCCAGCGGGCCGTCTGGCATCCGTGCACGCGCCTGCGCCCCGATGCGGCCGCCAACGAGCCGCCGCTGGCCATCGCCCGTGGCGAAGGGCCGTGGCTTAT
This sequence comes from Cupriavidus sp. EM10, assembly GCF_018729255.1. NCBI lineage: Bacteria > Pseudomonadati > Pseudomonadota > Betaproteobacteria > Burkholderiales > Burkholderiaceae > Cupriavidus > Cupriavidus sp. EM10. The sequence goes on from NZ_CP076060.1 coordinate 149,436, forward strand.
CGATGCCGATGGCCGCCGCTACTTCGACGCCATCAGCTCGTGGTGGGTCAACCTGTTCGGCCACGCCAATCCGGCGATCAACGCCGCGCTGACCGCTCAACTGAACACGCTCGAACACGTGATGCTGGCCGGCTGCACCCACGCGCCGGCCGTGGAACTGGCCGAGCGGCTCGAAGCGCTGACCGGCGGCGTGCTGGGCAATGCGTTCTACGCGTCCGACGGCGCTTCGGCGGTGGAAATCGCGCTCAAGATGAGCTTCCACTACTGGCGCAACACGGGCCTGTCGGCCAAGCGCGAGTTTGTCTGCCTGCGCCATGGCTATCACGGCGAGACCGTCGGCGCGCTGGCCGTGACCGACGTGGAAATCTTCCGCGACGCCTACGACCCGCTCACGCGCCGCGCCCATGTGGTGATGTCGCCCGACGCCCGCCAGGCCGGACGCGGCGAATCGGCCGCCGACGTGGCCAGGCGCGCGCTGGCCGATCTTGAAGCGCTGCTGCGCGACCGCGCCGGCCAGATCGCCGCGCTGATCGTCGAGCCGCTGGTGCAAGGCGCCGCCGGCATGGCGATGTACGACCCGTCGTACCTCGAAGGCGCCCGCGCGCTGTGCGACCGCTACCGTGTGCACCTGATCGCCGACGAGATCGCGGTCGGCTGCGGCCGTACCGGCACGTTCTTCGTGTGGGAACAGGCGCGCGGTGGCGAGGCGGTACCGGCCCACGCGTGGCCCGATTTCCTGTGCCTGTCGAAGGGCATCACGGGCGGCTACCTGCCGCTGTCGATCGTGCTGTCGCGCCCGGAAATCCAGCGCGCCTTCGTGGCCGACGACATCGCGCGCAGCTTCCTGCATTCGCACTCGTACACGGGCAACCCGCTGGCGTGCCGCGCGGCGCTGGCCACGCTGGATCTGTTCGCGTCTGACGATGTACTGGCCCGCAACCGCGAACGCGCCCAATGGCTGGCCGAGGCGATGGCCGGCATCGCTGCCGATCCACGCGTCAGCCACGTGCGCCAGCGCGGCATGATCTGGGCTGCCGACATCGACCCGGAAGCCGCGGGGGCGGACTTCGCCGCACGCTTCCACATGGCCGCGCGCCAGCACGGCGTGATGGTGCGGCCGATCGGCAACACGCTGTACGTGATGCCGCCCTATGTATTCGACGCCGCGCTGGCCAACTGGCTTGGCGAGCAATTGCTGGTTACGCTGCAGGCTGTGCTGGCACCGACCGGGGAGGCCCGCCATGCTGCTTGACCATCTGAAACGCGCGGCCGCCGAGCGCGAGGCCAAGTCGCTGACGCGTCGCCGCCGCATCGCCCATACCGCCTGCGCGCCGCACCAGTCCGTCGGGCCCGTCGACGCCGCGCCCACGCCGCTGCTGACCTTCTGCAGCAACGACTACCTGGGCCTGGCCAACCACGCATCGATTGCCCATGCGCTGGCCGAGGGCGCGCACCGCTACGGCGCCGGCAGCGGCGCGTCGCACCTGGTCAGCGGCCATTCGCTGGCGCACGCGCAACTGGAGCACGAACTGGCGCGCTGGCTGGCGCCGTACATCCCGCAGGCGCAGGCGCTGTACTTCTGCACCGGCTACATGGCCAACCTGGCGGTGCTGACGTCGCTGGGCACGGCCGACGCCACGCTGTTCTGCGAGACGCTGAACCATGCCTCGCTGATCGATGGCGCGCGGCTGGCCAAGGCCGACGTGCAGCGCTATCCGCACGGCGACACCCAGGCGCTCGACGCGCTGCTGCAGGCCAGCCAGGGCAAGCTGAAGCTGGTCGTCACCGACAGCGTGTTCAGCATGGACGGCGACCTGGCGCCGCTGGCCGAGCTGCTGGCGCTGGCCGAGCGCCACGACGCCTGGATCATCGTCGACGATGCGCACGGCTTCGGCGTGCTGGGCGAGAACGGCCACGGCGTGCTGGAGCACCTGGGGCTGCGCTCGGAACGTCTGATCTATATCGGCACGCTGGGCAAGGCCGCCGGTGTGGCCGGGGCCTTCGTGGCCGCGCACGAGACGATCGTCGAACACCTGGTCAACACGGCGCGCCCGTATATCTACACGACGGCTGCGCCGCCCGCGGTTGCACATGCGCTGCTGACCAGCCTGGAAATCATCGCCGGCGAGGAAGGGCACAGCCGCCGCGCACACCTGGCCGACCTGATCGCGCAACTGCGCGCCGGGCTGTCGACGCTCGCCACGCAGGCGGGCTGGACGCTGGGCGAGAGCGATACCGCGATCCAGCCGTTGATCGTGGGCAACAACGCGGCATCGCTGGCGCTGTCGGCGGCGCTGGAAGCCGACGGCATCCGCGTGGGCGCGATTCGCCCGCCCACGGTGCCGGCGGGCACGGCGCGGCTGCGCATCACGCTGTCGGCCTCGCATACGGCCGCGGACGTGGCGCGGCTGCTCGACGCCATCGCACGGGCCATGCCGCGCCTGCACAAGGAGGCCGCATGATCGCCAACAAGCCTGAACGCTTTGCCTGCTTCGTGACGGGTACCGACACCGGCGTGGGCAAGACGCACGCCACGGCCACGCTGCTGCACGCGCTGCATGGCGCCGGCTACAGCACGGTGGGCATGAAGCCCGTGGCCGCCGGTGGCGAGTGGCTCGACGACCGCTGGCAGAACGACGATGTCGACCAGCTGCGCGCGGCGGGCTCGGTGATCGTGCCGCAGGAAGAGATGTGCCCGTTCTTCTTCCGTACGCCGGCATCGCCGCACCTGGCCGCCGCGCTGGAAGGCGAGCGCATCACGCGCGAACCGATCCGCGCGGCCTTCGATACGCTGTGCACCCGGGCCGACGCCGTGGTGGTGGAGGGCGTGGGCGGCTTTGTCGTGCCGCTTGATGTAGGCGGCGTGCGCTGGAACACGGCCGACCTGGCCGTGATGCTGGACCTGCCCGTGATCATGGTGGTGGGCGTGCGCCTGGGCTGCCTGAGCCACGCGATGCTGACCGCCGAGGCGGTGCGCGCGCGTGGGCTGAAGCTGGCCGGCTGGATCGCCAACCGGATCGATCCGGACATGCTGCTGCCCGCCGAGAACATCGTCACGCTGCAGGACGCGCTGGACGCACCGATGCTGGGCGAGCTGCCCTGGCAGGTGGCGCCGGCCGTTGCCGCCCAGCACCTGGACCTTGCACCGCTGCTGGCCAGCATGCCGCCGGTTGCATCCACGACATACACCGCGCCGCGTCACGCCTGACCCGCGCCAGTACAAACGAATACGTAATACCGAACATGACCCAAATCGCTGAAAACCAGACCGTCGCCACCATCTCCGCCGAAGCCCTGCGCCAGTCGGCCCGCAATATCGCCGCCGCTGCTCCCAAGGACGGCGATGCCTGGCGCGTGGACGATGTGGCGGCGCTGTTTGCCCTGCCGTTCAACGACCTGCTGTTCCGCGCGCAGCAGGTGCATCGCGAGAACTTCGACGCCAATACCGTGCAGCTGTCGACGCTGCTGTCGATCAAGACCGGCGGCTGCGAAGAAGATTGCGGCTACTGCCCGCAGAGCGCCCATCACGACGCCGGCGTGACGGCCGAGAAGCTGATGGACCTGGAATCCGTGCTCGACGCCGCGAAGGCCGCCAAGGCCAACGGAGCCACGCGCTTCTGCATGGGCGCTGCGTGGCGCAGCCCGAAGGACCGCCACCTGGAGCCGGTGATCGACATGGTGCGCGAGGTCAAGGCCATGGGCCTGGAGACCTGCGTGACGCTGGGCATGCTGAAGGCCGAGCAGGCGCAGCGCCTGAAGGACGCGGGGCTGGACTACTACAACCACAACCTCGATACGTCGCCCGAGTTCTACGGCAAGATCATCACCACGCGCACGTACCAGGACCGCCTGGACACCATCGGCCACGTGCGCGACGCCGGCATCAACGTCTGCTGCGGCGGCATCGTGGGCATGGGCGAGGCGCGCGAGGCGCGGGCCGGCCTGATCGCGCAGCTGGCCAACATGGACCCGTACCCCGAGTCGGTGCCCATCAACAACCTGGTGCAGGTAGAGGGCACGCCGCTGGCGGGCACCGAAGCGCTGGACCCGTTCGAGTTCGTACGCACGATTGCCGTGGCACGCATCACGATGCCGCGCGCGATGGTGCGCCTGTCCGCTGGCCGCGAGGCCATGGACGAAGCATTGCAGGCGCTGTGCTTCATGGCCGGCGCCAATTCGATTTTCTATGGCGAGAAGCTGCTGACGACCGGCAACCCGCAAGCGGAGCGCGACCGCGCCCTGCTGGCACGTCTCGATATCCGCGCCGAAGGTTACGCGGGGTAAGCGACGCAACACCTGCCGATCGGAAGGAGCCTGGCTCGCCTTGACCCGGAGACAAAGGGAGGAGCCATGTTCAACAAGATCCTGATCGCCAATCGTGGCGAGATTGCCTGCCGTGTGGCGGCCACGTGCCGCCGGCTCGGCATCCGTACGGTGGCCGTCTATTCCGACGCCGACGCCGATGCGCGCCATGTCGCGTTCTGCGACGAGGCCGTGCATATCGGCGGCGCGGCGGCGCGCGACAGCTATCTGCGCGCCGACCACATCATCGAGATGGCAAAGGAGACCGGCGCCCAGGCCATTCACCCTGGCTACGGCTTCCTGTCCGAGAACGAGGACTTTGCGCGCGCCTGCGCCGAAGCGGGGCTGGTCTTCATCGGCCCGCCGGCGTCGGCCATCCACGCGATGGGCAGCAAGAGCGCGGCCAAGCAGCTGATGGAAAAGGCCGCGGTGCCGCTGGTGCCCGGCTATCACGGCGAGGATCAGGACGCCGCGCTGCTGCGCCGCGAGGCCGACCGCATCGGCTACCCGGTGCTGCTCAAGGCCAGCGCCGGGGCGGCGGCAAGGGCATGCGCGTGGTGGATGCGGGCGAGGGCTTCGAGGCCGCGCTGGCATCGGTCAAGCGCGAGGCGTCGGCCAGCTTCGGCGACGACAAGGTGCTGGTGGAGAAGTACCTGACCCGTCCGCGCCATATCGAAATCCAGGTGTTTGCCGACACGCAGGGCAACTGCGTCTACCTGTTCGAGCGCGACTGCTCGGTGCAGCGGCGCCACCAGAAGGTGCTGGAGGAAGCGCCGGCACCGGGCATGACCGAAGACCGCCGCCGCGCGATGGGCGAGGCCGCCGTGGCTGCCGCCCGGGCCGTGGGCTACGTGGGCGCCGGCACCGTGGAGTTCATTGCCAACCAGGACGGTTCGTTCTACTTCATGGAGATGAACACGCGCCTGCAGGTGGAGCATCCGGTCACCGAGATGATCACGGGCCAGGATCTGGTCGAATGGCAACTGCGCGTGGCGGCCGGCGAGCCGCTGCCGCTGACGCAGGAACAGCTGAAGATCGACGGCCACGCGCTGGAGGCGCGCATCTACGCCGAGAATCCGGACAAGGGCTTCCTGCCGTCGACGGGCACGCTGCGCTTCCTGCGCACGCCGCCGGCGGTGCAGTTCATGCGCGGCGGGGATGCCCATGGCCCGGCCGGCGTGCGGATCGATGCCGGCGTGCGCGAGGGCGACACCATCAGCCCGTTCTACGACCCGATGATCGCCAAGCTGATCGTCTGGGGCCGCGACCGCGACGAAGCGCTGTCGCGCATGGCGCAGGCGCTGGCCGGCTATCACGTGGTGGGGCTGTCGACCAACGTGGCGTTCCTGCAGCGGCTGGTCAAGTCCGAGGCGTTTCGCACGGCGGATCTCGACACCGGCCTGATCGAACGCAACCAGACCGTGCTGTTCCCGCCGCAGAAGTCGGTGGGCATCGAAGCCATCGCGCTGGCCGTGGCGGCGCTGCTGGAGCGCGAAACGCGCGAGCGCCGCGTGGACGAGGCCGACCGCCACTCGCCGTGGACCCACGCCGGCGGCTGGCGCCTGAACGCACGAGATCAGCGCACGCTCTACTTCGAGGCCGCGGGCCACAAGCTGGAGGTGGTGCTCAAGGGCGACGCGCGTGACACGCGCCGCAGCACGCTGATCTACGCCGACCAGGCCGCGCCGTTCGCCTACACGTTCAATGCCGACGATATCCGCGTGGATTTGGGCACACGCCGCACGCATGGCCAGGTGCACCTGGAGGGCGACACCTTCCACGTATTCCATGCCGGCCGCCATACCGTGCTGCAATGGCTGGACCCGCTGGCTCACGCCGGGGAATCCGAAGGCGAGGGCGGCAAGCTGACCGCGCCGATGCCGGGCAAGGTGATTGCCGTGATGGTGGAGCCGGGCAGCAAGGTCACGCGCGGCACGCCGCTGCTGGTGATGGAAGCCATGAAGATGGAGCACACGATTGCCGCGCCGTCCGACGGCGTGGTCAGCGAGGTGCTCTACGGCGTGGGCGAGCAGGTAACCGAAGGCGCCCAGCTGCTGGCGTTCGCGGTGGAAGAGGGTGCCGACGCCTGACGCTTTGCTCCCTTCTCCCGCAAGGCGGGAGAGGGAGCAAAACCAGCCACCATCATCCCCTTGGCGGTAATCGCACACCCCGCCTCCGGCGCCCGGGAAAGCGCGCATAATCGTTGGCCTAACCCGTATAACAATGGAGTCGAGATGAAGTTGCAGCTGTACGTGCCGGATGGCCGCTACGCACCGTGGATCGAGGGCTTTGCCGAAGTGTTGCCCGAAGCGCAATGCGTGACCTGGGAAGAAAGCCAGGGCCAGCAGGTGGACTTCGCCGTAGTGTGGCGCCCGCCGCTGGAAATGCTGCGCGGCCGCACGGACCTGAAGGCGGTCTTCAATCTCGGCGCCGGGGTGGACGGCATCCTGCGCCTGCGCGACAACGATCCCGAGGCGCTGCCGGCCGGCGTGCCGATCGTGCGCCTGGACGACGCCGGCATGGCTGCCCAGATGAGCGAGTACGTGGCCGCCGCCGTGCTGCGCTACTTCCGCAAGCTCGACGCGTACGACGCGCAGGAACGGGCCGGCACGTGGAAATTCCTGAAGCCGCACCGCCGGGCCGATTTCACGATCGGCGTGATGGGCATCGGCACGCTGGGCTCGCATATCGCGCGCACGCTGGCCAGCTTCGGCTTTCCGGTGCGCGGCTGGAGCCGGTCGGCCAAGGTGGTCGACGGCGTGCAGTCGTTCCATGGCGAGGATGGCCAGCAGGCGTTCCTGAGCGGGCTGAAGGTGCTGGTCAACGTGCTGCCGCTGACGCCCGACACCGAGGACATCATCGACACCCACCTGCTCTACAAGCTGGCCAAGGGCGCCTACGTGATCAACGTGGCGCGCGGCCAGCACCTGGTGGAAGCCGACCTGCTGGCGGCCGTGCAGGACGGGCAGATCGCCGGCGCCTCGCTGGACGTGTTCCGCACCGAGCCGCTGCCGGCCGAGCATCCGTACTGGCAGGAGCCGCGCATCACGATCACGCCGCATATTTCAGCGCTGACGCTGCGCGAGGACAGCATCGCCCAGATCGCCGGCAAGATCCGCCTGCTGGCGGAAGGCAAGCCGATCGCCGGCGTGGTGGACCTGCAGCGCGGCTACTAGCCGCGACAGGACCCGCCAACGCGCGGCCGAAAAACAGGGATCGAGGAGACAACCATGACCATCCCCCAATACGTGAAGATCGTCGAAGTCGGGCCGCGCGACGGCCTGCAGAACGAGAAAGCGATGGTGCCGGCCGACGTCAAGGTCGCGCTCATCAACAAGCTGACCGATGCCGGCTTCGTCAACATCGAGGCGGCGTCGTTCGTGTCGCCCAAGTGGGTGCCGCAGATGGCCGACGGCGCCGAGGTGATGGCGCGCATCGAACGGCGCCCCGGCACGCTGTACTCGGTGCTGACGCCGAACATGAAGGGCTTCGAGGGCGCCGTGGCCGCCAGTGCCGACGAGGTGGTGATCTTCGGCGCGGCCAGCGAGGCGTTCTCGCAGAAGAACATCAACTGCTCGATCGCCGAGTCCATCGCCCGCTTCGAACCGGTGGCGGCTGCCGCGAAGGAAAAGGGCATCCGGCTGCGCGGCAGCATTTCGTGCGCGCTGGGCTGCCCGTACCAGGGCGAGGTGCCGGTGCATGCCGTGGTGGACGTGGTGCGCCGCATGCGCGAACTGGGCTGCGACGAGATCGACATCGCCGACACCATCGGCGTGGGCACGCCGGTCAGGGTGCAGGAAGTGATGCGCGCCGCGTCGGCGGAATTCGCCATCGACCGGCTGTCGGGGCACTTCCACGATACCTACGGCCAGGCGCTGTCGAACATCCTGGCCAGCCTGGAAGTGGGCATCGCCATCTTCCACGCGTCGGTGGCGGGCCTGGGCGGCTGCCCCTATGCGAAGGGCGCCACCGGCAACGTGGCCACCGAGGACGTGCTGTACATGCTGCAAGGCATGGGGCTGCATACCGGCATCGACCTGGAAGCCGTGGTCCGTGCCGGCGATTTCATCTCGCAAGCCATCGGCCGCGCCAACAGCTCGCGCGTGGGCAAGGCCCTGCTGACCAAGTGGGCGGCTGCGGCCGACGCCACGGTCTGCGTCTGAACCAGGAGAACAACAAGCATGAGCGACAACCCGACGCTGCCCGAATCCGCACAACGCGTGGCCGAACTGCTGGCCGGCATCGGCCATGACCGGCCGGTGGTGATGCTGCCGGCCACCGGCAAGACTTCGGCCGAGGCGGCCGCCGGCCTGGGCTGCACCGTGGCCGAGATCGCCAAGTCGATCATCTTCCGCCGCGTGAAGGACGATGTGCCGGTGCTGGTCATTGCCAGCGGCAGCAATCGCGTGGACGAATCCAAGGTGGCCGCCCGCGTGGGCGAACTGGGCAAGGCCGACGCGAAGTTCGTGCGCGAGAAGACCGGCTATGCCATCGGCGGCGTTTGCCCGATTGGCCATGCGGTCAAGCCGGTGATGCTGCTGGACGCGGACCTGTTCCGCTACGACAGCGTCTGGGCCGCCGCAGGGCATCCGCACGCGGTCTTCAACCTGACGCCGCAGCAGCTGCAGGCCATGACTGGCGCCGAAGTGGCCGACGTGGCCCAGGTTCAGGTATGACGCCCGCGCGCCGCCGTCTGCTGGCAGACCTGGTGCGCGGCGCGGCGGCAGCGCAGATCGTATCGCCGGTGCCGTCGCCGTGCCGCAGCATCTGCAAGATGGATCGCGACAGCGGCTACTGCGAGGGCTGCCTGCGGACGATTGCCGAGATCGCCGGGTGGTCGGGCGCCGACGACGAAGAGCGCCGCCGCGTCTGGGCCCTGCTGCCGGCGCGCGTGCCGAAACTCTGCGAAGGCAGCGCGGCATGAGCGCGCCCAGCCTGCCAGCCACGATGCGCGTGTTCGAGCGCGGCTGGCTGTCCGCGAACAACGTGCTGTTCGTCGACGATGGCACGCAGGACACCACGCTCGTCGATACCGGCTATGTCGCGCACGCGGCCCAGACCGTGGCGCTGGTGGAAGCGGCGCTCGACGGCCGGCCGCTGCGGCGCGTGATCAACACCCATCTGCATTCCGACCACTGCGGCGGCAACGCGGCGCTGCAGCAGCGCTGGCAACCGCGCACGGCCATCCCCGCCGCCGAGGCGGCCGCCGTGTCGGCGTGGGATGCCGAAGCGCTCACCTTCGACGCCACGGGCCAGCAGTGCGCGCGCTTCACGTTCGACAGCCTGCTGCACGCGGGCGACGCGCTGCGGCTTGGCGGCATCGACTGGCAGGTCATCGCCGCGCCGGGCCACGACCCGCACGCGGTGATGCTGTTCGCGCCGGCGCCGCGCATCCTGATTTCGGGCGATGCGCTGTGGGAGAACGGCTTCGGCGTGATCTTTCCCGAGCTCGACGGCGAAAGCGGCTTTGCCGAGCAGGCCGCCATCCTGGCGCTGATCGACACGCTCGACGTACGGCTGGTGATTCCGGGCCACGGCCGGGTGTTCGACGACGTGCCAGGTGCGGTGGCGCGGGCGCGCAGCCGGCTCGACTACCTGCAGGCCGATCCGCTGCGCAACGCCACCCACGCGATGCGCGTGCTGGCGAAGTTCAAGTTGCTGGAAGCCCAGGCCCTGCCCCGCGAGGCTCTGTTCGCGTGGTTCGCGGCCACGCCGCTGATGCAGCGCATGCACGCACGCTTCACGCCGGGGCCGTCGCTGGAAGCAGTGTTCGACCAGACGCTGCGGGCACTGGAGAAAGTGGGCGCGCTGCAGTTCGACGGCAACCTGGTGGCCAACCGGGACTGACGATGCAGCCGCTGCGCAGCCAGACGTTCCAGCTCAGGCCGTTCCGCGCCAGCGACGAGGCCCAGTTCGTGATGGCCGTGCGCGAGTCGATGCCGACGGTGGGGCTGTGGATGCCCTGGGCGCTGCCGGACTACAGCATCTACGATGCACGCGAGTGGTTCGAGCGCTGCGCGACGATGATGGAGGAGGGCGCGGCGTACGACATCGGCGTGTTCTCGCCCGATGGCCGCGAACTGTATGGCGGCGTGGCCATCAACCAGATCCGCCGCGAGGACAATACGGGCAACCTGGGCTACTGGATCCGCCAAAGCCAGCAACACAAGGGCCTGGCGTCGGGCGCGGCGACGATGATGGCGTGCTACGGCTTTCACACGCTCGGGCTTACGCGGCTGGAGATCGTGGCAGTCGAGACCAACCTCGCAAGCCGCGCCGTCGCCGAGACCATCGGTGCCGAATTCGAGTGCATCGCCCGCAACCGCCTGATCCTGCGCGGCCGGCCCGTGCCGGCGGCGGTGTATTCGCTGGTACCCGAGTCATTTTCGATGATGCGGTAGGGCGTCAGTCAACGCGATATCCGTCGCTATGCGCTCCCCTCTCCCATGAAGTGGGAGAGGGGTGGGGGAGAGGGCGACGAGGCTCTGCTTGCCGACATGTCGGTATTTGAACTGCCGCGCCCTCTCCCCGACCCTCTCCCGCCGTGCGGGAGAGGGGAGCAAACCACTAAACCAGCAAACGTCAAAACTGCGTCCGCATCCCCACGCGCACGCTGCGTCCCGGCAGCGGGGCGATATCGCGCAGGATCGACGTGGCGCTGCGGGCCTCGGTGTTGGTCAGGTTGTCGCCGCGGATGTAGAACAGTGTCTGCGTGCCCGACAGCTTCATCTTGTAGGTCAGGGCCACGCCCAGCATCGTATAGGCGTCGGTCGGCGTATCGCCGGTCGGCACGCGGCTCTGGCGGGCGTTCCAGTCCACGTTGACCCGCGCGCCCCACGGGCCGGCCGCGTACACCAGCGATCCACCCAGGCGCAGCGGCGACAGGCGCGGCAGCGGCTGGCCGTTGCTGCGGTTCTCGCCGTGGACATAGTCCGCGCGTGCCTCGAAGTCGAGCGAATCGCTGGTGGTCAGCATCTTCTGCAGCAGGCGCGTCTTGCCCTCGGCCTCGAAGCCGTACAACGTGGCCGGCACGCCCATGTACTGCAGCTCGGGCAGCGCGCCGTCGCTGCCGGCGGCCACGACGTTGCCTTCGCTGTCGCGGTAGCCGCCCGTGTTCAGCAGCGCCAGGTAGTTCTGAAAGCGGCTGTAGTAGCCCGACACGCTGCCGCTATGGTTGCCCTGCTTGAAACGCATGCCCAGGTCGATCGACGTGGCGCGTTCCTTGGCGGCGTTGGGGTCGCCCACTTCGAACGATCCGGTGGCCAGGTGCGGGCCGTTGGCGTACAGCTCGTAGAACGTGGGCGCGCGCTCGGTGTACGACAGGTTCGACGTCACCGTCCACACCGGGTTGAGCTTGTACAGCAGGCCGGCCGATGCGCTGCCGGCGTTGAAGCTGCGCTCGGCGTCGCTGAAGCGGTCATTGCCGTTGGCGGTGGCCTTGACCTTGCTGTGATCCAGGCGGCCGCCGAAGTTCAGCTTCAGGTCGCCGGACGGGATCAGCGGCAGCTCCTCGAACACGAAGAACGCGGCGTTGTCGGTGGTGGTGCTCGGCACGAATGCCTCTTCGCCCAGCGCGGAGAAGTCGGTGTGGCCAAACTGCGTGCCGATCACGCCGGTCATGTTGCCGATCTTGCCATGCGTGGCTTCCAGGCGGGCATCCCAGCCGTGGTTTTTGAACGTGGTGCCGGTGACGCCGTCCTCGATCTCGCGGTGCTCGTAGTCGGTGTAGCTGAACTTGCCCTTGACCGATTCGATGATGCCGCTGGTGGCGCCGGCCAGGTTGCGCGACTCGCCTTCCAGCGCAAAGCGGTCCTGGCGCATCTTGATGCGGGCGTCGGCCTCGGCCGGCGTGCCGTAGTCGTTGCGGTAGGTCGACCAGTTGGCGCCCACGAAGCCGTCGGCCCAGGTGTACGACCCGCCCATCGACCCGCCTTCCTGGTGCGCGTTGGTGTTCGGGATCCTGCCGTAGGCTTCGCTTTCGCCTTCGGGCAGCGGCTGCGTGGCGCGCAGGTTGCCGCTGCGGGCATAGCCGGGGATTTTCAGGTCGCTGGTCTGGCGCACGAAGGCATCCGCGTGCACCGCGAACTGGCCGTTGCCGGCTTCCAGCAGGCCGCTGGCGTTGCGGCCCTTGTCGCCGCCAATCGTGCCGCTGACGTCGGCCGCGCCGCTGACGCCCGTGATCGGATCGCGCGGGATGCGGTTGTCGATCACGTTCACCACGCCGCCCACCGCGTTGCCGCCGTACATCAACGCGGCCGGGCCCCGGACCACCTCGATCTTGTCTGCGACGAGCGGATCGATCGGCACCGCGTGGTCATAGGACAGCGTCGACGCATCCAGCGTGGAGCCGCCGTTCTGCAGCACCTTGATGCGGTCGCCGTCCAGGCCGCGGATGATCGGCCGGCTGGCGTTGGGGCCGAAGTAGCTCGACGTGACGCCGGGCATGCTGTTCAGCGTTTCGCCCAGCGTGCTGGCCTGGCGTACCGCCAGCGCGTCGCCGCCCAGCGTGGAGACCGGAGCCACCATGTCGTTCAGGTCGCTGCCGAGCGGGTTGGCGGTGACCACCACTTCCTTCAGCGTCGGGGCAGCGGGTTGGTCGGTAGCCGGCGCGGCCGGCGGGGCCGTCTGGGCGATGGCGGGCGAGGACAGGCCGGCAGCGATCAATGCGGCAAGCGCCGCCAGCGGGGTGCGACGCACCGCCAGAATAGGGTGGGAGTTCGAGGACATGGCTCGCGATTCGAATTCGGTATGGGCGAGCGCGGCCACGGCATTGAGCGGCGCGCCCGGTCAGGCGTGCGCGGGCGGGGGCAGGGCCCCACACACGCGGTTGTCGTCAGGCGAATGCGAATGCGGCGGGAGGGGCGCGGGAATGGAAGGCGCGTGCCGCCGGCAGGTCGGGCCAGCGCCAGGCCAGGTTGGCTGGCTTGACCGGCTTGCCGAAGGCGAGGGACGGCAGCGCGAAGCTGCCGAAATGAGTGTCGGCCAGCGTGGCGCCATCGAACAGCACGCACGAGTGGAGACCGAGCTTCAGCGAAAACGGTTCGGCATGGGCGCCGTCGGTGGCATCCATGGCGCCGGCAACGGCGGCGGTCGACTCGACCGTGGCCACCGTCTGCGGTGCGTTCAGCAGCCCGCCGTGCACCACACGGTGCACCAGGCCAACGTGCTGCGCCAGCAGCAGGCAGGCCACGAGGCACAGCGCCGGCCAGAAGCCGATGCCGCGCGCACGCCAGCGGGAGAGCAGGGCGAAATCAGTGCGCATGCCCGCAGTCGCACGGCCCGTCGCCGTGATCGTGAGCATGGTCGTGACCGTGATCATGGTCGTCGTCGAACGCATCGCCCCAGTCCGGGAACGGATCGGGATACGCGGCCCAGGCCTCGGGCCCGGCCGCCATCTCGTCGTCGGTCAGCAGGCAGGCGTCGAGCCGGGCTTCCAGCGCGGGCACGTCCAGGTCGGCGCCGATCAGCACCAGTTCCTGGCGGCGGTCGCCGTAGGCGGCGGGCAGGCCGTCCTCGAGCAGGTCGGCCTCGATGGCGGCACGGGCCAGGCCCTCGGCCGGCCATTCCTCGGCGTCGATCGCCGCCCACCACGCGCCTGCCGCGCCGGGGCGGCACACGCCGCCGGCCTGGCTCCAGTCGCCGGCAATGTCCATGCGGCTGGCCAGCCAGAACAGGCCCTTCGAGCGCAGCACGTCGCCATGCTCGCGCATCCATTCGGTGTGGATCAGGTCGGCAAACCGCTGCGGATGGAACGGGCGGCGGCGGCGATAGACCAGCGTGGCGATGCCGGCGGCGTCGGGCGCGGCGTCGTTCTGCAGCGCGGCCTGCCATCCGGCGGCGTTGGGCGTGGCTTCCATGTCGAAGCGGCCGGTGCCCAGCACCTGCGCGACCGGCACGTTGCCATGGCTGGCATCGACGACGGTGGCGCGCGGGTTCAGCGCGTGCAGCACCACATGCAGGCGGCCCAGCTGGCCGGCGTCGACCAAATCGATCTTGTTGATGACGATGACGTCGCAGACTTCCACCTGCTCGATCAGCACGTCGACCACGGTGCGGTCGTCGTCATCGTGTGCGGCCAGGCCGCGTGCCGACAGGAAATCTGCATCGTGGAAGTCGGCCAGGAAGCGGCTGGCGTCGATGACCGTCACCAGTGTGTCCAGGTGTGCCACGCCGGGGGCCTGTTCGCCGTGGGCGTCCTCGAACGCGAAGCCTTCGGCAATGCCCAGCGGTTCGTCGGTCGGATCGGCCTCGATCACGGCAAAGTCGTACTGGCCGGTCTGGGCCAGCCGGTCCACCTCGGCCAGCAGGTCGGCGCGGCTGTCCACCACGGCCAGGCGCACCCCGGGCTGTGACATCAGCTGGTGCAGCACGGTGGTCTTGCCGGCGCCGGTGAATCCGGACAGCACGGTGACGGGCAGGCGAGCGGCCATGACGAAAGTGAGATTGTTATTGCAACAAAGTTGCGACTGTAGCAGAAAGCCGGCTGCGGCGACAGGCTGGCGGTATTCCGCAATGGTAGTGCCGTAGCCGTGACGCCACAAAGGCAATCGCACTCGGGCGATGCACGGGGCGATGCGGGCGCGCCATGCAAAACGGCCCGGAATACCGGGCCGTCGGGGCGTCGGAGCGGGTCAGCCGCGCGGGGCGACGGCTGAAGGCGGCGATCAGTCGCCGAACAGCTTCTGGCGCAGTTCGCGGCGCTGCTGGGCTTCCAGCGACAGCGTGGCCGTCGGGCGGGCCAGCAGGCGCGGCACGCCGATGGGCTCGCCGGTTTCCTCGCACCAGCCGTAGTCGCCGGACTCGATGCGCTGCAGCGACTGCTCCACCTTCTTCAGCAGCTTGCGCTCACGGTCGCGCGTGCGCAGTTCCAGTGCGTGTTCTTCTTCGATCGTCGCGCGGTCCGCCGGATCCGGCACGATGACCGTCTCGCGCAGGTGTTCCGTGGTCTGGTCCGCATTCTTGAGGATCTCGTCGCGAAGCTGCTCAAGGCGATTCTTGAAAAAGGCGAGCTGCGCCTCGTTCATGTAATCCTTGTCGCTCATCTTCAGGATTTCAGCTTCAGTCAGAAGTTTGTTGCTGCTCATGGTTCCTGCTGATTCTCTTGTTGATGCGACCGGCGGCGTCTTCGTCCGCTCGGGTGCAGTGGCCGTCCGCTTGCGCGGGGCGGCTGTTTCACTCTGGCTGGCTGCAGTCTTGCTGCTTCGCGTGCCTCCCTTGGCCTCGCCCGCATCGGCGTGCGCCGTACTGCCGCGGGGAGCTGGCGTCGCCTTTTCGGGCGGCGCCTTGAGCGTCTCCGCCGCAGCGGTACCTGTCTTGCTGCGGCTTTCCTTGGTCTTTGTTGCGGCTGTCATGGGGACACCTCTCTCAACGCGTCGAAGAGTGACGGCGCACCGATCGTGGGTCCCCAGGCGGAGGGCGGTCTCCGCACGAAGCCAACGACCGCGCCTTGCTGGCGGCTGTGCCTCATGCTGACGACGACCGCCGCCCTGCAAATACCGGCCGCGCCCAGAGGTGCGCCGCCCGTATCAAATCCGGCCTATTGTACTTGAACAAATTTTTAGGAGATATGGGAGAAAGACCGACAAGAGACAGGAGTTTTCCCGATATTCCACCCAAGGGGAGGGTAGCGGACGCTGCCGGGGACGGCTCCGCGCCCGGCAGCGTAATGTGGAGATGGGCGCACCTGAGCGGGCGCCCGGAGGGAAATCAGGCGAGGCAGGCTGCCAGGCCCTTCAAGATGGCGTCGCGGGGCAGGTCCACGCCGATAAACACCATCTTGGTGCCCGGGGTTTCGTCGTCCCACTTGGCGCCCACGTCGCTGCCCATCAGCTGGTGCACGCCCTGGAACACCACCTTGCGGTCCACCCCTTCCATATAGAGCACGCCCTTGTAGCGCAGCAGCTTCTCGCCGTACACCGACAGGATGCCCGACAGGAATTCCTCCAGCTTGCCGTAGTGGAACGGCTTGTCGCTGCGGAAGACGAACGACGCGATGCGGTCGGTGTGGTGGTGGTGATGGTGGTGGTCGTGCGCGTGGCCGTGGCCATGATCGTGGCCGTGGTCGTGCCCGTGGTCGTGCCCGTGGTCGTGCCCGTGGTCGTGCCCGCAGTCGGTGGCGCAGTGATCGCCATGCTCGTGCGCATGTTCGTGCTCGTCGGCGCGCAGGAAGTCGGGGTCGATTTCCAGCTTCTCGTTCAGGTTGAAGCCGCGCAGGTCGAAGATCGTGTCAATAGGCGTTTCGCCAAAATTGGCCGTGCGGATCGGTGCGCGCGCGTTCATGTGCTGCAGGCGATGGCGCAGGTCATCGACCTCGGCCGCGCCGACCAGGTCCGACTTGGTGATGAAGATTGCGTCGGCAAAGCCCACTTGGCGCTGCGCTTCTTCCTGCTTGTCCAGCTGGATGTTGCCGTGCTTGGCGTCGACCAGCGTGATTACCGCGTCCAGCAGGTAGCGCGAGGCGATTTCCTCGTCCATGAAGAACGTCTGCGCCACCGGGCCCGGGTTGGCCACGCCGGTGGTCTCGATCACCACGCGGTCGAAGTCGAGCTTGCCTTCGTCGCGCTGGGTGACCAGGTCGGACAGCGCCTGCACCAGGTCGCCCCGGATCGTGCAGCAGATGCAGCCATTGCTCATCTGCACGATCTGCTCGCGGCCGTCCTGCACCAGGATTTCGTTGTCGATGTTCTCTTCGCCGAACTCGTTCTCGATCACGGCGATCTTCATGCCGTGCTGTTCGGTAAGGATGCGCTTGAGCAGCGTGGTCTTGCCGCTGCCGAGGAAGCCGGTCAGGATCGTGACCGGAATCAGTTTGGACATGTTGTTCTGCTCCGAGGAAAGCCGGGGTCGGAAGATCGCCCGTATCTATATCTGTTCAGTGATCGGCATGGCCGCCGTGCTGCGCGGTGGGCTCTGGCCGCACCTTGCCGCATTCCGCGCACACCCCGTTGACCGTCAGTTCCACATGCTCGACCGCGAACCCGCTGGGCACCTTCGGCGCCACGGACTTGCCGGCCGATTCCAGGCAGAACGTGCGGTCGCAGCGCGTGCAATGGAAGTGGCTGTGCTGGCGATGGACTTCGGCGCGCGCGGCCTCGTGTTCCAGCAGCGTGAAGCGGAACACGCGGTCGTTACCGGCGCGTTTCTGCGCCAGGCCCTGGTCCACCAGCCAGTCCAGCACCCGGTACACGGTCACGCGGTCCACGTCGCCATCGGCCGGCAGGCGGTCGATCACTTCCTGGTGCGTCAGCGGCGCCTGGGCGTCGATCAGGCACGCCAGGATGGCCACACGCGGCTGCGTCACGCGCGCGCCAAGCTGGCGCAGGCGCGCTTGCGCCGCGTCAAGGCTGCTGGCGGAAGTGGCAGCAGCGTCTGGCGCGGATATGGCGTCCGGTTGGGAAGTGGGGCGGTTCATGCCAACGATTTAACCATAGGCCCCGGCGAGTTGCAATTCAGTTGCACAAACAGGGTTTTTGCGATGTGGGCTGCCCCGGGTGCCAGATGGGAGGCGCGAAAAGCGAGGCGCGAAAACCCGCGTGCGTGGACGTCACGGGCGGCACGCTGACGTCCGGTCACTACCTTCCCGAGAAAGCCCCCGACCGGCTTCTCGAAGAAATCCTCAGTTTCATTACATTCCCGTAAGAAACGCCAGTTTCTCGCGGGTTAGCCCCTATACCTGCGGCTTGTTCTGCATTGCTAACATCCACCTCCGGCTCCGCCTGTTGGCGGGGTTTGACGCTGTCTGGAATCCATACATTGTGCCGATGGTCACCGCGTTTTTCCGATATGGATGGACGCGATCGGGGAGGTCGGGAAAAACGACGAAACCCGGCGGCATCTGCAGCGTTGGAACGGGAATCCCAGAGGGAACAGGAGAGACGTAATGAAACGAGTTGCATTGAATATTGCAGCCGCGCTGGCCGTTGCCGGCGTGGGTGCCTTCACGGGAGCGCAGGCGCAGGAATACCCGGGCAGCAAGCCGGTGCAGGCGGTGGTGCCGTTTGCAGCGGGTGGCCCGACCGACAAGGTGGCGCGCGAACTGACGATGATCATGTCAAAGCATCTGGGCACGACCATCGTGATCGAGAACCTGGGCGGTGCCGGCGGCACCATCGGTGCTAAGAAAGTGGCGCAGTCCAAGGGCGACGGCTACACGATCCTGATCCACCATATCGGCATGTCCACGGCCCCGGCGCTGTACCGCAACCTGGGCTTCGATCCGCTGAAGGACTTCGAGATGGTCGGCGAAGTGGCCGATGTGCCGATGGTGATGGTCGGCAACAAGCAGCTGCCGCCCGCCACGTTCAAGGATCTGGTTCCGTACATCAAGGCCAACGCCAGCAAGTTGTCGCTGGCCAACGCCGGCATCGGCTCGGCCTCGCACCTGTGCGGCCTGCTGTTCCAGAGCGCGATCCAGACCGAACTGACCACCGTGCCGTACAAGGGTACCGCGCCGGCGCTGACCGATATCCTCGGCGGCCAGGTCAACCTGATGTGCGACCAGACCACGAACATCGCCGGCCAGCTGAAGGCAGGCGCGCTGAAGCCGTACGCCGCGATGCAGTCGCGCCGCGTGGAAGCGTTCAAGGACATCCCGACCGCGGCCGAACAGGGCCTGCCGGGCGTGGAAGTGAAGATCTGGCACGCCATGTACGCGCCGAAGGGCACGCCGAAGCCGATCATCGACAAGCTGTCGGCCGCGCTGCAGAAGTCGGTGCAGGACCCGACCTTCCGCGCCAAGATGGCTGAACTGGGTGCCGAAGCCGTGCCGGCCCAGCGCGCCACGCCGGATTCGCTGCGCACGTTCCTGACGTCCGAAATCAACAAGTGGACGCCGGTGATCAAGAAGGCCGGCGTGTACGCCGACTGATATCCGGACCCACTCGGTGTCGAAAAGGCCACGCGATGCGTGGCCTTTTTCTTGTTTGCGACGTACCTGCCGCACGCGGTGCCAGCGTGCGCGGCCAGTACTGGTCCGACGCCCGAATCGGCGATTTCCTATATTGGAAGACCGTTGCCGCCGCAGCCGCCTCTTGAAAGCCGGTCATGTGGCGCCACCTACGCCGCAGAACACCTCTCACGCAAAGGCACCATGGAACAGTATCACGGCACCACCATCGTCAGCGTCCGCCGCGGCAATCAGGTCGCACTGGGCGGTGACGGCCAGGTCACGCTGGGCAACATCGTGATGAAGGGGACGGCCCGCAAGGTCCGGCGCATCTACAACGGCAAGGTACTGGTCGGGTTTGCCGGCAGCACGGCCGATGCTTTTTCCCTGCTCGACCGCTTCGAGGCGAAGCTGGAGAAATACCAGGGCAACCTGACACGCGCGGCAGTGGACCTGGCCAAGGACTGGCGTTCGGACCGCGCGCTGCGCCGCCTGGAAGCCATGCTGATCACGGCCGACAAGGACACCACGCTGGTCATCACCGGCAACGGCGACGTGCTCGACCCCGAGGGCGGCATCGCGGCCATCGGCTCGGGCGGTGCCTACGCGCAGTCGGCGGCCAAGGCCCTGGTCGAGAACACCGAGCTGTCGCCCAAGGACGTGGTCGAGAAGGCCCTGACCATCGCCGGTGAGCTCTGCATCTACACGAACACCAACTTCGTCATCGAGACCATCGACTGACGCGCCAACGGATTCCCATGTCGCAAACCATGACCCCGTCGGAAATCGTTTCCGAACTCGACAAGCACATCATCGGCCAGAACAAGGCCAAGAAGGCCGTGGCCGTGGCGCTGCGCAACCGCTGGCGCCGCCAGCAGGTGGCAGAGCCGCTGCGCCAGGAAATCACGCCCAAGAACATCCTGATGATCGGACCCACGGGCGTGGGCAAGACCGAGATCGCGCGCCGTCTGGCCAAGCTGGCCGACGCGCCGTTCATCAAGATCGAGGCCACCAAGTTCACGGAAGTGGGCTATGTGGGCCGCGACGTCGACACGATCGTGCGCGACCTGGCCGAGATGGCCGTCAAGCAGACGCGCGAATCGGAAATGAAGAAGGTGCGCACCAAGGCCGAGGACGCCGCCGAGGACCGCCTGCTGGACGTGCTGCTGCCGCCGCCGCGCGACATCGGCTTCCAGCAGCATGAGGACAAGGACTCGAACACGCGTCAGGTCTTCCGCAAGAAGCTGCGCCAGGGCGAGCTGGACGACAAGGACATCGAACTGGAAGTGGCCGCCGGCATGCCGAGCATGGACATCATGGGGCCGCCGGGCATGGAAGACATGACCGAGCAGATCCGAACGATGTTCGCCGGCCTGGGCCAGGGCAAGAAGGCGCGCCGCAAGATGAAGGTCAGGGAAGCGTTCAAGCTGCTGATCGACGAAGAGGCCGCCAAGCTGCTCAACGAGGAAGAGCTCAAGCACAAGGCCATCGCCAACGTCGAGCAGAACGGCATCGTGTTCCTGGACGAGATCGACAAGATCGCCAGCCGCAGCGATGTGGGCGGCGGCGAGGTGTCGCGCCAGGGCGTGCAGCGCGACCTGCTGCCGCTGGTGGAAGGCACCACGGTCAACACGAAGTACGGGATGATCAAGACTGACCACATCCTGTTCATCGCGTCGGGCGCGTTCCACCTGTCCAAGCCGAGCGACCTGATTCCGGAACTGCAGGGCCGTTTCCCGATCCGCGTGGAACTGGAATCGCTGTCGGTGCAGGATTTCGAGGCCATCCTGACGCAGACCGATGCCAGCCTGACCAAGCAGTACCAGGCGCTGCTGAAGACCGAGGAAGTCGACCTGCAGTTCGCACCGGACGGCATCCGCCGGCTGGCCGAGATCGCGTTCTCGGTCAACGAGAAGGTCGAGAACATCGGCGCCCGCCGCCTGTACACGGTAATGGAACGCCTGCTGGAAGACCTGTCGTTCCACGCGACGAAGTCGTCGGGCAACACGGTGACGGTCGATGCTGCCTACGTGGACGAACGCCTGGGCGACCTGGCCGGCAACGAGGACCTGTCGCGCTACGTGCTGTAACGCCGCAAATCGCTGTTTCGCCAAAAAGGAAAGCCGGACTGAGGTCCGGCTTTTTTGCGTCTGCAGCCTGGCGAATAAACGTCAGTGCGCGTGGCCCGCATGCCCGGCATGCGCATCGGCCGGAATCAGCTCCAGCGCCGGCGCCGGCGACTTCAGTTCGCGCGGGTTCTGGCCGTCGGCCGGGATCTGCGTCCATTCCGACTTGCCGTTCTCGCACTCCTGCACCACCGGGAAGTACAGCTTGCCGCCCTGGTCGGGCAGCTTCATCAGCATGCGGAATTCGTCGAAATGCTGGTCGGCCAGCGTGTTGCCATACCAGCGGATGGTGCGTACATCGTCCTCGACGGTCTTGCCGTGCGAGGTATAGGGCTTGGCCAGCTTTGCGCGCTGGACGTCGAGTTGCCAGCCCGGCTTGGGCTGCGGATGCGCGCCCTGCACGCCATCGGGAATCGTTACCGTGATGGACTTGGTGGCGCTGCCGTTGCAGCCGTGTCCCACCATCAGCACACCCTTGAAGTAGCTGCCGGCGGTGGCCTGCTTCTGCTCGAAGACGATATGGGCGGAGGCCAGCGGCGCCGTGATGAGCAGGGCAGCAGGCAGGGCGGCAGCAAGGAGGCGCGAGATCATGGAACGGAAGTCGTCTGACTGTGTGACAAAGTGCATCAGTCTAACTTTGGCCGTACTGCAATGACGTGCGACGTGGTGCCGCAGCAGGCCGGGAGCCGGCTCGTCTGCAATTCAAGTCAGGCGTGTTTCAAATGGCGGCGGCCCGTTGTCGCACCCGTAAGCCTCGTAAGCATTGGTAAGCACACTGGCCTCGATACTGGAGAAAATGCGACCCTTGCGCACCTTGCTGTCGATCAATGGTCGATGAGACCGATGCGGGAGCCACCGCATCCTGCACAAATACCTACCGGGAGTCAGCTGTGCGTACAACCTTCTTCAAGCGCAACCGTGTGCGCAAGCGCCGGGTGGTCATCGCCACCACCAGCGTCGTGGCCGCCATTACCGCCGCCACCGTATTCCTCTGCATTCGCCCCGGCGTGGTTGCCCACGCGGCGGCGCTATCCGCCGTCAACGTGGCCCAGGCCGCCGACCAGACCGAGCGCCGCGCCGAAGTGGCGGCGACGGCGATGGCTTCGGGCGCGCTGGTGACGCTGGCCGATCGCCACGCCAGCGATGCCGAGCGCATGGCCGATGCGTCGGACGACGACCTCGGCTGGGATTACGTGCAACTGCGCCTGTAAGGGCGACGCGCGCTGCCGGCCGGAATCAGCGCGACACTGGCCGCTTGCCCAGCTTGCGCTGCAGCGTGCGCCGATGCATGTTCAGTGCCCGCGCCGTGGCGGAGATATTGCCGCCGTGCTCGGTGAGTACGCGCTGGATATGCTCCCACTCAAGCCGTGCCACCGATAGCGGCACCGGTTCCTCCAGCGCGGCCTCGGCCGCATCCTCCGAAATGCCCGCCATCAGCGCGGTCAGGATCGAATCGACGTTGGCCGGCTTGGCCAGGTACTCGTCGGCCCCCTGTTTCACGGCCGCCACGGCGGTGGCAATGCTGGCGTAGCCGGTCAGCACCAGGATCCGCGCGTCGGGCAACGCGTGCCGCAACGGCGCCACCAGGTGCAGGCCCGATTCGGCCGGCGCGGTGCCGCTGGCCTCGGGGGGCGGCCCAAGGTGCAAATCCAGCGTGACATAGGCAAACGGCGTCTTCGCTGCCAGGGCCAGGGCGCTGCCGCCGTTGTGGGCCACCTGCACGGCATAGCCGCGCCGCGTGAGCGCGCGCGCCAGCGTGCCGGAAAACACCTCGTCGTCATCGATCACCAGGAAAGGCGTGGCGTCGGGTGCAGCTACGTCGGCAGGTACGTCGGTCATCACGGTTGGAAATCGGATTGCAGGGAGATGGGGTGCGCGGCGGTGCCGGCCAGCGGCAGGCGCAGTTCGGTTACCGTGCCGCCGGCGGGGTTGTCCAGCCATGCCAGGCCGCCGCCAAGCTGCCGGGCGGCGCTTTGCGCCAGGTACAGGCCGATGCCCTGGCCGCCGTGGCTGCTGGCCACCGGCGCCTCGCCCAACCGGGCGCGCAGCGCGGGCGCGATGCCGCTGCCGTGGTCGGTCACGCGCCAGACCAGCGTGTCCGCTTCCACGGATACCGTCAGCGACAGCGGCGGGGCGTGTCGGGGGCCTCCGCCTTCGCCAAACTGGCAGCGTGCGGCGTTGTCCAGCACGATGGTCAGGATCTGGCTCACGCGCGCTGTGTCGACGGCCTGCGCGGCGGCGGCGGGCAGTACGTCGGCCTGCAGGCTGGCCTGCGGATGGCGCAGTTGCCAGCGTTCCACGAAGGATGCGATCCAGGCGTCGATGCGCTGCGGGGCCAGCGTTTCGTGATCCTCGCGCAGCCGCGCCAGGATCGAGCGGCACAGTTCCAGCTGCTGTTCCATCGTGCGCAGGTCGGGCAGGTACCCGGCCACGGTGGTGGCGCCGCGCTGGGCGTTCTCGGCATCGGCGCGCAATTCCCCGGCGATCACCGCCAGCGTGGCCAGCGGCGTGCCGATTTCATGCGCCACGGCGGCCGCCTGGTCGTTGAGCGCCTCGACGCGTGCCTCTCGCAGCAGCAGTTCGCGCGCCTGGTTCAACTGGGCGTCGCGCTGGCGCAGCACGTTGGAGAGGCGCGCCACGAAGAACGCGATCATCACGGCGCTGGCCACGAAGTTGAGCCACATCCCGGCCAGGTGATAGTTCACCGCGTTGTCGGGGTTGTGCAGGTGCAGCGGCAGGTATTCGAGCAGCAGCAGCGAATAGCAGGACAGCGCGTAGACCGCCAGCACGACCACCAGCCGCCACGGCAGGATGGCCGCCGCGATGGCCAGTCCGGGCAGGTAGAACGACACGAAGGGGTTGGTGGCGCCGCCCGTATAGAACAGGATGGCCGACAGCGCGGTCAGGTCCACCATCATCTGCACCATCAGCTCGCCGTCGCCCGGCATCGATCCCCGCGTGGCGTGCCAGCGCAGCCGCGCCACCGAATACAGATTGAACGCGGTCTGGACCGTGAACAGGAACAGCAGCGGCTTGTAGGGCAGCATGATGCCGGCGAACGATTCGCAGGACACCAGCAGCGTGGCCTGGCCGGCCAGCAGCGCCCAGCGCAGCCAGCAAAGGCGGCGCAGGCTCACCAGGCTGTGGCGTTGCGCCGGCATGCCGAAAATGGCCGGCGGCGGGCTGGGGGACAGGTCGATCGATGCGTGCATGGCGCGAGTGTAGCAATGCTGGGTGCAGGCGCCCGGCATGCGACACCGTGCCGCATTCTGGGCCGCCGGGCGGACTGCCAGACTACCCGGTTACGTGGCGGCCGGCGCTGACCGGCCAGCCATGGTCTAATGATCGCCCTGAATTTGTCCCCTTCGATCCGAATCGTGGAGATGTTCCCCATGCAAGCCAAAGTCCGCGCGGCGCGCGCCGCTTCCATCGTCACCCTGGGCCTGGCCGGCCTGCTGGCCAGCGCCCACGCCATGGCGCAGGTCGACGTCAGCGACGCCTGGGTGCGCGGCACGGTGCCGGCCCAGACCGCGTCCGGTGCCTTCATGACGCTGCACGCGCATGACAATGCCAGGCTGGTGGGCGTGTCGTCGCCGGTGGCCACGGCCGAGCTTCACGAGATGAAGATGGACAACAACGTGATGCGGATGCGCCAGATTCCGGCGCTGGACCTGCCCAAGATGCAGGACGTCCAGCTCAAGCCGGGCGGCTACCACGTGATGCTGATGGGCCTGAAGCAGCAGCTCAAGGCCGGCGACACGGTGCCCATCACGCTGAAAATCGAGCAGAACGGCAAGGTGACGGAGCAGACCGTCAAGGCCGAGGTGCGCGACGTGACGGCTGCCGCCCAGTCGGGTGGCCACGCCGGCCATATGGACCACAAGCACTGAACGGCTTGCGCCCGCGCCGCCAGATCAGCCGCGCAGGCTGATGGCGGCCGCTTCGGCGTCGGCATCGGCCGCCGTGGCGGCCTCGCGTACGCGCTCGCGCAGCCAGGTGTGGCCGGGGTCGGCCTCGGCCTTCTCGGGCCAGATCATGCTGTAGCTGAAGCCGGGAATCGTGAACGGCGCCTCGAAGATGGCCAGGCGGCTGTCGGCCAGCGCTTCCAGGCTGCGCCGGGCCGTGGTCAGGACCATGTTGGTGCCGACGATCAGCCCCGGTGCCACGCTCCAGTGGGGCACCGCGCAGGCGATCTTGCGCCGGCCGCCCAGCCGCGTCACCGCGGCGTCGATGGCTTCGCCACGCTCCGTAGCTGCCGTAACCAGCACATGCGACCGTGCCAGGTAGGCCACGTGGTCCAGCTTGCCGGTGTCGCGCACCGTCGCCGCATCCACCGCGCAGGCGAAATCGTCATCGAACAGCACCGCCGTGCGCACGCCCTCCGGCTCGAACGAGAAGGCGGCCAGCGCCACGTCCAGTTCGCCGTCGGCAATCTGGGCGGTCATCGTCTCGCGGCTGGACTGCGACACCGTCAGGTCGATATTGGGCGCCGCGCGGCGCAGCGCCCGCAGCAGCCGGGGCAGCACCACCAGGGCGCCGTAGTCGGACATCGCCAGGCGGAACGTGCGCCGGGCCGTGGCCGGCTGGAAGCCGCCCGGGCCCAGCAGGATGCGCACCTGCGCCAGCGCCTCGGCCAGCGGGCCGGTCAGCTCGTGGGCACGCGGCGTCAGCACCAGCCCGCCCTGGCCCCGCACCAGCAGCGGGTCGTCCAGCAACTGCCGCAGCCGCGCCAGCGAATGGCTCACGGCCGGCTGGCTCAGCTGCAGCCGCAGCGCGGCGCGCGAGATATGGCGTTCGGCCAGCAGTGCTTCCAGCACCACGAGCAGGTTGAGGTCGATTCCGCGTAGGCTATTCATGTCGCGAATGTTAAACCGGACTGCGTCCGTTTTGTCATTCGCCGAACGCAGGAACGAAAATTTTCACTTTGAATTGAGAGATGTCTCGGCCTGACGACGTTTCAGGCAAGCGGGACACAGGCAATGCTGCCCCGGCACGATCTGGCGCGCCGGCAGCAGCGGCAGGCTTGCGCACCAGCACTCGGGCAGCCCGGCCGCGTACCCGCAGACGAAGGCGGCCCCGCAGGCGCTGCAATGCTCCACGGGGCGCAGCCGGCCGGTCTGGATCGTCGAGGGATCGGTCATGGCGTGTATCCTTGTTGCATTGCCGCAGTTGCAATGCTGCCCCCGGTTTCTTGTAGAATCGGCGCCTGCCCGCAATGCCGGCTCGCCCGTATCGCCTTATCAGGCGGACGGTTCGTCATGATACCTGCTCCAGATCACACGGAATGTCCGAAGCCATGAACGCTGACAATCCTGGGCCTGCCACCACGTCGGTAGCGGCCATCGCCCCCTCTCTCAAGGCTGAAATCCTTGCCGAGGCACTCCCCTACATCCGCAAGTTCCACGGCAAGACCATTGTGGTCAAGTACGGCGGCAATGCGATGACCGAGGAAAAGCTCAAGCACGGCTTTGCGCGCGACGTGATCCTGCTGAAGCTCGTGGGCATGAACCCGGTGGTGGTGCATGGCGGCGGCCCGCAGATCGACGAGGCGCTGAAGAAGGTTGGCAAGGTCGGCACGTTCATCCAGGGCATGCGCGTCACCGACGAGGAAACCATGGAAGTGGTGGAATGGGTGCTCGGCGGCGAAGTCCAGCAGGACATCGTCATGCTGATCAACCAGTACGGTGGCCAGGCCGTGGGCCTGACCGGCAAGGACGGCGGCCTGATCCGCGCCAAGCGCCTGCAGATGCCGGACCGCGAGAATCCGGGCACGTTCATCGATATCGGCTACGTGGGCGATATCGAGGCCATCAACCCGGCCGTGGTGAAGGCGCTGCAGGATGACGCGTTCATCCCGGTGATCTCGCCGATCGGCTTCTCCGACGACGGCCAGGCGTACAACATCAACGCCGACGTCGTGGCCGGCAAGATGGCCGAGATCCTGAAGGCCGAGAAGCTCGTCATGATGACGAACATCCCGGGCGTGATGGACAAGAAGGGCAACCTGCTGACCGACCTGTCGGCGCGCGAGATCGAGGAACTGTTCGCCGACGGCACCATTTCGGGCGGCATGCTGCCCAAGATCTCGTCGGCGCTGGACGCCGCCAAGAGCGGCGTGCATTCGGTCCACATCATCGACGGCCGCATCGAACACTCGCTGCTGCTGGAAATCCTGACCGAACAGGCTTTCGGCACGATGATCCGCTCGCACTGAGCGCGTCCGTCAGGGAATCCGCCCGGCGCGGGTTCCCGGTCACTCTCTCCATTCAGGTTCACAATCCAGGCGTGTTTATCCGTCAGCCCACCCAGCGTCGCGGCAGGGATCGCGCACGCCGTCTTTCGTCCGGACAGGCTCCAGCCCACCGTCCGCGCCAGCATCTGCGGCGCGGCGCGGTGGGCGATGTGTCCGGCGACAAGGTGTGGCTGTTCGACCTCGACAACACGCTGCACGATGCCTCGCACGCGATCTTTCCGGCCATCAACCGGCTGATGACCGCCTACGTGGCCCGCGTGCTGGGCAGCGACGAAGCCACCGCCAGCCGCGTGCGGGTGGATTACTGGCAGCGCTACGGGGCCACGCTGCTGGGCATGATCCGCCATCACCAGGTAGACCCGGCGGACTTCCTGCGCGCCGCGCACGACTTCCCCGAACTGGCCGACATGGTGCGCGTGCGCCGTGGCCTGGTGGCCGCGCTGCGCCGCCTGCCGGGGCGCAAGATCCTGGTCACCAACGCGCCGCGCGACTATGCGCATGCCGTGATGGCCGTGGCCGGCATCGAGCGCTGCTTCGAGCGCGTGGTGGCCATCGAGGACATGTGGGTACATGGGCATCTGCGACCCAAGCCGGACCGCCGCATGCTGCGCCGGCTGCTGGCGCAGATCGGCGTGGCGCCGCATCGCGTGGTGCTGGTCGAGGACACGGTGTCGCACCTGAAGCACTATGCGGCCATGGGCATCCGCACCGCCTGGGTGACCGGCTTCCTGCGCACGCTGGCGCCGTCGCGGCCCCATGTCGTGCCAGCCCAGGCCGGGGCGGCGCGCGATGCGGCCACGCGGTCGACGCTGGCCGCCGAGGATCGCCGGCATGTGAGCCACACGGCCCAGGAGCGCTCGGTGACGCTGGTTGCGGCCGAGAGCCAGGATCCGTCGGTCGGCACCGCGCAGGACGGCTCGGGCGCACAGACTGCGGCAACGGCGCCACAGATGCAGCCCGATCACGCCACAAGAGTGCGGGCGCGGGTGGTGAATCGCCCGGGATATGTGGACATAAAAGTACAATTGATGCATCAACTCC
Organism: Cupriavidus sp. EM10; assembly: GCF_018729255.1. Lineage (NCBI taxonomy): Bacteria > Pseudomonadati > Pseudomonadota > Betaproteobacteria > Burkholderiales > Burkholderiaceae > Cupriavidus > Cupriavidus sp. EM10. The sequence goes on from NZ_CP076060.1 coordinate 178,042, forward strand.
TAAGACAAAAGCGGAGAATCGGGTCATGACGCAAACCATCGCTCGCGAGGCAGAGGCATTCATGCCGGTTGCCCCCTCGGCCATCGAGCCGGAGACCCCGGCACGCAAGCGCCCGCGCCCGGGCGAACGCCGTATCCAGATCCTGCAGACGCTGGCCGGCATGCTCGAGCATCCGCGCGGGGAAAAGATCACCACGGCCGCGCTGGCCGCGAAGCTGTCGGTGTCCGAGGCCGCGCTGTATCGCCATTTCGCCAGCAAGGCGCAGATGTTCGAAGGCCTGATCGGCTTTATCGAGCAGACGGTATTCGGCCTGATCAACCAGATCACCACGCAGGAAGAACACGGCCTGCGCCAGGTGCAGGCCATCGTGCGCATGCTGCTGACGTTTGCCGAAAAGAACCCGGGCATGACGCGCGTGCTGACCGGCGAGGCGCTGGTGGGCGAGCATGAACGCCTGCAGGAACGCATGAACCAGATGGTGGACCGTATCGAGGCATCGCTGCGGCAGTGCCTGAAGGTTGCCGTCACGCAGGCCGCGTTTCCGGCCGATGCCGATATCCCGGGCCGCGTGGCGCTGATCATGGCCACGGTGCAGGGCCACTGGCACCGCTACGCCCGCAGCGGCTTCCGCAAGCTGCCGAGCGACAACATCGACGCGCAGCTGCGCGTGCTGCTGGGGTAAATACCTGCGCCGGCAAGCGGTCATGCGTGCAGCCGGCGCTTTGCACTATAATGTGCGGGTCGCGCCGATTTGATGACTGGCTTGCGGGCGCGCGGCACTGGAGGAAATCCCTCCGGTTGCCAATATAAATGCGGCTAAAGAGGTTGGGTCGGTGCCTCGCGGATGGATCATCCACGCTTCAGCGCCGACACGCGGAATCCCGCGAAAAGCCCGACTTGGCTGCGAACCCAACGCATTGGCCGGTCGGGTTTTTTTTCGCCTGCTGACTTCACGCGGGCCTGCTCCATGACCGATGTCGCTCCTCCCGCTGGCGTGCTCGACGTGCCGACCGATTCCGTCGGCGTCGTCACCCCCCAGCGCCTGCATTTCGCCGAGCCGCTGAAGCTGCGCAATGGCAGCCAGCTGGCCGGCTACGACCTGATGGTCGAGACCTACGGCACGCTCAACGCCTCGCGCAGCAATGCCGTGCTGGTGTGCCACGCCCTGAACGCCTCGCACCACGTGGCCGGCATCGCCGCCGACAATCCGCGCGATATCGGCTGGTGGGACAACATGGTCGGCCCCGGCAAGCCGCTAGATACCAACCGCTTCTTCGTCATCGGCGTGAACAACCTGGGGTCGTGCTTCGGCTCCACGGGGCCGATGAGCACCAACCCGGCCACCGGCACGCCGTATGGCGCGCTGTTCCCGGTGGTGACCGTGGAGGATTGGGTCAACGCGCAGGCGCGCGTGGCCGATCACTTCGGCATCGAGCAGTTCGCCGCCGTGATGGGCGGCAGCCTGGGCGGCATGCAGGCGCTGGCCTGGAGCCTGATGTATCCGGACCGGCTGCGCCACTGCATCGTGGTGGCGTCCACGCCGAAGCTGTCGGCGCAGAACATCGCGTTCAACGAGGTGGCACGCAGCGCCATCCTGTCCGACCCCGACTTCCATGGCGGCAACTACTACGCACACGACGTCAAGCCCAAGCGCGGCCTGCGCGTGGCGCGGATGATCGGCCATATTACGTACCTGTCCGACGAGGACATGGCCGAGAAATTCGGCCGGACGCTGAAGGCCGAGGACATCCAGTTCTCGTTCGACGTCGAGTTCCAGGTGGAAAGCTACCTGCGCTACCAGGGCGACAAGTTCGCCGAATACTTCGACGCCAACACCTATCTGCTGATCACGCGCGCGCTGGATTATTTCGACCCGGCGCTGGCCTTCCAGGGCGACCTGGCGAAGACCATGGCGCAGACGCACTCGAAGTTCCTGGTGGTCAGCTTCAGCACCGACTGGCGCTTCGCGCCGAACCGCAGCCGCGAGATCGTCAAGGCGCTGCTCGACAACAAGCGGCAGGTGTCGTACGCCGAGATCGACGCGCCGCACGGCCACGACGCCTTCCTGCTGGAAGACTCGCGTTACCACAACCTGATGCGCGCGTACTACGAACGCATTGCCGAGGAGATCGGTGCATGAACGCCGCCGCCAATCCCAATATCCTGGCGCTGCGGCCCGATTTCCGCGCGATTGCCCGCTGGGTCGAGCCGAATTCCACCGTGCTCGACGCCGGCTGCGGCGACGGCAGCCTGCTGCGTGTGCTGCAGGACGAGCTGGATGTGAAGGCCTATGGCATCGAGATCCGCGACGAAGAGGTGCTGGCCTGCGCGCAGAAGGGCGTCAACGTGATCCAGCAGAACCTGGAAGGCGGCCTGGCGCTGTTCGAGGACCAGAGCTTCGACACGGTGATCCTGTCGCAGACGCTGCAGACCATCCACAACACCGCCCAGGTGCTGCGCGACACGCTGCGCGTGGGGCGCGAGTGCATCGTCTCGTTCCCGAACTTCGGCTACTGGCCGCACCGGCTGTCGGTGTTCCAGGGCCGCATGCCGGTGTCGGAATCGCTGCCGTACCAGTGGTACAACACACCGAACGTGCGCGTGCTGACGATCCGCGATTTCGAGGAACTGGCGCCCAAGGTGGGCCTGCGCGTGCTGGACCGCGTAGTCATGCACGAAGGCGTGACGGTGAACTGGGGCGTCAACTGGCGCGGCAGCCTGGCCGTGTACCGGGTGGCGGCGACCTGACATCCGCGGCGCGAATTTCGCCCAGGGGGCGCTGCAGGGCGGAATCCGGATGTCGCTGGCTTGACGCAAGCCGGTGGCGGGCATAACGTACGTCGATTACCGAACGACCGTACTTTTTTGCATACACTGCCCCACAGCCATGACGCAAGCGCCCCTGCATCCGCTCGATCAAGCCCTGCAACTGGAACCGGCCGGCGAACACCGCTTCCGGGGCCACACCAGCCAGGCCTACTGGAACATGATCGGGCCGTTCGGCGGCGCCACGGCGGCCGCGATGCTGCAGGCGGCGCTGATCCATCCCGAGCGGCTGGGAGACCCCAGCGCGCTGACCGTCAACTTTGCCGGGCCGATTGCCGAAGGCGCGTTCGAGATCGTCGCGCGGCCGTCGCGGACCAACCGGTCCACCCAGCACTGGCACCTGGAACTGCTGCAGAACGGCGAAGTCACCACCACCGGGAGCGCCGTGTTCGCGGTGCGCCGGGAAACGTGGAATTGTGGCGAAGCGACGATGCCTGACGTGCCTGCCGCCGCGACGCTGCCGAAAATGAGCGGCTTCGCGCCCGTGAAATGGATTGGCAGCTACGACATGCGCGCGGTGCGCGGCGCCAAGCCGTCGGCCGCACCGGGCACGGAGAATCCGGACAGCCTGACGCAGTTCTGGATCCGCGACGAACCGCCGCGCACGCCCGACTACGCCGCCATCGCCGCCTGGTGCGACGCGTTCTACCCCCGCATTTTTCTCAAGCGCGCGGGCTTCGTGCCCGCCGGCACGGTGTCGCTGACCACGTATTTCCATGCCGATGCGGCCACGCTGGCTGCGCTGGGCGACCGGCACGTACTCGGCAGCGCCCAGGCGCGCGTGTTCCGGCAGGGCTTCTTCGACCAGAGCGCCGAGATCTGGAGCCCGGACGGCCAGTTGCTGGCCACCTCGCACCAGATCGTCTACTACAAGGAGTGAAGACCCGAGCAGGACGATTCTGGCGTCGTTGCGCGGCCTTGCCGTACCACTTGTACTGTCTGCGGCCGCGCGCCTGGCCAGAACCGCTTCGCTTCGCCCTGCCCGGGTCTTCTTTTCCTACGCTGGGCGCGCTACCCCTGGTTCAGCCGGCTCGCGCGCCTGTGCTTCATACCGGTGGACGGTGTTGCGCATGCCCCAGAGCAGCGCCACGCCGGGCACGGCCGCGATGACGGTGCCCAGGTAGAAGGGCGCCCAGCCCCACGCCTCGACCATGTAGCCCGACGTCGGGCCGACGTAGACGCGGCCGATCGACGCCAGCGCGGACAGCAGCGCGTACTGGGTGGCCGAGAAGGAGCGATTGCACAGCGTCATCAGCAGCGCCACGAAGGCGGCGGTGCCCATGCCGCCGCAGATGTTCTCGACGGCGATGGTGGCGGCCATGGTCCACAGGTGCGGCGGCGTTACCGACAGCACCCAGTAGCCCAGGTTCGACACCCCCTGCAGGATGCCGAACAGCATCAGAGACCGGTACAGCCCCAGCCGCACCATCAGCGACCCGCCGAACAGCGCGCCAATGATCGTCGCGGCCAGTCCCAGCGTCTTGTTGACGATGCCGACCTCGCCGGGATCGAATCCCAGGCCGCGGATCAGGAAGGTGGTCGACAGGCTGCCGGCGAAGGCGTCGCCGAGCTTGTACAGTACGATCAGCAGCAGCAGCCACCATGCGCCCTGGCGGCCGAAGAAGTCGCGCAACGGGCCCAGCACGGCCTCTTCCAGCGACCGCGGCGCGCGCGCCGGCGTGTCCGGCTCGGGCGCCCACATCAGTGTGAGCAGCCCCACGCTCATCAGCGCCGCCATCAGCAGGTACATGTTCGACCAGCCCAGCACGCGGTCGGCCAGGTACAGCGCCAGGCCGCCCGATACCAGCATGGCCAGCCGGTAGCCAAGCACCTTGACGGCGGCGCCGGCACCGCGTTCGGCCGGGCGCAGCACGTCGGTACTGTAGGCATCGAACACGATGTCCTGCGAAGCCGACAGGAAAGCCACCAGCGTGGCCAGCGCCGCCAGCGCCCAGAGCGCCTGCTGGGGCGGGCAGAAGGCCATCGCCGCGATGCTGCCCACCAGCGCGATCTGCGTCACCAGCAGCCAGCCGCGCCGCCGGCCCAGCATCGGGGGCGTGTAGCGGTCCATCAGCGGGGCCCACAGGAACTTGAAGATGTAGGCCTGGCCCACCAGCGAGAAGAAGCCGATCGTCTTGATATCGAGCCCTTCCACGGTCATCCAGGCCTGCAGCGTGCCGGAAGTCAGCGCCAGCGGCAGGCCGGAGGCAAAGCCGAGCGTGAGCATGGCGCCAATGCGGCGGTTGCGGAAGATATCGAGATAGGTCTGGAAATTCATGATGGGGTGGCGCCAGGGCTGGCGTGTATTATTGCATCACCGTTCGCGCTGCCCGCGAACCCGTCACGACAAATTACGCATCGAGCCCCGCCGTGAATCCCATCGTGCCCGAGACCATGCGTCAGTCCGGCCTGCGCGTCGCGCTGGCCGCCGTCGCCTTCGCGCTGGCCCTGCCCGCGCTGGCGCAGGAAGTGGCATTGGTGGCTGCCCCCGACGACGGCGTGCGCGTGGATCGGCGCTACTCGAAGGTGCGCGAAATCGTGCCGATGGAGGTCATCGACCAGCAGGCCGCCCGCGAATACGAGCAGGTCAAGCAGGAAGCCATCGCAAAACATGCGCTGCTGGACGACGATGACCCGCAGGTGCAGCGCCTGCGCGAGATCGGCATCCGGCTGCTGCCGCAGACCGTGCTCTGGAACCCGCGCGCCGGCCGCTGGCCGTGGGAAATCAACGTGATCCGGGCCAGGCAGATCAATGCCTTCTGCATGCCGGGCGGCAAGATGGCCGTCTACACCGGCCTGCTCGACGAACTGAAGCTGACCGACGACGAAGTGGCCGTGGTCATGGGGCACGAGATCGCCCATGCGCTGGAAGAGCACGCACGCCAGCGCGCCGCGCAGGCCGAAATCTCCAATCTGGGCGCCAACGTGGTGTCGCAGCTGACCGGCTTCGGCAACCTCGGCAACATGGACATCGGCTCCAGCGCCAAGATGCTGTCGCTGCGGTTTTCGCGGCTGGAAGAAACCGAGGCTGACCTGATCGGCATGGATATCGCCGCCCGGGCCGGCTACGACCCGCGCGCCGCAGTCACGCTGTGGCAGAAAATGGGCAAGTTCCTGCAGGCGGGCGACGATTTCTCGTCGACCCATCCGTCGGGCCGCAGCCGTATCGCCGTGCTGGAAGCGCACATGAAGGAAGTGCTGCCGCTCTACGCCAAGTCCATGAACATGCCGATGGACAAGCTCGCGCCCCACCAGGCCAACATGGCCGGCCTGGCCGGCGCCCCGGTGGATGCGGGCGACGAGGACGAACGGCGGCCACTAAAAAAGTAAATACGCCGATCTGATGCGTGCAGCGGTGGATCGGGTAGCATGGTTCAGGTGGCGTCCGAGGCGCGTGGCGCCGAGGTGCCGAGGATCGACTCAACAAGGGATAGGCCCATGAACAAGACAGCACGCAGTGCCCTGGCCGTGACCGCCTTGCTGGCATCGGGTGTCGCCAGCGCGGCCGACGAACTCATCAACATGCCGATCGATGCCGCGTTGACGTCGCCGACGGCGGCGAGCCGGATCGACCCGGGCATCCAGATGTCGTGGGGCTTCAACAAGCTCGACGGCGCCCAGAACCCGATGTCATTCAAGACGGTCAAGCGTGTGCGCCGGCCAGTGAGCCAGGTGCGGGACGCGCCCAAACCGACCGACGCCGAACTGTGCCAGACCGTTTTCGTCGAGGCAGTGCAGGAATTGCAGCAGCGGGCCAGCAGTTCGGGCAACAATGCCGTGATGGAAATCCGCAGCAACTGGAAGGACGACGAGACGTCGAGCGACAAGACCTACGTGTGCGCGAAGGGGGCGGCCTATATTGGCGTCGCGCTCAAGGCCACGCTGGTCAAGGTGGGTAGCTGACGCCAGCCTGCGGCCTGCCAGGCACCCCAAGAAAAAACCGGCTCCAGGGAGCCGGTTTTTTTGCTTCAGGCCGTCAGGCCATCGACTTCAGGACTTCAGGCCGGTGGCCTCGTCCGCGCCGATGCGCACGTTCATGCACTGCACCGCCGCGCCGGCCGCACCCTTGCCCAGGTTGTCCAGGCGGGCCACCAGGTTCAGGCGCTCTTCGTTGCCGAAGACGAACAGGTCCACGCGGTTGGTGTCGTTGCTGGCCTGGACGTCGAAGAAGCCGTGGTCCAGGTTGTCGTCGCTGTTGTACGGATGCACGCGGACGAACTGCTCGCCCTCGTAGTGCTTGCGATAGATGTCGAGGATGGCCTCGGCATCGGCCTTGCGCGCCAGCCGCGACGGATACACCGGCACCGTCACCGACAGGCCCTTCAAGAAGTTGCCAACGATCGGGTTGAAGATCGGCGCCTGCGCCAAGCCGGCCTGCACGCGCATTTCCGGCAGGTGCTTGTGCGCCAGGCCCAGCGCGTACGGGCGCGGGCTGTTCAGCTTCGGGTTACCGCCAGCTTCGAACTCGGCAATCATCGACTTGCCACCGCCGCTGTAGCCGGTCAGCGAAAACGCCGAGATCGGGTAGTCGGCGGGCAACAGGCCGGCGTCCACCAGCGGACGTACCACCAGCACGAAGGCGCTGGCGTGGCAGCCCGGCACGGCGATGCGATTGCTGGCGCGAATCTTCTCGCGCTGGCCACGCGCCAGTTCGGGCAGGCCATAGGCCCAGTCGTCGGCCGTGCGGAACGCCGTGCTGGCATCGATCACGCAGGTATTCGGATTCGTGACCAGCGACACGGCTTCGCGCGACGCCACGTCGGGCAGGCACAGGAAAGAGACGTCCGACGCATTCAGGAAGCGTGCTCGCTCCTGCGGGTCCTTGCGCTTGTCATCGGCAATGCGCAACAGCTCCACGTCGGAGCGACCCGAGAGATAGTCAAGCAACCGGAGACCGGTGGTGCCTTCCTGACCATCGACGAACACTTTGAAAACCATGGCGGACTCACTTTTAAAAATGCGAAGAGTCTCCTGTCCTTGGGGCGGAGAACCTGCATTGTAGCGAGATTGGATGCCAGACGCAGGGTTTACGCCAAAAGAGGCGTGTTGCTGTCTGGTGAAGATCGAGGCTGGTAAAAAATAACCAAGTAGGTTAATCTCGCATGGAGAAATCGACAGCGCATTACAGGCTTGCCCAGGTGAGGGCATTGATTGCGGAAAGGCGGGTCGTGTTTACCGCATCGGCTGCGCAGGGTCACCAGGCCATGTCGATGTCGCGCGCAGAGGCTTTGGCGGTGGTGGAAAAGCTGGGATCGGCAGACTTCTACAAGAGCATGACGACGTATCGGGACCACCGCGTCTGGCAGGATGTGTATCACCCGAGCACACCTTATGGGAGCCTTTACGTGAAGTTGACCGTTCAGGACGATTTGCTCGTCGTGTCGTTCAAGGTACGGTGATGGCGGCCCGCAGCGGCCGGAAGGATGGTGAGCGAATGAGATGCCCGGAATGTGGCGGCGCGGATCTGGTCAAGGGGCGGCGTGACTTGCCTTATACCTATCGCGGGGAGTCGACTGTGGTCGAGGACGTGGAAGGAGAGTGGTGCCCGCTTTGCGGCGAAGGAGTGCTTTCCCGTGAAGCGCACGAACGTCTCGACGACGTCGCGCTGGCCTTTAACAAGCAGGTCAACGCGTCCTTGGTCGACCCCACTTTCATCGTCTCGGTGCGCAAGAAGCTGCGTCTGGACCAGAAGGAGGCCGGAGAAATTTTCGGCGGCGGCGTGAATGCGTTTTCGCGCTATGAGACCGGGCGGACCAAGCCGCCCCTGTCTCTGGTCCAATTGCTCAAGCTGCTCGATCGCCACCCGGACCTGCTCGATGAGCTACGTGCTGGTTGAAGGGGCTGAAAGCGCAGCACCGGTTCGTCACAACGGAAAATCGTAATCGATCGACAGCGGCGCGTGGTCGCTGAACTTTTCGTCCTTGTAGATCGCGCAGGCCTTGGCCGTGGCGGCGATCCTGGCGGTGGTCAGGTGGTAGTCGATGCGCCATCCGACGTTCTTGGCGTAGGCCTGGCCGCGGTTGCTCCACCACGTGTACTGTTCGGGGCGCGGGTCGAGCTGGCGGAAGACGTCGACGTAGCCGTGCGTGTCAAACAGGGCGCCGATCCACGCGCGCTCCTCGGGCAGGAAACCTGAGTTCTTGAGGTTGCCCTTCCAGTTCTTGATGTCGATTTCCTTGTGCGCGATGTTCACGTCACCGCACAGCACCACCTCGCGGCCGCTGGCCTTCAGTTGCAGCAGGTGAGGCAGGAACGCCTCCATGAAGCGGAACTTGGCGGCCTGGCGCTCTTCGCCGCTCGATCCCGACGGCACGTACACGGAAATCACCGCAAGGTGCGGATACTGCACTTCCACATAGCGGCCTTCGGCGTCGAATTCCGCGCAGCCAAATCCGGTGACCACGCGTTCGGGCTGGTGACGGGTGTACAGGCCCACGCCGCTGTAGCCCTTCTTCTCGGCGTAGTGGAAGTAGCCGTGATAACCATGCGGCGCAAGAAACGCCTCGGTCATGTCGGCTTCCTGGGCCTTGAGTTCCTGAACGCAGACCATGTCGGCGTCCTGCTTGCCCATCCACTCGAAGAAGCCCTTCTTGTGGGCCGAACGGATGCCGTTGAGGTTGGCGCTGATAATCCGTAACATCTCGGGAAATTTTGAATTCAGAGAGAAAAGATGACGCAGCAGACGACGCCGGCCGACCTGAGCCAGACCTTTATCCGCTTTGCACTGGACGCAGGCGTGCTGTCTTTTGGCGAATTTGTCACCAAGGCTGGCCGCAAGTCGCCGTATTTCTTCAACGCAGGCCTGTTCAACCAGGGTGCGATGCTGGGCCAGGTGGCGCAATTCTACGCGAAGACCCTGATCACTTCGGGACTGCAGTTCGACGTGCTGTTCGGGCCGGCCTACAAGGGCATCACGCTGGCGTCGGCCACGGCCGTGGCGCTGGCCGGCATGGGTCGGGACGTGGGGTTTGCCTATAACCGGAAGGAAGCGAAGGACCACGGCGAAGGCGGCACGCTGGTGGGCGCGAAGCTGCAGGGCAAGGTGGTGATCGTCGACGACGTGATCTCGGCCGGCACCTCGGTGCGCGAGTCGATGCAGATGATCCGTGCCGCGGGCGCCGAGCCGGCCGCCGTGCTGATCGCGCTGGACCGCATGGAAAAGAGCGGTACCGCCGACAATATCGGCACCCATTCGGCCGTGCAGGACGTGCAGCGCGAATACGGCGTGCCGGTGATCGCCATCGCGTCGCTGAAGGACCTGCTGGCGTACCTGGATGCCTCGCAAGACCCCGCGCTCGGGAACTCTCGCGACGCTGTCGCTGCCTATCGTCAGAAATACGGCGTCTGACAGTTGCGTTGCACACGGCCCCGAACGGGGCCGTTTTCATTTTCAGGGAGCATGGGCGTGGCGGAAAAGCGGCGGCAGGACCAGGAAGCGATCAAGCGCGAGATTGGCGAGCAAGGCGCGCCGCCTCAGGATTCGGCGGCCGACGCCGCCACCCCGGCCAAGGCGAAGCGGCCGGCGGCCAGGCGAAAGGCGCCGCCGCCCGAGCATTGCGCGCCCGATGCCCCGCCGCACGAGGGCCCCGCCCACGAAGCCTATGCGATCCGCGCGCTGGTGCTGCAGGGCGGCGGGGCGCTGGGCTCCTACCAGGCCGGGGTCTACCAGGGCCTGTCCGAGGGCGGCATCCATCCGAACTGGATTGCCGGGATCTCGATCGGCGCGCTGAACGCGGCAGTCATCGCCGGCAACCCGCCCGAAACGCGCGTGGCGCAGTTGCGCGCGTTCTGGGAATACATCTGCGCCCAGCCATGGCTGCCCGGGCTGCCGCTGGACCTGCTGACCGAGGCGGCGCCGATGTGGCCGGAGCCGATGCGCATCTGGTTCGATGGGATCAACGCCACGCGCGCGCTGCTGGAAGGCCAGCGGGGCTTCTTCTCGCCGCGCAATATCGCCGACTTGTGGTCGCGCTTCGAGGATCCAGGCAGCGCCAGCTACTACGACACCGCGCCGCTCAAGGCCACGCTGGAGCGTTTTGCCGATTTCGACCGCATCAACCGGCCGAGGGAAATGCGCGTGTCGGTGGGTGCGGTCAACGTGCGCACCGGCAATTTCGCGTACTTCGACAATACCCGCATGACGCTGCGCGCCGAGCATTTCATGGCGTCGGGCGCGCTGCCGCCGGGCTTTCCGGCGGTGGAGATCGACGGCGAGTATTACTGGGATGGCGGGCTGGTCTCGAACACGCCGCTGCAGGAAGTGCTGGCCGCCCAGCCCCGGCGCGACGCGCTGATCTTCCAGGTGGACCTGTGGAGCGCCCGCGGCAAGCTGCCGCATAACCTGCTGGATGTGGCCGAGCGCCAGAAGGACATCCAGTACTCCAGCCGCACGCGCGCCATTACCGACGTCATGCGCGAGCAGCAAAACTATCGCCGCATGCTGAGCGAGCTGATGGCGCTGGTGCCGCCGTCAAAGCGCGATGACCCGTGGTACAAGCGCGCGGCCGACCATGCCTGCGACGCCCGCCGCAACGTGATCCAGCTGATCTACCGCGACAAGAGCTTCGAAGGCAGCGCCAAGGACTACCAGTTTGGCGTTTTGACGATGCATGAGCACTGGTCCAGCGGGCTGGAGGATATCCGCGACACGCTCAAGCATCCGCACTGGCTGGCCATGCCCGGCCCCGAACGGCCGTTCGTCACGCACGATGTGCATCGCGGCAACGGCGACTGAAGGGCGCCGGTGAGCCCCGGTCATTCCACCGCGATCTTGGCCAGTTCAGGCTTGGGCGGCGGGTAGTCGGGCTTCATCTTGTCGAAGGCGGCCTTGAGGATTTCGGCCACCATCAGGTTGCGGTGGCTCTTGGAGTCGGCCGGCACGATGAACCACGGGCTGTCGGCGGTGGCCGTGGCCGCGATGGCGTCCTCGTAGGCGGCCTGGTATTCCTTCCAGAATTTCCGCTCGGCCAGGTCCTGCATGTCGAACTTCCAGTGCTTCTGCGGATCGGCGATGCGTTCCTCCAGCCGCTGCTTCTGCTCGCCCTTCGAGATGTGCAGAAAACACTTGAGGATGGTGGTGCCGGTTTCCACAAGCATCTGTTCGAATTCGCGGATCTGCCGGTAGCGGCGCTTGCACTCGGCGTCGTCGATCCAGCCATGCACGCGCGTGATCAGCACGTCTTCGTAGTGGCTGCGGTTGAAGATCACGATCTCGCCCTTGCGCGGCACCTGCGCATGCACGCGCCACAGGTAGTCGCGCGCCAGTTCCTCGGGCGTGGGCGACTTGAAACTGGCCACGCGCACGCCCAGCGGATCGAAGCTGCGGAAGACCGACCGCACGGTGCCGTCCTTGCCGCTGGTATCCATGCCCTGCAGCACGATCAGCAGCTTGTGCTGGTGCTCGGCGTAGAAGATGTCCTGCACGGCGTCGAGCTGGGTGGTCAGCTCGGCAAGATGCTCGTTGTCGGAAGTCTTGCTGCCGGTGGACAGCGGCTTGCTGCCGGCGTCGAAGCTGGCAAGCTTGAACTGCTTGCCCGAGGTGATGCGGAAATCGTCCAGGCTCATGGGCTCTCCGGGTGACGGGGCGCATGTGGCCATGCCGCCCCGCATTCCACACAGCCCCCGCCAGGCGCGGGGGCGAGCCCTAATGGTCAGGCACGGAGCGTGGACAGGTCAATAGACCCTTCGAATACGGTGGTAGCCGGGCCGGTCATCTGCACCGGCTGGCCCACGCCTTGCCAGGCGATGCTGAGGTCGCCCCCGTGGGTATGGACCTTGACCGGCGAATCGAGCAGGCCACGGCGAATGCCGGCCACCACGGCGGCGCAGGCGCCCGTGCCGCAGGCCAGCGTCTCGCCGGCGCCGCGCTCGAACACGCGCAGGTTGACCGTGTGGCGGTCGACGATGGCCATGAAGCCCGCGTTGACGCGATTCGGGAACGACTTGTGATGCTCGATCACGGGGCCATCCTGCAGCACGGGGAACTGCTCGACGTCGTCCACCACCTGCACGGCGTGCGGATTGCCCATCGACACGGCGGAAATCCACTCGGTGCGGCCGTTGACTTCCAGACCGTACAGCGTGTCGTCGCCTTCGGTGCGTGTGGGCAGCCCATCGGCCAGGAACGGCACGCGGGCCGGCACCAGCTCGGGCGCGCCCATGTCCACCGTGACCTGGCCGTCGTCCTGCAGCGTCAGCGTGATCACGCCGTTCATGACTTCCACGCGCACGGAGCGCTTGTCTGTCATGCCCTTGTCGGTGACAAAGCGGACAAAGCAGCGGGCGCCGTTGCCGCAGTGCTCGACCTCGCCGCCATCCGAATTGAAGATGCGGTAACGGAAGTCGACATCGTCACGGTCCGATTTTTCGACGATCAGGATCTGGTCGGCACCAATGCCGAAATGGCGGCTGGCCAGCGCGCGCCACTGGGCGTCGGTGAGGTCGAGCTTCTGGTGGATGCCGTCCAGCACGATGAAATCGTTGCCGGCGCCGTGCATCTTGGTGAACTGGAGTTTCATGGTGCCGATTGTAATCAGTAGATGTCCGGTTCGCCGGGCGGCCGGTGCTTGAAGCGCTTGTGCACCCAGTAATAGTCGGCGATGCGCGGACGGATCGCCTCTTCGAAGAATGCATTCATGCGCCGGGTGTCGTCCGTGACACTTTCGCCAGGGTAATCGTCCCAGGGCGGCAGCAGGTGCAGCACATAGCCCTGGTAGTCGGGCAACTGCTCCGTGTAGATCGGCACCACCCGGGCGCCGGCCAGCCGCGCCAGGCGCGATACCGATGTCAGGGTCAGCGCCTGCACGCCGAAGAATGGCACGAATTCCGAATCGCGTTCGCCGAAGTCCATATCGGAAATCAGCTGCAGCGCCTCGCCCTTCTTCAGCGTGCGAAGGATGTTTCTCACGCTGTCGTTGCGCGAAATCATGTTGGCGCCGAAACGGCCGCGCGCCACCTTCAGGAAATCGTCGAACAGCCGGTTCTTCTGCACCGTGTACAGCGACGCGCCGGAGCGGCCGACGGTGTCGCGCAGGTGCATGGTCAGGCGGATGGCGCCGGCTTCCAGGCCCGACAGGTGCAGCGTCACCAGGATATGCGGCGTGCCGTCCAGCGCGGGCAGGTTGCCGTGGTCCTTGATCTGCACGAGACGGCGCATCTTGGCTTCGCCGCAGGTCCAGAAAATGCCGCCTTCGGCAAAGCTCCGGAACACCTTGCGGTACGTTTCGCGCGCCATCGACTCGATCTCGGCGTCGCTCCGTTCCGGAAAGCACAGCCGCAGGTTGGCGCGTACCACCTCGCGGCGCGGGTTCGGCACCAGGTACAGGATGCTGCCCAGCGCCTCGCCAAAGCGGGCCACGAAGGCATACGGAAGTTTGCCCAGCACCGTCAGCAGGCCGATGCCGAGCCAGGTAAAGATGCGGCTCATCGATTCTCGTTGTTGGTGACCACGGGCGTGGCGTGGTCCATTTCCGGCGGCAGCCCGGCGCCTGCCGGCTGCTTGTAGCGGTTATATCCCCACAGATATTGCGTCGGATCGATCACGATCAACTCTTCGATCGTCGCATTGATGACCGCCGACGCCGCAGCCGGGTCTTCGGGCAGCATGCCGCCATCGCACAGGACGCGCAGGTGCCCGCGATAGCCGGCGCCGCGCGGCAGGCGCTCGGCAAAGACCATCACGATGGGGGCGCGCGTCAATTGCTGCAGCCGGTGCACCAGCGTCATCGAATAGGCGGGCTTGCCGAAGAAAGGCGCCCAGGTGCCTTCGCCGCCGCTCGGGACCTGGTCGGGCAGGATGCCAACGGTCTCGCCGCGCTTGAGTGCCTTGACCAGCATGCGCACGCCGCGCGGCGTGGCGGGCGCCATAGCCATATTGGGCCGCGTGCGCATCGTTTCGACGAATTCGCGCAGCCAGGGCTGGTGCGGCGGCTTGAACAGCGACGTCACGCGGCGCACGCGCGCATGGTGCTGGGGCAGGACCTCGAAGCAGCCCAGGTGCGGGGTCAGGATGATCACGCCGTTCCCGGCGGCGCCCAGGCGGGCCGTCTCGGCCCACATCTCGTCGAAGCCTTCCGTGTGGGCGACCAGCGTCTTGCGGCTCCAGAAGTACGGCATCTCGATGATCATCCGGCCCGTATTGCGGGCCGCTTCCGCCAGCATGGCGTCGGTGGCGTGCGGGTAGGCGTGCCGGAAATTTTCCTTGAGCCGGCGGCCATAGCGGCCGGGCAGTCGCGCCACCAGCAGTCCCAATGCCCCGCCGATGGCGTGCAGCACGCGCAGGGGCAGGCGGGAAATGAGCCAGAACAGGAAGGTCATGTCGGTGCGAATAGGGTACGAAGCGGGTGCGAATCGGGTGCGAATCGGGTGCGATCGGGGTCGGGCCGGAACCGCGCAAAAACCGTAAAAGCAGTCAGGGATTTCTGAGTAACGCCGGTTTCCTGCCGTTATTTGGAGGATTGGCGGCCTGCAACGAAAGCGGCAGGGCGGTATAATAACCGCCATCGCCGAGTTAACTGACAACTTGCGGGGCGACGCTGCTCTGACGGAGCGGCCTAAATACCGCTAAAGCGTCGCCGCACCGTTTCCGAGGGTGGCGCGCAATAGCCAACCTGGAGAAACTAGATCGTGTCGAACGATTTCCTCTTTACTTCGGAATCTGTCTCCGAAGGCCATCCCGACAAAGTCGCTGACCAGATTTCGGACGCCGTCCTGGACGCCATCCTTGCCCAGGACAAGTACGCCCGTGTGGCCGCCGAAACGCTTTGCAATACCGGTCTGGTAGTGCTGGCAGGTGAAATCACCACGACCGCAAACGTCGACTACATTCAGGTCGCACGTGACACCATCAAGCGCATCGGCTACGACAACACCGACTACGGCATCGACTACAAGGGTTGTGCCGTGCTGGTCGCCTACGACAAGCAGTCGCCGGACATCGCCCAGGGCGTGGACCGCGCATCGGACGACTACCTGAACCAGGGCGCCGGCGACCAGGGCCTGATGTTCGGCTACGCCTGCGACGAGACGCCGGAGCTGATGCCGTTCCCGATCTATTACTCGCACCGCCTGGTCGAGCGCCAGTCGCAACTGCGCCGCGATGGCCGCCTGCCCTGGCTGCGCCCGGATGCGAAGTCGCAGGTGACGGTGCGCTACGTGGACGGCCGTCCGCACAGCGTGGACACCGTGGTGCTGTCGACCCAGCATTCGCCGGACATCTCGCAGGCGCAGATCCGCGAGGCCGTGATCGAGGAGATCATCAAGCCCGTGCTGCCGGCCGACATGCTGAAGGAAACCAAATACCTGGTGAACCCGACCGGCCGTTTCGTGATCGGTGGCCCGCAAGGCGACTGTGGCCTGACCGGCCGCAAGATCATCGTCGACACCTACGGCGGTGCTTCGCCGCACGGCGGTGGCGCGTTCTCGGGCAAGGATCCGTCGAAGGTCGACCGCTCGGCCGCCTATGCTGCCCGCTACGTGGCCAAGAACGTGGTGGCCGCCGGCCTGGCGCGCCAGTGCCAGGTGCAGGTCAGCTACGCCATCGGCGTGGCCCGCCCGATCAACGTGACCGTGTACACGGAAGGCACCGGCAAGATTTCGGACGAGAAGATCGCCGAACTGGTGCAGGAGCATTTCGACCTGCGCCCCAAGGGCATCGTGGCGATGCTCGACCTGCTGCGTCCGATCTACGAAAAGACCGCCGCCTACGGCCACTTTGGCCGCGAAGAGCCGGAATTCTCGTGGGAAGCCACCGACAAGGCCGCCATCCTGCGCGCTGCCGCCGGCCTGTAAGCGCCGCTGGCCGCTTGCGAACCCGCAAGGCTGCATGACCCCGCCGGTCCTCACGGACCCGCGGGGTTTTTTGTTGCGCCGGCGCCACCGGGGGCGCGCGGCCTCGTGGGGGTAAAATCCGGTCAACCTGAAATTATCGGAATTGCCATGTCCCTGGACCTGATCCGCACCCAGCCCTACACCGACTGGTCGCCCGAGGTATCGCCCGAGACGCGCGCCACGCTGCGCCGCGAGCTGGAGCAGGGCGCCGTGCTGTATTTCCCGGACCTGGCATTCCGCTTCCAGCCGGGCGAGGAGCGCTTCCTGGACCCGCGCTATTCCGACGGCAAGTCGAAGAACATCAACCTGCGCGCCAATGACAAGGCCGTGCGCGGTGCGGCCGGTACCGAGCAGGACCTGACGGATCTCTACAACCTGATCCATCGCTATGCCACGTCGAGCGAATCGCTGATCCACGCGCTGTTTCCCGAATATGCCGGCCACATGACGCGTGCGGGCACGTCGCTGCGCCCGAGCGAGATCGCCGGCCGTCCGGTGAGCTGGCGCAAGGACGATACGCGCCTGCATGTCGATTCGTTTCCGTCCAACCCGATGCTCGGCAAGCGCCTGCTGCGCGTGTTCCACAACATCGACCGCGAAGCACCGCGCGTATGGCGCGTGGGCGAGCCATTTGGCGATTTTGCTACGCGATTCGTGCCGAAGACGCACGGCATGTGGCCGGGGCAGGCGTGGCTGATGAAGACGCTGCATATCACCAAGCGCGAACGCAGCGAATACGATCACCGCATGCTGCAATTGCACGACCTGGCCAAGGCCGACCTGGAATACCAGAAGACCGTGCCGCAGCAGGAATTCCACTTCCCGCCGGGCGCCACCTGGATCGTGTTCAGCGACCAGCTACTGCACGCCGCCATGCGCGGCAAGGCGATGATGGAACAGACGATCTACCTGGACCCGGCCGCGATTGGAGATCGGACCCATTCGCCCGAGGCGGTGTTGTCGCGGATGCTGGGCAAGCCGATGCTGGCGGCTTGAGTTTCTGGTTGTTTTCACCCCTCTGCCGCGAAGTGGGAGAGGGGAGCCAGACAGCGCTATCGCTATCGCAGCAGCATCTTCAGCATCGATTCAAACTTCTTCCCATACGGCGGCTTCAGCAGCCCGGCGCCGTTCAGGCCGGCCTGGTAGAACACGGGCTTGAGCTTCGAGAACGTTTCGAAGCCGGCCTCGCCGTGATAGTTGCCCATCCCGCTGGGCCCCACGCCGCCGAACGGCAAATCGTCCTGGGCGATGTGGAACAGCGTGTCGTTGACGGTCACGCCGCCGGCAAGGGTCTGCTGCATCACGCGCTCCACCACGTCGCCGCGCTTGTCGAACACATAGAGCGCCAGCGGCCGGGGACGCGCGTTGACGAAGCCGATGGCCTCGTCCAGGTCGCGGTACGCCACCACGGGCAGCACTGGCCCGAAAATCTCTTCCTGCATCGCCCGAACATCGTCCGGTACGTCGGTCAGCAGCACCGGCGGCAGTTGGCGGGTGCCGGCATCCGGCCTGGCATCGGTCAGCGGCACCACACGGGCGCCGGCCGTCTGGGCGGCGTCGATCAGCGATACCAGTCGGTCGAAATGGCGCGGGCTGATGATGCTCGTGTAGTCGGTGTTGCGCGCGATATCGGGATAGAGCCGGTTCACCACGCGCCGCGCGGTGTCGACCAGGCGGTCGCGCTGGTCGGCGGGCACCAGCACGTAGTCCGGCGCGATGCAGGTCTGGCCCGCATTGAGCAGCTTGCCCACCAGGATGCGCTCCACGGCGCGTTCGAAGTCGGCGCCCGGGCCGATGATGGCCGGCGACTTGCCGCCCAGTTCCAGCGTCACCGGCGTCAGGTTGGCGGCGGCGGCCTTCATCACATGATGGCCAACGCTGGTAGACCCGGTGAACAGCAGATGGTCGAACGGCAGCGCGCTGAAGGCGGCGGCCAGCTCGGCATCGCCGTTCACGACCGCCACCTCGTCGGGGGCGAACGTCGCTTGTACCAGCCGCGCGCATAATTCGGAAAACCGCGGTGTGTATTCCGACAGCTTGATCATGGCCCGGTTGCCGGCCACCAATGCGCCGGCCAGCGGCCCGATGGTCAGGTAGAGCGGGTAGTTCCACGGCACCACGATGCCGATCACGCCCAGCGGCTGCGGCATCAGGCGCGATTTGCCCGGCTTGAACCAGAGCCCGGTCTTCACCCGGCGCACCCGCATCCAGCGCCTGCCATGCCGCAGTGCGTCATCGATGCCGGAAATGCTCGGGAATACCTCCAGCAGCGCAGTCTCCTGACGTGGCCGATTCGTGAAATCGGCGCTGATGGCCGCCGCGATGGCGTCGTGGTTGTCGCGTACCAGCGCCTTGAGGCGCCGCAGGCGGTCGGCCCGGATCGGCCAGGCCGGGGACTGGTCGCGGCGCGACGCGGCATGCATGGCGCTGAACACCGTGGACATGGCGGGCACTTCTCTCATCGGCGGTCTCCTTTGGCGGCGTCGGTTTTCCATGGGCCATCGCGCACCATAAGGCAGAGCGCCGGTTATCGCAATGGAGGACATCTCCCAAACGCGAGGAGGCGGCGCGGCATGCGGCGTGCGGCGCCGCGCGCTGGCCGGTCCGTTTGCAGGGTTGCCCCGCTTCACCACCCCGGCGGCAGCGCCTACACTGGATTTTCGCGGCGGGGCGTCCGCTGGGGACTGGACCGGCACCGGACACGCGAGGAGACAGATGGAAACGACCTTTGACTATCTCGTCGTGGGCGCGGGCTCCGCAGGCTGCGCGCTGGCGGGGCGGCTGGCCGACAGCGGCAACGACACCATCGCGCTGCTGGAAACCGGGGCCCACGACCATCATGTGCTGGTACGCACACCTGCGGGCTGCGCCGCCTTGCTGCCGCGCGCCGGGTCGCGCAACTACGGCTACCTGACCGCGCCGCAACCCGAGCTGGGCGGCCGCCGTGGGTATCAGCCGCGCGGACGCGGCCTGGGCGGGTCGTCATCGATCAATGCCATGATCTATATGCGCGGCCGGCCCGCCGACTACGACGGCTGGGCCGCTGCCGGCTGCGACGGCTGGTCGTGGGACGATGTGCTGCCGTACTTCCGCCGCGCCGAGTGCAACGAACGCGTGGCCGGCCATGACGACGATCCGCTGCATGGCGGCACGGGCCCGCTGCATGTCAGCGACCTGCGCTCGCCAAATCCGTTCGGCCAGCATTTCATCGATGCCGCGCAGCATGCCGGCATCGTGCGCAACGACGATTTCAACGGCGAGGAACAGGAGGGCGTGGGCTGGTACCAGGTCACGCAGCACAACGGCGAGCGCTGGAACGCCGCGCGCGCCTACCTGCATGGCGGCAACGCCCGGGACCGCAGCTGCAATGGCGGCCGCGGCCATCTGCATGTGATGACCGGCACGCAGGTGCTGCGCATTCTGTTCGAAAAACGCCGCGCCGTGGGCGTGGTGGCCTGGCGCGATGGGCAGGAGGTGGTGCTGCGGGCGCGCCGCGAGGTGATCGTGTCGGCCGGCGCGTTTGGATCGCCGCAGTTGCTGATGGCATCAGGCGTAGGGCCGGCCGCCCATCTACGCGAGCACGGTATCGACGTGGTGCATGACCTGGCCGGCGTCGGCGGCAACCTGCAGGATCATCTCGACATCATCCTGCACAAGCGCGTACCGGCGTCGGACCTGTTCGGCATCTCGCTGGGCGGCGCACGACGCATGGTGGCCGAATTCCTGCGCTACCGGCGCGATCGCAGCGGCATGATGACATCGAACTTTGCCGAGGCGGGCGCGTTCGTGCGCAGTCGTGCGGAGCTGGCCGAGCCCGATCTGCAGCTGCATTTCGTGGTGGGCATGGCCGACAACCATATGCGGCGCATCAACCTCGGGCATGGTTACTCCTGCCATGTCTGCGTGCTGCGTCCGGCGAGCCGTGGCGAGGTCAGGCTGGCGTCGGCCGACATGCGGCACGCGCCACGCATCGACCCGCGCTACCTGTCCCATCCGCAAGACATGGAAGCCATGCTGGCAGGCCTGCGCATCGTGCGGAGGATCTTCATGCAGGCGCCGCTGGCGGCTTTCGGCGGCCGGGAGCTGTATTCACAGGCCCTGCGGCTCGATGGCAGCGACGACGACGCGGCGCGCGACCTGATCCGCCGGCACGCGGACACGATCTATCACCCGGTGGGCACCTGCCGCATGGGCATGGATGCGCTGGCCGTGGTGGACCCGCAACTGCGCGTGCGTGGCGTGGAGGGGCTGCGCGTGGTGGATGCGTCGATCATGCCGACGCTGGTCGGCGGCAATACGAATGCGCCGGCGATCATGATCGGCGAGCGCGCCCACGACCTGATCCGTTATGCACCGCATGTGACGCTGCGGATCAGGGAGGCGGCGGTGGCCAACTGAGGTTTGCTTCGGGGGGTGCTCCCTCTCCCGCCGTGCGGGAGAGGGGAGCGAAACAAGCAATCAACCCCGCATCTGGAACTGCCCCACCATGTCGCGCAAGCGGCCGGCCTGTTCGTCCAGCGATTGCGCGGCGGCGGCGGCTTCTTCCACCAGCGCGGCGTTCTGCTGGGTGACCTGGTCCATCTGGCCCACGGCGTGGCCCACCTGCTCGATGCCGGCGCTCTGCTCCTGCGAGGCGGCGGAGATCTCGGCGATGATGTCCGACACGCGCTTCACGGCCTGGCGGATATCGGTCATCGTCTTGCCGACTTCCTCGGCCTGGCCGGAGCCCGTGCGCACCGTGTCGACCGATGCCTCGATCAGTTCCTTGATTTCCTTGGCCGCGCTCGACGAACGCTGCGCCAGGCTGCGCACCTCGCCGGCCACCACGGCAAAGCCGCGGCCCTGCTCACCCGCGCGCGCCGCTTCCACGGCGGCGTTCAGCGCCAGGATGTTGGTCTGGAAGGCAATGCCCTCGATCAGGTTGGTGATCTCGGCGATACGCTCCGAGCTGCTGCTGATGGCGCCCATCGTGCCCACCATCTGCTGCACCGACTGGTTGCCCTCGTCGGCCACCAGCGCCGCGTTCGACGCCAGCGACGATGCCTGGCGGGCATTCTCGGCGTTCTGGCGCACGGTGGCGGTCAGCTGCTCCATGCTCGATGCGGTTTCCTCCAGCGACGCGGCCTGCTCCTCGGTGCGCGAAGACAGGTCGACGTTGCCGGCGGCGATCTGCGCGGCGGCCACGCTCACCGAATCGGTCGAGCGGCGCACTTCGCGCAGCGTGCCGGCCACGCGGTCGATCAGCGTGTTGAACGACTGGGCGGTCAGGCCGATTTCATCGAGACGGTCGACCGGCGCGCGGTGGTCCAGGTCGAGCGTCTGGCTTACGTGTTCCAGCGTGCCCTGGATCTCTTCCAGGCTGGTGCGGATGCGGCGGTACAGGCCGAAGGCCAGGAAGGCGGTCAGCGCCACGGCCACCACGATCACGATCGTGAAGACGCGGACCGAGGTCTGGTGCTGGGCCTTGTTGTGCGCCACGGCTTCGTCACCGAGCTTCGTGTTGTATTCCAGATGTTCGTCCAGCGCCTTGCGCACCGCGGTCGACGCCAGGTGCACCGGACCGGACGTGATCATCTGCTGCGTAGCCTCGAAATCGTTGTTGCGCGACTTTTCGAGATAAGGGCCGAAAGTGTCGCGATAGGCCTTGATGGCCGCGCGGTCGGCTTCGAGCATCTTGCGGTCGGTCTCGTTCGAGATGTCCTCGCGCTCGTACTTGGTCAGCAGCTCGTCGAAGCGCTTGTTGTACTTGTCGAGCATGCCCTCCGCCTCGGTCTTGGCGTTGGTGTCGGCCGTCATGGCATGCCGGTAAAGCGAGACGCGGATATTGGCCAGCGCGCCGCTGACATTGTTGAGGTCGCGCACGCTGGTCAGCGTGTTGTCATTGAAGTACTCGAAGCGCTCTTCGGACTGGTTCATCTGCCATATACCGCCGAGGCCGACGAAAAGTAGCGCGAATAAAGCGAGAGACAGCGTAAGAAGCAGACGTTTGCTGATATTCATGGGTGGCTTGGCGGCCACGTTACTTGGCGTGGACCGTCCGTTGTGACGACTTGGGAGGTTTTCGCAGGCGAGCCGCAGCCCGTCGCCACAACGTTTACGGCATCCACCGTATCCCCTGAAGGTGGGGATGCTGCCCTGCAACAAGCCATGTGCGATGTCCGCACACTATGGGTGTCAGGCCGGCCAGGCGCGCTCGGTGATCCTGGCCAGAGTGACGATATCGGCATCCAGCGTGCCGAACACGCGCCCATGCTGGCGCCCCAGCCGGCTGGCTACGAAGTGCTCGGCCGATTCCGGGTGCGCATGGGCGATCATCAGCGCGGCCTGCGCGGTCAGCACCAGGCCCTGGGCGAACCGCCGCGCGCTGGCTTCGAGCGCATCGGCGGGGCCGTGCAGCATCGCCTGAAGCGACGCAAGCTCCGCACGTACCGCCGCGTGGCCGTTGGAAAGCCGCGCCAGGTCCTGCAGGATGCGCGCGCCGTCGTCGGGATTGCGCTGGAGCGCGCGCAGGACGTCCAGGCACATGATGTTGCCCGAGCCTTCCCAGATCGAATTCACCGGCGCCTCGCGATAAAGGCGCGCCATCGGGCCTTCCTCGACATAGCCGTTGCCGCCCCAGACTTCCATTGCCTCGCCCGTGGCTTCCAGCGCACGTTTGCAGATCCAGAACTTGGCGGCCGGCGTCATCACGCGCTTCCAGGCGGCGGCCAGCGGATCGTCGTCGGCATGCTCGAAGGCGTTGGCCAGGGCCATCATCATCTGGGTGGCCGCTTCGGACTCCAGCGCCAGGTCGGCCAGCACGTTGCGCATCAGCGGCTGGTCGGCCAGCAGCCGGCCGAACGCCATGCGGTGGCGCGCATGATGCAGCGCCTGCACCAGCGCCGCGCGCAGCAGCGCGGCACTGCCGATCACGCAGTCGAGCCGGGTGTTGGTGGCCATCTCGATGATGGTGGGAATGCCGCGGCCTTCCTCGCCGATCAGGATGCCGGTGGCGCCCCGGAATTCCACCTCGCTGCTGGAATTGGACCGGTTGCCGAGCTTGTCCTTGAGCCGCTGGATCAGGATCGGGTTCTTGCTGCCGTCGTCGCGGAAGCGCGGCACGAAGAAGCACGACAGCGGCCCGTCGGCCGCGCCCATGCGGGCCACGACGAGATGCGCGTCGCACATCGGCGCCGAGAAAAACCATTTGTGGCCGGTCAGCGCGTATTCGGCACCCCGGCCTTCGCCGCGCACCGGCACGGCCACGGTGGTGTTGGCGCGCACGTCCGAGCCGCCCTGTTTCTCGGTCATGCCCATGCCCACCATCACGGCGGTCTTGGCGCGCCAGGGCAGGTCGCGCGCATCGTGCTCGGTGGCGAACAGGCGCGCTTCGAGATCGCGGTACAGGGCCGGTTCCTTGCTGAGCACGGGGATGCTGGCGAAGGTCATCGTGGTCGGGCACAGGGAGCCGGATTCCACCTGGGCCTGCAGGAAATAGCCAGCAGTGCGCGCCACCCACGCCCCGGCGCGCGGCTGGGCGAAGGGCAGGGCCTGCAACTGCTGGCTGCGCAGCAGGGCCAGCAGGTGGTGCCAGGCGGGATGGAACTGCACCTGGTCGATGCGCTCGCCGGTGCGGCTGTGCGTGTGCAGCTCCGGCGTCAGGCGGTTGGCATCGGCAGCCCAGGCCTGGACTTCGGGGTCGCCAAGCCGCGCACCGTAGCCCGACAGCGCATCGGCGTGCCAGGCGCCGCCAAGGCGGTCCAGCGCGGCGCGCAGGCCGGGGTCCGTGTCGAACAGGTTGTAGTCCGCAAGGTCGGGCACCTGGTTGAACACGCGGTGGGTTTGCCCGGTTTGTTCGATTTGCGCGGGATCGATGTCGGCGGCGGGTGTGGCGGTCATGGCATCTCCTGAGGCGGCAATGCTTGTCGGCACTTCGGCTGGCTGCGGCCCATGGTACGGCAACTTCCCCGTTCGCAATGCTGCGGGGCACCATGATTCCGATACCGTGAAGCACGACAGCCGCAACAGAATTTCGGGTGGCGCGGGGCTTGGGCTTGTGCTTAAATTCACCCCGTTGGATGAAACAGGGGTGCCGTCCGGATGGGCCGGGCGCGCTGAGAGAGTCCCTTCGAACCCGATCCGGCTAGTACCGGCGTGGGAAGTTTCACAAAAACCGATTTGCCTCTTGTCCTTCCCGGAAATCCCCATTTCCGCCACAGGACGCCGCCGCCGGCCATGCCGCGCAGGCCGGCTCACAGGGCTCCTGGTTTCGTCCATCCCCGCAAGAGAGAGGACGACACCCATGGCCCGTACTGCCCCCGCCGCATCGTTTGAGTCGCTGGAAAGCGATCTCGACCAGAAATTCGCCTATCCGGCTTCCAGCAAGACCTACCTGACCGGCAGCCGCCCGGACATCCGCGTGCCGCTGCGCACGATCCTGCAGACCGCCACGCGCACCGAGAAGGGCGAGATGGCGAATCCGCCGATTCCCGTCTATGACACCTCGGGCCCGTACAGCGACCCGGACGTGCATATCGACCTGAAGGCAGGCCTGCCGCCCGTGCGCGCCAGGTGGATCGAAGAGCGCAACGACACCGAGGTGCTGTCCGGCCTGTCGTCGGAATACGGCCTGGCCCGTGCCAACGACCCCGCCACGGCGCACCTGCGCTTTGCCCAGCTGACCAACCCGCGCCGCGCCAAGGCCGGTGCGAACGTGTCGCAGATGCACTACGCGCGCAAGGGCATCATCACGCCCGAGATGGAATACGTGGCGCTGCGCGAATCGCTGAACCTGCAGGCGCTGTACGACAAGCCCGAGTACAAGGCGCTGCTGCGCCAGCATCCGGGCAATGCGCTGGGCGCCGCGCTGCCGCTGCGTCCGGAAGACATGACGCCGGAATTCGTGCGCCGCGAAATCGCCGCCGGCCGCGCCATCATCCCCGCCAACATCAACCACACGGAACTGGAGCCGATGGCCATCGGCCGCAACTTCCGCGTGAAGATCAACGGCAACCTGGGCAACTCGGCGGTGACGTCGTCGCTGGCCGAGGAAGTGGAAAAGATGGTGTGGTCGATCCGCTGGGGCGCCGACACCATCATGGACCTGTCCACCGGCAAGCACATCCACGAAACCCGCGAATGGATCCTGCGCAATTCGCCGGTGCCCATCGGCACGGTGCCGATCTACCAGGCGCTGGACAAGACCGGCGGCATCGCCGAGGACCTGACCTGGGAAATGTTCCGCGACACGCTGATCGAGCAGGCCGAGCAGGGCGTGGACTACTTCACCATCCACGCCGGCGTGCTGCTGCGCTACGTGCCGATGACGGCCGACCGCGTGACCGGCATCGTGTCGCGCGGCGGCTCGATCATGGCCAAGTGGTGCCTGGCGCACCACAAGGAAAACTTCCTGTACACGCATTTCGACGAGATCTGCGAAATCATGAAGGCGTACGACGTGTCGTTCAGCCTCGGTGACGGCCTGCGTCCGGGCTGCATCGCCGATTCGAACGACGACGCGCAGTTCGGCGAGCTGCGCACGCTGGGCGAACTGACCGCCAAGGCGTGGGAGCACGACGTCCAGGTGATGATCGAAGGCCCGGGCCACGTGCCGCTGCAGCGCATCCAGGCCAACATGGACGAGGAACTGAAGCACTGCTACGAAGCCCCGTTCTACACGCTGGGACCGCTGGTGACCGACATCGCGCCGGGCTACGACCACATCACCAGCGGCATCGGCGCGGCCAATATCGGCTGGATGGGTACGGCCATGCTGTGCTACGTCACGCCGAAGGAACACCTGGGCCTGCCGGACAAGGAAGACGTGCGCGAAGGCATCATCACGTACAAGATCGCCGCCCATGCCGCCGACCTGGCCAAGGGCTGGCCCGGCGCGCAGCTGCGCGATAATGCGCTGTCCAAGGCACGTTTCGAGTTCCGCTGGGAGGACCAGTTCAACCTGGGTCTCGATCCGGAGCGCGCACGGTCGTTCCACGACGCCACGCTGCCCGCCGAAGGCGCCAAGATCGCCCACTTCTGCTCGATGTGCGGGCCGAAGTTCTGCTCGATGAAGATCACGCAGGAAGTGCGCGACTACGCGGCATCGCTGCCGGCGGCCCAGAAGGGCATGGAAGAGAAGTCGATCGAGTTCGTGAAGTCGGGCTCGAAGATCTACTCGTAAGCGTTGTCTTGCAGGACGGGCGGCGGCCCCTGTGGCGCCGCCCGGCAGTACCGCAGCACCCCGAGTCCCGCGCGCGGCGCCCCCACGCGGCGCGGCGGTATTCACCAACAGGAGGCCGGTCGGCGCCACTTACCTTGGCCCATGCCGCCGGCATACAAGCCCATGACAGCAGTACAGTCCTTCGATGTCGCCATCCTCGGCGCCGGCCTGGCGGGGCGTTTGTCCGCCTGGCAGCTGGTGCGCGCAGGCGCCCGCGTGGCGCTGGTGGAGCGTGGCGGCCCCGACGGCAGCGGCTCGGCCGCACACGTGGCGGCGGCCATGCTGGCCCCGCTGGCCGAATCGGCCATCGCCGAACGGCGCATCGTCGATCTCGGCATTGCCAGCGTCGACCTGTGGCGCACCTGGATCCAGGAACTGCCCGAACCCGTGTTCTTCCAGGAGGATGGCACGCTGGTGGTGTGGCACGCGCGCGACCGCAGCGAGGTGTCGCTGTTCACCGGCCGCATGCGCGCCGTGGCGCCCCCCGAACTGGTGCAGGACCGCCTGCGCGCGCTGGACGGCAACGGCGTGGGCCAATTGGAGCCCGCGCTGGCCGGGCGCTTTCCGCAAGGCCTGCTGCTGCAGGGCGAAGGCCAGCTCGACAACCGTGGCGCGATGCGCGCGCTGCTGTCGTGCGCCATCGAGGAAGGGCTGCATTGCGTGTGGGAAGCCGGCGACGTCGATGCCGCATCGCTGCCCGCGCTGGGCATCCAGGCCGGCGTGGTGCTCGATTGCCGTGGCCTGGGCGCCCGTGCGGCATGGACCGATGCGCCCGGTTCGCAAGGCCAGGCGCTGCCGGGCCTGCGCGGGCTGCGTGGCGAAGTGGTGCGCGTGCACGCGCCGGACGTGAAGCTGCATCGGCCGGTACGGCTGCTGCATCCGCGCTACCCGATCTATATCGCGCCGAAACCGAACGACCTGTACGTGATCGGCGCCACCGAAATCGAAAGCGAGGACGACTCGCCGATGAGCGTGCGCTCGGCGCTGGAACTGCTCTCGGCCGCGCACTCGCTGCATCCCGCCTTTGGCGAGGCGCGGGTGCTGGAACTGAACGTGCAACGCCGCCCGACGCGCCCCGACCACCTGCCGGCGATCCGCGTCGACCAGCAGGCCCGCGTGGTGCGCGTGAACGGCCTGTATCGCCATGGCTGGCTGATCGCGCCGGCGGTGACCGAGGCCGCGTGCCACGTCGTCCGAGCGATGCTTGACGGCGACCCCGCCGCCCATGCCGTGCCGGCCGCGCTGCGCTGGCCGGGCATGATCGCAGCCGTGCGCGAGTCCGCCGAAAGGGCGCCCAACGTGCTGGCCGATATCGGCGGCACGCTGCATTAACTGACATCCATCATGCAAATCCTGCTCAATGGCCATCCGCTGGAACTGTCCGACACCGCCACGCTGGCGGATGCCGTGACGGCCGCGGCCATCGCCCCGCCTTTCGCGGCAGCGGTGAACGGCCAGTTCGTGCCGCGTGCCGCGCATGCGGCCACCGCGCTCAATACGGGCGACCAGATCGACCTCGTGCAACCCGTGACGGGAGGCTAAGCACTGCCATGACATTCGAACCGACTGAATCCCTGCGCGACCCGTTCGTGCTGTACGGGGAATCGTTTGATTCCCGCCTGCTGCTGGGTACGGCGCGCTATCCGTCGCCGGCCACGCTGCAGGCCGCCGTGGAGGCATCGCGCCCGGCCATGATCACCGTGGCGCTGCGCCGCCAGACGGCGGTGGGCCAGGGCGACGGCCAGACGCTGGGCGGCGACACCTTCTGGCAGATGCTGCGCACGCTGGGCGTGCCGGTGCTGCCCAACACCGCTGGCTGCTTTACGGCGCAGGAAGTCATCACCACGGCGATGATGGCGCGCGAGGTCTTCGAGACCGACTGGATCAAGCTGGAGCTGATCGGCGACGACTACACGCTGCAGCCCGATACGCTGAACCTGCCCGCCGTGGCCGAGACGCTGATCAGGGAAGGGTTCAAGGTGCTGCCGTACTGCACCGAGGACCTGGTGCTGTGCCGCCGCCTGCTGGACGTGGGCTGCCAGGCGCTGATGCCGTGGGCGGCGCCGATCGGCACGGGCCGCGGCGCGGTGAATCCGCACGCCATGCGCACGCTGCGCGACCGCCTGCCCGATACGCCGCTGATCGTCGATGCCGGCCTGGGCCTGCCGTCGCATGCGGCGCAGGTGCTGGAATGGGGCTACGACGGCGTGCTGCTGAACACCGCCGTGGCACAGGCCGCGTATCCGGTGAACATGGCCCGCGCGTTCGCGCTGGCCGTGGAGGCCGGGCGCACCGCCTACCTGGCCGGGCCGATGCCCGAGCGCGAGGTGGCGCAGGCCAGCACGCCGGTGGTGGGCATGCCGTTCTGGCACGCCGAAGGCGCGGAGGATCGCGCATGACGCGCCAGGGTGTTGCCGCGGCCATCGACGCCGCACTGTTCGAAGACCTGATGCGGCGCTTTGCCGCGATGTTCGGCCGCGACGAGACGCCCTGGCAGGTGTGGCCGCTGGCCAATGCCCCGGCGGCGCTCGGCCGTCACGACGTGGTGCTGGCGGATGGCGAAGCTGCCGCCGAGCTGGTCGAGCGCGTGGCGGCGGCCAATGCCGTGCTGATCGTCTCGGAGCGCGAAGGCGGCCGCTGGATCGACACCGTGCGCTCGCCGATGGGCACCTGGGTGCTTGACTCGTACGCCGACGGCGAAACCGCGCACTCGCCGGCATTCGTGGCGGTGCTGACGGCGGCGCTGTCGCTGCATTTCCCGGCACACGACGCACTGTGCATCGCCCGCGCCTGGGTGCCGGGCAGCACGGCGTGGCCCGGCGATTTCGCGCGTTTCCCGCGCGTGCGCCATGCCGCGCTGGTCTCGCCCGACCAACCGGCGCCGGCCTTCGCGCCGTGCCCGCCCGACCTCGGCCTGTACGCAGTCATGCCGACCGCCGACTGGATCGAGCAGCTGGTGCCGCTGCAGGTGCCGACCGTGCAACTGCGCTTCAAGTCCGCCGATGCCGCCGAGGTGAAGGCCGAAGTGGTGCGGGCCGCCAACGCGGCCAAGGGATCGACGTCGCGCCTGTTCATCAACGACCACTGGCGCGTAGCGGTCGACCATCACGCAGCCTGCGGCGGCGACAGCGGCATCTACGGCATCCACCTGGGCCAGGAAGACCTGGACGAGGCCGACCTGGACGCCATCCGTGCCTCGGGCCTGCGCCTGGGCGTGTCGACGCACGGCTACGCCGAGATGCTGCGCGTGGCGGCCATCCAGCCCAGCTACCTGGCGCTGGGCGCGATCTTTCCGACCACGACCAAGGTCATGCCGACCCAGCCGCAAGGCATGGGCCGCTTCCAGTCGTACGTGACGCTGATGAAGCCGGTGATTCCGTCGCTGGTGGGCATTGGCGGGGTCAACGCCGGCAATATGCGCGAAGTGCTCGATGTCGGCGTGGGCAGCGCGGCGGTGGTGCGGGCGATTACCGAAGCCGGCGACGTGCCGGCGGCGGTGGCGGGGCTTACTGCGTTGTTTGGCTGATTCTTTCGCTGGTTGAAAGGCTTTGCCCTCACCCCCGGCCCCTCTCCCGCCGTGCGGGAGAGGGGAGCACACCAAAGGCGGTTGATAATCCCCTGGTTTTCTCCCCTCTCCCGCTTGCGGGAGAGGGGCGGGGTGAGGGCAAAGCGCCTCAAAATCCCCAACACGCCCCCAACACGCCCCCAACACGCTGGGCGCTAACCGGCCATCCCCGCTAGCCACCCCGCGGCCATCCGCATATCCTCTCCCTTCCAACGGAAACAGGACGAGGTTCCGCCATACGGAACCCGCAGAGAGGAAACAGCAGTGAACGAGATCATCCCCGCCGCCCCGGGCACGCCCGAGAAGCCCTACTTCGGTATCGAGATTCCGCTGATGCGCCTGCTGGGCCTGCAGCCGGTGCATATGGAGGAAGGACTATGCCGCACGCGCCTGCCGGCCAGCCCGAATGTGGTGAACAGCCGCGGTGACGTGCATGGCGGGACGCTGATGGCCGTGCTCGATTTCACCCTGAGCGGCGCGGCGCGCTCGCATGCGCCGCTGGACGTGGGTGTGATCACGATCGACATGTCGACCCATTTCCTGGCCGCGGCGCGCGGCGAACTCACGTTCGAGGCGCGCATCCTGCGCCGGGGCGCCAAGATCGCCTTCTGCGAGGGCGAGGCCCGCGACGCATCGGGCACCATCTGCTGCGTGGCCCGGGCGTCGTTCAAGCTGGTGCAGCTGGCTGGCGGGAACTAGGCTTCCCTATTCGTCGACTGCGTCAGCCGGCCCTTGCGCCGCCCGGTACACCGCCACAAACCTTGCGCGCTCGGTGATGCCATAGTCGCCGGGCGCGTATTGCATCAGCCAGTCGCCGGGCTTGCCGGTCAGCACGTCGCCGCCCGCCGAGCGTTCGATCGCGAACGCATGCGGCATTTCCTTGACCAGCACGGGCAC
Source organism: Cupriavidus sp. EM10 (assembly GCF_018729255.1). Taxonomy (NCBI): domain Bacteria; kingdom Pseudomonadati; phylum Pseudomonadota; class Betaproteobacteria; order Burkholderiales; family Burkholderiaceae; genus Cupriavidus; species Cupriavidus sp. EM10. The sequence goes on from NZ_CP076060.1 coordinate 209,355, forward strand.
GGGCTTGTTGCGATAGGGGCCCGGCTGGCCGTGCGCGTTCGGCCCCACGGCCACGTAGCGCGCATCGAAGCGCTCGCGCGACACTACCCAGCGGTCGCCGGTGGCGCCCGTCACGATGGCGTCGGCACGCTGGTAGCGGTTAGGCCCCTCGCGGCTGATCAGCTCGCCGGGCTCGGCGGCAAACGCCACCTGCACCGTTTCATCCTTCACATACCAGCGCGCGGCGGGGTCGTCGCGCAGGTCGATATCTTTCAGCGTTTCCATGGTGGCTCCGGGTCAGCCCAGCTGGCGCGGGGCGAAGCTGTGGTTCAGCGGGCCGTTGCCGGCACCGAGGCGCAGTTGCGCGCCGGCCGCGATGGCCTGCGCCACGTAGTCGAGCGCAGTGCCCACGGCGTCGGGCAGCGCGTCGCCGCGCGCCAGTTGCGACGCGATGGCCGCCGCCAGCGTGCAGCCGGTGCCGTGCAGGTTGGGGGTGTCGATGCGCGGATGCGTGTAGACGCGCGTGGTGCCGTCGGCCAGCATCAGCAGGTCGTCCAGGCCGGTGGCGTGGGGGCCGTCGTCTTCCAGGTGGCCGCCCTTGAGCAGCACGGCCTGGCAGCCCATGGCCAGCAGGTCGGCGGCAGCGGCTTCCATCTCGGCGCGGCGCGCGATACGGCGGCCCAGCAGGTACGACGCCTCGGGCAGGTTCGGCGTGACCAGGATGGCGCGCGGAAACAGCAGCTTCACCATGGCCTGGCTGGTGGCGTCGTCGGACAGCGTGGCGCCCGACGTGGAGATCATTACCGGGTCGACCACCAGCTTGCGGATGCCGTGGCGATCCACCGCGCCGGCCACGGCCTCGACGATGGCCGCCGTGCCCAGCATGCCGGTCTTGGCGGCGTCCACGCCGATGTCGCTGGCCACGGCATCGATCTGCGCGGCCACCATGTCGGCCGGAATGGCGTGGACCCCGGTCACGCCCAGCGTGTTCTGGGCCGTGATGGCGGTGATCGCGCTCATGCCAAAGCAGCCGAGGGCGGCAAACGTCTTCAGGTCCGCCTGGATGCCGGCGCCGCCGCCGGAGTCGGAACCGGCGATGGTCAGGGTGCGGGGTGGCGTGGGGAGCATGTGCAAGGCGGGAACGGAACGGGAACGGTCGGAAACGAGAAAGCGGGAAAAATTCTGCCATTTCTGCCCGCTGGCGGCGGACAGGCACGCTACAATACCGCCACTCCGAGGAGCGTTGCAACGGATGCCCTGCCATCCGCCAGGCTCGGAATGTTTCAACGGCGCTCGCTGTTCCGTGGTTCGCACGGGGCGCGAGTCGACCTGTCTGCCCGTCATGGCCTCCACCTGAGCCGCCCATGGCGCGGCCCAGGCCCTGAGTTGTGCATGGGCCCACCCTGTCTCTCTCGTCCCGCGTATGCGCCACTCTTACATCGGAGTGAACATGAACGCTGTGACTGACCTCAAGCAAGACTACCTGATCGCCGACATCGGCCTGGCCGGCTGGGGCCGCAAGGAAATCGCCATCGCCGAGACCGAAATGCCCGGCCTGATGGCGATCCGTGACGAATTCGCCGCCGCGCAGCCGCTCAAGGGCGCCCGCATCGCCGGTTCGCTGCACATGACGATCCAGACCGCCGTGCTGATCGAGACGCTCAAGGCACTGGGCGCCGACGTGCGCTGGGCCTCGTGCAACATCTTCTCGACCCAGGACCACGCCGCCGCCGCCATCGCCGCATCGGGCACGCCGGTGTTCGCGTTCAAGGGCGAGTCGCTGAAGGAATACTGGGACTTCACCCACCGCATCTTCGACTGGGCCGACGGCGGCACGCCCAACATGATCCTGGACGACGGCGGCGACGCCACGCTGCTGCTGCACCTGGGCGCCCGCGCCGAGAAGGATGCATCGCTGATCGCCAAGCCGACCAGCGAGGAAGAAACCTTCCTGTTCGCCGCCATCAAGGAAAAGCTGGCCAAGGATCCGAGCTGGTACAGCCGCAACCTGGACGCCATCCGCGGCGTGACCGAGGAAACCACCACGGGTGTGCACCGCCTGTACCAGATGGCCCAGCGCGGCGAACTGAAGTTCCCGGCCATCAACGTGAACGACTCGGTGACCAAGAGCAAGTTCGACAACCTGTATGGCTGCCGCGAATCGCTGGTGGACGGCATCAAGCGCGCCACCGACGTGATGATCGCCGGCAAGGTCGCAGTCGTGGCCGGCTACGGCGACGTGGGCAAGGGCAGCGCCCAGGCCCTGCGCGCGCTGTCGGCCCAGGTATGGGTCACGGAAATCGACCCGATCTGCGCGCTGCAGGCCGCCATGGAAGGCTACCGCGTGGTGACGATGGACTACGCTGCCGAGCACGGCGACATCTTCGTGACCTGCACGGGCAACTACCACGTGATCACGCATGACCACATGGCAAAGATGAAGGACCAGGCCATCGTCTGCAACATCGGCCACTTCGACAACGAGATCGACATCGCGTCGGTCGAGAAGTACGAATGGGACGAGATCAAGCCGCAGGTGGACCACGTCAAGTTCCCGGACGGCAAGAAGATCATCATCCTGGCCAAGGGCCGCCTGGTGAACCTGGGCTGCGCCACGGGCCATCCGTCGTACGTGATGAGCAGCTCGTTCGCCAACCAGACGATCGCCCAGATCGAACTGTGGGCCGAGCGCGACAGCGGCAAGTACCCGGTGGGCGTGTACACGCTGCCGAAGCACCTGGACGAGAAGGTGGCGCGCCTGCAGCTGAAGAAGCTCAACGCGCAGCTGACCGAACTGACCGACCAGCAGGCCGCCTACATCGGCGTGCAAAAGCAGGGCCCGTACAAGGCCGATCACTACCGCTACTGATCGGCCCCGGTTCCTCTTCCCCTGGGTTGCTCCCCTCTTCCGCCCTGCGGGAGAGGGGCCGGGGGTGAGGGCAGGGCATCCACCGCGCGATGCGGCCTGGCCGGGTCGCGCGGCCATCGACATCACCTAAGAACAAAGGAGTCCCAATGAGACTGTTGGCCGTCTGGATCATCAACGCCGCCTCGCTGTTCCTGGTGAGCTACCTGCTCAGCGGTATCGAACTCCGTGGCTTTGGTTCGGCAATGGTCGCCGCGCTGGTGCTGGGCCTGGTCAATACGCTGATCCGGCCGATCCTGGTCATCCTGACCCTGCCGGTGACGCTGCTGACGCTGGGGCTGTTCATCTTCGTCATCAACGCGATGCTGTTCATGTTCGTCGGCAACCTGCTGCAGGGGTTTGTCGTGTCGGGATTTGGCGCCGCGCTGATCGGCTCGATTCTCTACAGCGTGATCTCCACGACGCTCGCCAGCGTACTGCTGGGCGACCGGGACTGAGCGCGACTGAATTTCTTCGGGGCGCCGCGCGTGCGGCGTGCCAACCATGACTGATCGCTACTACAGCTTCGAATTCTTCCCGCCCAAGACGGCGGAGGGCGCCGAGAAACTGCGCGCCACGCGCACCCAGCTGGCACCGCTGCAGCCGAAGTACATCTCGGTGACGTTCGGTGCCGGCGGCACCACGCAGCAGGGCACGCTGGACGCCGTGCTGGAAATCCAGCGCGAGGGCATCGAGGCCGCCCCGCACCTGTCGTGCGTGGGCTCGTCGCGCGAGAGCATCCGCGACATCCTCAAGACCTATCGCGACGGCGGCATCCGCCATATCGTGGCGCTGCGTGGCGACATGCCGTCGGGCATGGGCGAGATCGGCGAATTCCGCTACGCCAACGAGCTGGTCGAATTCATCCGCGCGGAAACCGGCGACTGGTTCAACATCGAGGTGGCGGCCTATCCCGAGTACCACCCGCAGGCCCGCTCGCCGCGCCACGACCTGGAAAACTTCGTGCGCAAGGTGCGGGCCGGCGCCAATTCCGCCATCACGCAGTACTTCTTCAACGCCGACGCCTACTTCCGCTTCGTCGACGACGTGCGCGCGATGGGCGTGGACGTACCGATCGTGCCCGGCATCATGCCGATCACCAACCATTCGCAGCTGATGCGCTTTTCCGAGATGTGCGGCGCCGAAGTGCCGCGCTGGGTGGCGAAGCGGCTTGAATCGTTCGGCGACGACAGGGAGTCGATCCGCGCATTCGGCCTGGACGTGGTGACGGCGCTGTGCGAGCGCCTGCTGGCAGCGGGCGTGCCGGGGCTGCACTTCTACACGCTGAACACGGCCGGCGCCACCAAGGCGATCTGGCAGCGCCTGAAGCTGTAAGGGCGCGGCTCGCTGGCAGTGGCCGTTGGTGGCATACTCGCCGCCATGGTCACCGCCACCTTCCGTTTCTACGAGGAACTGAACGATTTTCTGGCGCCGTCGCAGCGCCGCCGGGACCTGTCGTGCCCCTGTGCGCGTGCCGCCACGGTCAAGCACATGATCGAGGCGTTGGGCGTGCCACATACCGAGGTGGAACTGATCCTCGTGAATGGCGAATCGGCGCCGTTCGCTCGCATCGTCGAAGACGGCGATCGCGTAGCCGTTTATCCAAAATTCGAATCCCTCGACGTCACGCCGCTGCTGCGCGTGCGCGAGCATCCGTTGCGCAGCCTCCGCTTCATCGCCGATGCCCATCTGGGCGGCCTGGCGCACCTGCTGCGCATGACCGGCTTCGACACGCTCTACGACAACCACTTCGAAGACAGCGAAATTGCCCGCATTGCCGCCAGCGAGCAGCGCATCGTGCTGACGCGCGACCGCGAACTGCTGAAGCGGCGCGAGATCACCCACGGCTGCTATGTGCGGGCGATCAAGTCGTCGCTGCAGGCGCGCGAGATCTTCGCCCGGCTCGACCTGGCGCGCAGCGCCCGGCCATTCTCGCTATGCCTGACCTGCAACGTGCCGCTCCAGCGGATCGACAAGCCCGACGCGCAAGGCCGCGTGCCCGACGGCGTCTTCGACCGCCACGAGCGGTTTGTCACCTGCCCGCATTGTCGGCGGGTGTTCTGGGAAGGCTCGCACTGGAAACGGATGCGCGAGCTGGTGGATGCGCTGACGCAGGGGCCGGGGACGAACGCGGAAGCCACGCCTGCGGGCTGACGCGGCTGGTTTTCCTACCTGACACCCGATTCGGTCACCAACCAGTCCATCGGCAGGTCGTGCGCCTGCGCAACAAGCGGGATCTCGCAGGCGTCGAAGCCGATGCCGATGGCGATCGGGGTGGCGCCCAGGCCGGCCAGGGCCGCCAGCGTGCGGTCGTAGAAGCCGCCGCCATAACCTAGGCGGAACTTGTTGGCGCTGAAACCGACACAGGGTATGAGCAGCGCGTCGGGCGTCACGGCCTTGGTGCCATCGGGTACCGGAATGCCGTAGTGGCCGGCGCGCATCGTCGTGTCTGGGGTCCAGAAATGGAAGTCGAGCGGCGTGCCCGGGGCCGACACCACGGGCAGGGCGGCCACGCGGCCGGGCATGGCGCCCAGCCAGCGGGCCACCGTGCCGCGTGCGTCGAATTCCTGCTGGATCGGCCAGTAGAACCCCAGCTTCTGCACGCCCAGGCGTTCCAGCAGGGGCCCCAGTGCGCGGTCGATGGCGGCGTCGGCCGCGGCGCGGTCGGGCAGCGCGGCACGCCGCGCCAGGAGGTCGCGGCGCAGGGCGCGGCGGTCGGCTGAAAGGTCGGCGGAAGGGTCGGCGGAAGGGTCGTTGGACGGGTCGGCCGGCTGGTCCGTGCCGGCGCGGAATTGACGGGCGTCAGGCCCGTTGTCCGGGGCTTGGGATGGTGGCATGGCGTGCAATAATGGCCGCGATCAGACAATCAGAGACAAATGAAGGATGCGTGCCTGTCTTCGGGAAAGGGCACGCGCCACCACATAAGGGATAGCCAAGAATGTCGAAGGGAGTATATCTGCGCCGGGCCGGCCGTATCGCCTGGCTCGCGTTCGCAGGCGCGGTGCTGGCCATGCCGGCCTATGCGCAGAAGAAGCCGGCGCCGTCGCGTCCGGCGCCGCAGCAGCCGGCCGCGTCGACAATGATTCCGTCCAATCCGGACGACGCCTTCGTGGCGCTGCGCGAAGCGGCCCGCAAGAACGACGCCGACCGCGCCGCCGCCATTTCGGCCACGCTGGTCGACTACCCGATTCCGTCGTACGTCGAGTACTTCCGCATCAAGCCGCAGATGTTCGACACCGGCGGCCAGGCGCGCATCGACGCGCCCGATGCCGAAGTGGCGGCGTTCCTGCAGCGGTACCAGGGCGAGGCGATTGCCGACCGCATGCGCAACGACTGGCTGCTGGTGCTGGGCAAGAAGCGCGACTGGGCCAACTTCGACATCCAGTATCCGCAGTTCGTGCTCAAGGATGACACGCAGGTGGAGTGCTACGCGCTGCTGTCGAGGGCGCTCAAGGGCCAGAACGTGGCCGCCGAGGCGCGCGCCACGCTGGTGGATCCGCGCTACTACGGCGATGGTTGCGTCGACCTGGTGAGCTACCTGGCGCAGAGCCAGCAGATCCAGCGCAGCGACGTGGCGTTCCAGGCACGTCAGGCGCTGGAGCAGAACTACACGACGCTGGCCGCCAAGATCGCCGCCGCCGTGCCGGATGCGCGCGTGGACAGCGATTCGCTGGCCACCGTGGTCAAGATGGCCCGCAACGACCCGTCGCAGGCCGCGTCGTACCTGAACACGATCGTCGGCACCCTGTCGCGCGACGAGCAGGGCGCCGCCTGGGGCGTCGTCGGCCAGTACGCGGCCAAGAAGCTGATGCCCGAAGCGTCCGGCTACTACCGCCGCCAGATGGACCTGGGCGGCAACCAGTGGCTGTCCGACGAATCGCAGGAATGGCGCGTGCGCGCTGCCCTGCGTCAGGGCGACTGGAAGCAGGTGCGCCAGTCGATCGAACTGATGCGCCCCGAGCTGCGCGCCAAGGACCCGGCCTGGACGTACTGGTTCGCCCGCGCGCTCAAGGCCGATGGCCGCACCGCCGAGGCCCAGGCGCAATTCCAGTCGATTGCCGGCCAGTTCAATTTCTACGGCCAGTTGGCCAGCGAGGAGCTTGGCAACCGGATTACCCTGCCGGCCCGCACCACGGTCAGCGACGCCGAGGCCATGGCCATGCGCACGCGCCCCGGCTTTGTCCGCGCGCAGAAGTTCTACGACCTGAACCTGCGCTTCGAGGGCAACCGCGAGTGGAACTGGGAACTGCGCGGCATGAACGACCGCGAGCTGATCGCCGCCGCCGAGTACGCGCGCAAGGTCGAACTGCTGGACCGCACGGTCAATACGTCGGACCGTACGAAGGCCGAACATGATTTCGCCCAGCGCTTTCCGATGCCGTATCGCGACATCATGCAGCGGGCCACCGACGACGTGGGCCTGGACATGGCCTGGGCGTACGGCCTGATCCGCCAGGAATCGCGCTTCATCATGAACGCGCGGTCGTCGGCGGGCGCGCACGGCCTGATGCAGGTGATGCCGGCCACGGCCAAGTACGTGGCCAAGAAAATCGGCATGGCGGACTTCTCGCCGTCGATGATGAGCGATCCGAACATCAATATCCTGCTCGGTACAAATTACATGAGCATGGTACTGACGGACCTCGACAGTTCATGGACACTGGCCTCGGCGGGCTACAACGCCGGCCCGGGACGCCCGAAATCATGGCGTTCCAGCCTGTCGCGGCCCGTGGAAGGCGCGATCTTTGCAGAGACGATCCCGTTCACGGAAACGCGAACTTATGTCAAGAATGTGCTTTCCAACGCCACGTACTATGCTGCATTGATGAGTGGCCGTCCCCAGTCGCTGAAAGACCGGCTCGGGGTGGTCGCACCGTCCTCGGTCACGACGACCAGCCTGCCCTGACCCGGTGGCTCCGTGACCCTCGGGGACGCATGCATCGCGCAAGCGTCACACGAAACGTCACGGAGCCCACCATGAAGACCAGCAACGTCCTAGTTGTCGGGGGCGCCGGTTTCATCGGCAGCCACCTCGTGTCCCGCCTGGCCGGCGCGGCGTCCGCCTCCGGCGCGCCGCTCGATCCGGCCACCAATCCCGATAGTCCCATCGCCCCCGACCGCATCGTGGTCGGCTCGCGCAGCGTCGAACATGCGCAGCACCTGCTGTTGCTGCCGCGCGTGGAAGTGACCGAACTCGGCCTGGCCGACGCGGCCTCGCTCGACGATGCGATCGGCCCGCTTGGCGTCGACGGCATCGTGGTCAACCTGGTGGGCATCCTGCATGGCGACCGCGGCGACCCGTACGGGCCGCAATTCGCTGCCGCGCATGTCGATCTGCCGCGCCAGCTGGTGGAGGCCTGCAACCGCACCGGCGTTCGCCGCCTGATCCATATGAGCGCACTCGGCGCCGACCCGCAGGGGCCGTCGATGTACCTGCGCAGCAAGGGCGAGGGCGAGCGCATCGTGCGCGAAAGCGGGCTGGACTGGACGATCTTCCGGCCATCGGTCGTGTTCGGTCCCGACGATCATTTCCTGAACCTGTTCGCCCAGTTGCAGCAGATGGCACCGGTGGTGCCGCTGGCGTGCGCCAACGCGCGCTTCCAGCCCGTGTTCGTGATGGACGTGGTGCAGGCCTTTGTCAATGCGATGGCCAACCCGTCGACCATCGGGCAGGCCTACGAACTGGGCGGCCCGCAGGTGTACACGCTGGAGGAACTGGTCAAGTTCGCGGGCCGGGCGTCGGGCCATCCACGGCCGATCATCGCCTTGCCCGACGCGCTGGCGCGCATGCAGGCCGCCGTGCTCGAACACATGCCGGGCGGCACGGTGCTGTCGCGCGACAACCTCGACTCGATGCGGCTGGACAACGTGCTGGGCCAGCCCATGGCGGCCGAGCTGGGCGTGCATCCGGTGAGCCTGGAGGTGGTGATGACCGACGTGCTGGCCGGACGCAGCCGGGACACGTTCTTCCAGTCGATGCGCGGCAGCGTGCATCGCTGAGGCGGAGCCCGAAGCCAGTCGGCCTGCGCCGATGTGACTGGCGCTCACAGGCTTGCGAGCGCAATTCGTTTGGAGGCGGTGCGCCGGGTCGATAAAATGTCTGGTTCGGGACGCCCGGCCGCGGGCCGGGGCCGCGTCCTCCGTTTTCTACTCTGTCCGTTCAATTTGTACGCCCGTTTCGCCCCCAAGGAATTCACGATGAAGCTCGTCATCGGCAACAAGAACTATTCGTCCTGGTCCCTGCGCCCCTGGCTGCTGCTGCGCCACGCCGGCATCGACTTCGAGGAAATTCCGCTGCGCCTGTTCACGAAGGAATTCGGCGCCGAGATTGCCCGCTATTCGCCGGCCGGCAAGGTGCCCGCGCTGATCGACGGCGACGTGACCGTGTGGGATTCGCTGTCGATCTCGGAATACGTGGCCGAGCGGTTCCCCGAGAAAAAGCTCTGGCCGGCCGACGTGGCCGCGCGCGCCACGGCGCGTTCGGTCTGCGCGGAGATGCATTCGGGCTTTGGCAACCTGCGCAGCCAGATGCCGATGAACGCCACCGCCGTGCTGCCGGGCCTGGGCTGGAACGTGGCCGTCCAGCAGGATGTGGACCGCATTGCCGCGATCTGGACCGACCTGCGCACGCGCTACGGCGCGGGCGGCCCGTTCCTGTTTGGCGAATTTACGATCGCCGACGCGTTCTACGCGCCAGTGGTCAGCCGCTTTGCCACCTATGGCGTGCATCTGCCCGAGGCCGCCAAGACCTACGCCGATTTCATCCTGGCCTTGCCGGCCATGCAGGAATGGGTGGCGGGCGCCCGCGAGGAGCGCGACTTCGTGCCGGCCGACGAACCGTATCGCACGCAGCCTGAGCGGGCCGACGCGATCATCGTCACGGGCTGATCATGCAGGTGTACGCCGTCGGCGGGGCCATCCGCGACCAGTTGCTGGGCAAGCCAAGCCAGGATCGTGATTACGTGGTGGTTGGCGCCACGCCCGAGCAGATGGAGGCCGCCGGCTACAAGCCGGTGGGCAAGGATTTTCCGGTGTTCCTCCATCCGCAGACCAAGGCCGAGTACGCGCTGGCGCGCACCGAGCGCAAGACCGCCGTCGGCTACAAGGGGTTTGCGTTCTATACCGGCCCCGACGTCACGCTGGAAGACGACCTGGTGCGCCGCGACCTGACCGTCAACGCGATGGCGCAGGCCGTGGACGACGACGACAACCTGGTTGGCCCGATCATCGACCCGTACGGCGGCCGGCAGGACCTGCAGGCGCGGTTGTTCCGCCATGTGTCCGATGCGTTTGCCGAAGACCCGGTGCGCATCTTGCGCGCGGCGCGCTTTGCGGCGCGCTTCCACGACTTCTCGGTGGCGCCGGAAACGGTGGCGCTGATGCGCCGGATGGTGGAGATGGGCGAGGTCGACGCCCTGGTGCCCGAGCGCGTCTGGCAGGAACTGGCACGCGGACTGATGGAGGCCCGGCCGTCGCGCATGTTCGACGTGCTGCGCGAATGCGGCGCGCTGGCGCGGCTGCTGCCGGAACTGGACCGGCTATGGGGCGTGCCGCAACGCGCCGACTATCATCCCGAGGTGGATACCGGCGTGCACGTGATGATGGTGGTCGACTACGCCGCCGACCGTGGCTTTTCGCTGCCGGTGCGCTTTGCCGCGCTGACGCACGACCTGGGCAAGGGCACCACGCCGCAAGACGTGTTGCCGCGCCATATCGGCCACGAGCAACGCAGCGTGGATTTGCTGGAGGCGGTCTGCAAGCGGCTGCGGGTGCCGAACGATTGCCGCGAACTGGGCTTGGTGGTGGCGCGCGAGCACGGCAATATCCACCGATCGAACGAGTTCGGCGCGGCCGCGCTGACGCGGCTGGTGGAGCGCTGCGATGCGCTGCGCAAGCCGGACCGGTTCGCCGAAGCCCTGCAGGCCTGCGAGGCCGATGCCCGTGGCCGGCTGGGATTCGAGGATCGGGACTATCCGCAGACCGCGCGCCTGCTGGCGGCCCGGGAGGCGGCGGCATCGGTCGATGCCGGGGCGATCGCGAAAGCGTGCGCGGACCGGGTGGACCTGATCAAGGACAAGGTGCACAAGGCGCGCGTGGCGGCGGTGGCGGAGAAGCTGGGGCTGGCGGAATAGGGCAGGCCTGCCCTCACCCCCGGCCCCTCTCCCGCGAGGCGGGAGAGGGGAGCAAACCAGTGGCGCTTTCTTTGAATCTTTCCCTCGGTTTTCTCCCCTCTCCCGCGAGCGGGAGAGGGGCGGGGAGAGGGCCCGGCGCCGCAACCGCTACAGGATCTTCCCGATCACCAGCGCCACCAGCGACAGCAGAATCGTCGACGCAAATGGCAGCACATACTCCTTGCCGAACAGCCGAAAGCGCACGTCGCCCGGCAGGCGTCCCAGGCCGATTTTCTGCAGCCACGGCAGCGACGCCGAAAGCACGATCACGCACAGGAAGATGGTGAAGGTCCAACGCAGCATGATGGTGGCCCGGTGATCGATCAGAGTGCGTAGCTGCGGTCGCCTCGGGCGAATCCGGCCAGCGGCAGCGCGTCGTCGAGGTCGCGCGTCAGGGCGATGACCTTGAACAGCTCGCCCATTTCGGCCTCGCTGAGCAGTTTCTGCACGGCGTTGGCCTGCGGCAGGAAGCTGCGCGCGTCGGCCGGGTCCAGCGACATCATCAGCTCGGTAATGCCCGCGTTCATCAGGAAGCGCGCCTGCGACGCAAAGCCTGCCACCGTGAGCCCCGCGTCCACCGCGGCCTCGGCGATGCCGCTGAAGTTCACGTGGGCCGTGATGTCCTGAAGGCCCGGGTACAGAAACGGGTCCGGATGCGAGTGATGGCGGTAGTGGCACATCAGCGTGCCGCCCACGCGCTGCGCGTGGTAGTACTCCGCGGCCGGAAAGCCATAGTCGATGAAAAACGCCGCGCCGCGTCGGAGCAGGGCGCCCACCGCGCGTGTGAACCCTTCGCCCTCGGCATGGGTTTCGGTGACCATGTCGTGCTCGCCGGGAACCTCGTGGAGCTGCGCCGGCACGGCAGCGGCGTCCAGCCGCCGGTCTTCATAGGCAAACGTATCGCCCTGGCGCACCACGCCGCGCTCGTGCCATCGGCCGCCGATGCGGGCGAAGAGGCGCACCGGCATGGCGTCGAGCACCTCGTTGCCGACGATGATGCCCTCGAAGCTGTCGGGCAGGGCATCCAGCCATTGCACGCGGCCGGCCAGATGCGGGGCGCGCTGCGCCAGCGTGTCCTGCTGGCGCGTGCGCAGTTCGCCGGACAGTTCGACGATGCTGTACGAATCGGGCAGGGCGCCTTCCGATTCCAGCGCCAGCAGCAGGTCGGCGGCCAGCCGGCCGGTGCCCGCGCCGAATTCCATCACGCGTGGCAGGGACATCCCGATCAGCGGCGCGAACTGGCGGGCCAGCGTGCGGGCGAAGAACGGGGTCAGTTCGGGGGCCGTGATGAAGTCGCTGCCGTCGTCGGCGCCGCGCCCGAACTTGGCCGCGCCGCCGCTGTAATAGCCCAGGCGGGGCGCGTAGAGCGCCAGCGACATGTAGCGGTCGAAGCCGATCCAGCCGCCGGACGCCGCAATGGCGTCGCCGATGACAGTGGCAAGGGTCTTGGACGCGTCGAGCGCATCGGCGGAGGGAAGGGGTAGACTAGCGACTTTCTGCATACCGCGAATTGTAGCAATGCCAGATTCGAATTCTCAGGGCGCCGCCGGCGTCCAATCGCGCGGCGTGGCGCTGGTGACCGGCGCGGCGCGCCGGCTGGGCCGCGCCATCGCGCTGGAACTTGCCGCGCAGGGTTGGGACGTGGCCGTCCACTGCAACCGCTCGCGCGACGAAGCCGAGGCGCTGGCCACGCAGATCCGTGGACTGGGCCGCCGGGCCGCCGTACTCCAGGCCGACCTGTCCGACGAAGCCGCCACGGGCAAGTTGGTGGCCGCCTGCGTCGATGCGCTGGGCGCGCCGACCTGCCTGGTCAACAACGCCTCGCTGTTCCAGTACGACGTGGCCACGAGCTTCTCGTACGGATCGCTCGATACCCACATGCGCACGAACGTGGCGGCCCCGCTGCTGCTGGCGCGTGAGATGCACAAGGCGCTCGGCGCCGACGGCAACGAAACCGAACAGCGTGGCGTGGTGATCAACCTGCTGGACCAGAAGCTCAACAACCTGAATCCCGATTTCCTGTCGTACACGCTGTCAAAGGCCGCGCTGCAGACTGCCACGGTGCAGCTGGCGCAGGCACTGGCCCCGCGCCTGCGCGTGGTGGGCGTGGCGCCGGGCATCACGCTGGTGTCGGGCGACCAGTCCGATCCGGGCTTCGTGCGCGCCCACGGCATGACGCCGCTGGGCAAGTCGAGCACGCCGGACGATATCGCCCAGGCCGTGGCCTACCTGGCCGTGGCCCGCGCCGTCACCGGCTCCACGCTGTACGTCGACGGGGGCCAGCACCTGATGCCGCTGGCCCGCGACGTGATGTTCCTGACTGAATAAGCCGCACCTTGATTGACCCTGCCATGACCTTTGCCGCCCTTTCCCATCCCAGCCTGCAAGACTGCCGTCGCATGTTCCTGCGCAACTACGAAGTGCAGATCAACATCGGCGTGCACGAATTCGAGAAAAGGGCGAACAGCGCGTGCTGGTGAACATCGACCTGTTCGTGTCGCTGGCCGAGACCACCCCGCAGGCCGACCGGCTGGAGGAAGTGGTCGACTACGACTTCATGCGCAACACCGTGGCGGCACGCATGGCCCAGGGCCATATCCACCTGCAGGAAACGCTGTGCGACGACGTGGCGCGCGCCATGCTTCAGCACCCCAAGGTGCGCGCGGTGCGTGTGTCGACCGAAAAGCCCGATGTCTACCCGGATTGCGATTCGGTTGGCGTCGAGGTGTTCCACATCAAGCAGGGCTGACGCCGGCCGGGGCGACTCGGGACGCACACAGCGCGGGACAGGTAGGTCCAGTAGAATATCGCCCCGTCAATTCCGGCATTTCCATCGGGGATGCGGCCATTATTCAGCGCCCGCCCCGTTACAGGTACGTCTTATGAGTCACTCGGCTAACTTCTATCGGCTGGAAACCCGTCTGCAGTCGCAGACTGGCAAGGCCATCGGCGACTTCGGCATGATCGAGGACGGCGACACCGTCATGGTCTGCATGAGTGGCGGCAAGGACTCGTACACGATGCTGTCGGTCCTGATGGCGCTGCAGAAGCGCGCGCCGATCCAGTTCAAGCTGATCGCGATGAACCTGGACCAGAAGCAGCCCGGCTTTCCCGAGCACATCCTGCCCGAGTACCTGAAATCGACGGGCGTGGAATATGTGATCGTCGAGGCAGACACGTACTCGATCGTCAAGGAGAAGGTGCCCGAGGGGAAGACGACGTGCTCGCTGTGCTCGCGCCTGCGCCGTGGCGTGATCTACCGCACCGCCAAGGAACTGGGCGCCAACAAGATCGCGCTGGGCCACCACCGCGACGACATCGTCAACACGTTCTTCCTGAACATGTTTTTCGGCGGCAAGATGAAGGCGATGCCGCCCAAGCTGGCCACCGACGACGGCCAGCACATCGTGATTCGTCCATTGGCGTACTGCGCGGAAAAAGACATTGCGTCGTACGCGCGCGCCATGGAATTCCCGATCATCCCGTGCAATTTGTGCGGATCCCAGGAAAATCTGCAGCGCAAGAAGGTGAGCGAGATGGTGCAGCAGTGGGAGCGCGAGCACCCGGGCCGCATCGACAATATCTTCTCGGCGCTGCGCAACGTGGTGCCGTCGCACCTGGCCGATACCGAACTGTTCCCGTTCACCGGGCTGGCCACCGGCCTGGCCAAGGTCGACGAGGCATCGCTGTTTGGCGAGACCACCTTCAGCCAGCAGGCGCTGCAGTTCACCGGCAACGTCGAGCCTAACCGCATGGAATTCGTGCGCTTCGACAAGATCCAGAAGGCGGCCGAGCCGGCTTCGGCACCGTTGGGCCAGCCGGCGGCCTGATTTGCGCCGCCTTCGTGCCGGCTGCCCATACAAAAATGCCCCGAGGCTGCGCGGGGCATTGTCTTCGTGAGTCGGGTGTCCAGGCTTACCTGGCCGCGTGCGGCGAACCGTTGCCTTCGGCCATCAGCGCCCGCGTATCGTTGATCCAGCCGTCGAAGCGCTTCACGGCGTGGGCTTTTTGCTCGGGCGTGGTCATGTTGGCGATCGCGACGGTCAGGTCGACGCCGGCCGAGGTGCTGCGCTGCTCGGCGCTGCCGGGCCGCTGCCAGTCGTCGGCGTACTTGCGCAGCATGGCCTCCGCCTGCGGCTTGGGCGGGCGGGTGGTCGAGATCTCGCGGGCCAGGGCCACCCATTCCTGCTGGCGCTTGACGCGCTCGGTGTAGCGCGCGTCGGCGCTCTGCATATAGGGCCCCATCGCGTCGCGAATGGCCTTTTCCTGATCGCTGGAGAACGACCCGTAGATCAGCTTGGCGTAGCTCATGATCTTGTCGTAGCGGGCGTCGATACGCGCGCCGGGGTCTGATTTCAGGAATTCCTTGCGGTATTTGGCATTGCTTTCGGCAAATTTGGCCTCCATCCGCTGGATCTGCTCGGGAGTGAGCGTCAGCATCAGGTCGGCCAGATCCGGCACCGCATTGTCGAAGGCCTGCCGGCCCAGGCGCTGGGAATCCTGCTGGACCTGCCGCACCATGGCCGTGTTGACCTCGCCCCCGACTTCGCCCCGTACGCGGGTCAGCACCGTGGCGATCTCGGGCAACTGGGCGCGCCGGTGCCAGGCAAAGAAGCGGGCGATGGCTTCCTTGGTGGGCGGTTCCTGGGCGTCCGAAACGTCCACATAGCGGTCCACCCACCAGTAGGCCAGGCGGTCGCCCTGTTGGTAGCCCAGTTTCATGGCGTTGCATCCAGCCAACGCCAGGATCATGGTAAATGCTGCAAACCATGCAAAAACGCCGCGTGACCAAATGTGAACAACGGTAACGCCAGGTGATCGACCCGATGCCGTACAGGTCCGCATGCTAGAATCGGCGCGCATGTTTCCGGGGCCGGCAAATCGCCCGCCAGCCCAGTCGTGGCAACGGTTCAGCCACATCGGCCACACTGCTCCCAGACTCGGATTCTTCAGCTTTTTCTCAGACACACTCACTTAGGGACCTCCTTGTGAATATCGTCATTCTTGCCGCGGGCATGGGCAAGCGCATGAACTCCGCGCTGCCCAAGGTGCTGCACCCGGTCGCCGGCCAACCCATGCTCGCCCACGTGCTCGATACGGCTCGTACGCTGTCGCCGTCCCGGCTGGTCGTCGTGGTCGGCCACGGCGCCGAGCATGTGCGCCAGGCGGTGGCCGCCGACGATGTCGCCTTTGCCGAGCAGGCGCAACAGCTGGGCACCGGCCACGCCGTCATGCAGGCCTTGCCGCTGCTCGATGACGCCCAGCCCACGCTGGTGCTCTACGGCGACGTGCCGCTGACGTCGGCCGCCACGCTCCAGCACCTGGTGCAGGCCGCCGGCCGCGAACGCCTGGGCGTGCTGACCGTCGAAATGCCCGATCCCACCGGCTATGGCCGTATTGTGCGCGATGCCGCGGGCAATATCGTCCGCATCGTCGAACAGAAGGATGCCAGCGACGAAGAACGCGCCATCCGCGAGATCAACACCGGCATCATCGTCTGCCCGACCGGCCACCTGCGCCGCTGGCTGTCCACACTGCGCAACGACAACGCGCAAGGCGAGTACTACCTGACCGACACCATCGAACGCGCCGCCAACGACGGCGTGGAAATCGTGTCGTCCCAGCCGGCCGCGCTGTGGGAGACGCTGGGCGTCAACAGCAAGGTCCAACTGGCCGAGATCGAGCGCATTCACCAGCGCAACATCGCCCAACGCCTGCTTGAAGCGGGCGTTACGCTGCTGGATCCGGCGCGCATCGACGTGCGTGGCCAGCTCACCTGCGGGCGCGACGTGACCATCGACGTGGGCTGCGTGTTCGAAGGCCGCGTGCACCTTGAAGATGGCGTGCACATCGGTGCGCACTGCGTGATCCGCAACACCGTCGTCGGCGCCGGTGCACGCGTGCAACCGTTCTGCCATTTCGAGGAAGCAAAGATCGGGCCGGATGGCCGGATCGGCCCGTATGCGCGTCTGCGCCCGGGCACCGAGCTGGGCCAGGATGTCCATATCGGCAATTTCGTCGAGATCAAGAACAGCCAGATCGCCGACCACAGCAAGGCCAACCACCTGGCCTACGTGGGCGACACCACGGTGGGCCAGCGTGTCAATATTGGCGCGGGTACGATTACCTGCAACTACGACGGCGTGAACAAGCATCGCACCGTGATCGAGGACGATGTCTTCATCGGGTCCGATACGCAGCTGGTGGCGCCAGTCACCGTGCGGCGCGGCGCCACCATTGGCGCTGGCACCACGTTGACGAAGGAAGCGCCGGCCGACAAGCTGACGCTGTCGCGCGCAAAACAGATGACGATCGACGCCTGGCAGCGTCCGGTCAAGCAACCGAAAAATAAAGGGGTTCAGCTATGTGTGGCATCGTCGGCGCGGTCTCGCACCGCAATATCGTTCCCGTCCTGGTCGAAGGGCTGCGACGCCTTGAATATCGTGGCTACGACTCCTGCGGCGTGGCCGTGGTGCGCGACGCGATCCTGGAGCGTGCGCGTACCGTGTCGCGCGTGGCCGAGCTGGACGCCCAGACGCAGTCGTCGGGCCTGGGTGGCCAGCTGGGCATCGCCCACACGCGCTGGGCCACGCACGGCAAGCCCGACACCGTCAACGCCCACCCGCATTTCTCGGACGAGACCATTGCGCTGGTGCACAACGGCATCATCGAGAACTACGAGCCGCTGCGCGACGAATTGCGCGCAGTGGGCTACGGTTTCGAGTCGCAGACCGATACCGAAGTGGTGGCTCACCTGATCCACCAGGCGTACACGTATCCCAGCAGCGCCACGCGCGGCGACCTGTTCGGCTCGGTACGCGTGGTGACCAAGCGCCTGCACGGCGCCTACGCGATCGCCGTGGTGGCCAAGGACCAGCCCGACGTGGTGGTGGGCGCGCGCGCCGGCTCGCCGCTGGTGGTGGCACTGGGCAACGATGAGACTTTCCTGGCATCGGACGCGCTGGCCGTGGCCGGCACCGCCAACCGCATCATCTATCTGGAAGAGGGCGACGTGGTGCAGCTGACGCGCACCGGCGCCACGATCCGCGACGTGCACGACGTGGAGGTGCAGCGCGAGGAGCGCGTGGTGGAAGCCCATGCCGCCGCCGTGGAACTGGGCCCGTTCCGCCACTTCATGCAGAAGGAAATCTTCGAGCAGCCGCGCGCGCTGGGCGACACGCTGGAAGGCATCGCCGCCATCACGCCGGAGCTGTTCGGCGACAACGCCGCGCAGGTGTTTGCCGATATCGACAGCATCCTGATCCTGGCCTGCGGCACCAGCTACTACTCGGGCTGCACGGCCAAGTACTGGCTGGAGTCGGTGGCGAAGATCCCGACCCAGGTGGAAGTGGCCAGCGAATACCGCTACCGCGACACCGTGCCGAACCCGCGCGCGCTGGTAGTGGTGATCTCGCAATCGGGCGAGACCGCAGATACGATGGCCGCGCTGCGCCACGCGCGCTCGCTGGGCCATACCCATACGCTGGCGGTCTGCAACGTGGCCACGAGCGCGATGGTGCGCGAGACCGAACTGCGCTTCCTGACGCGCGCCGGCACCGAGATCGGCGTGGCGTCGACCAAGGCGTTCACCACGCAGCTGGCCGCGCTGTACATGCTGACACTGGCGCTGGCAAAGGTTCGCGGGCACCTGACCGAGCAGCAGGAAGCCGATGCCCTGACCAACCTGCGCCACCTGCCCGCCGCGCTGCATGGCGTGCTGGCGCTGGAGCCGCAGATCATCGCCTGGTCCGAGGACTTCGCCCGCCGCGAAAACGCGCTGTTCCTGGGCCGTGGCCTGCACTACCCGATCGCCCTGGAAGGCGCGCTCAAGCTCAAGGAAATCTCGTATATCCACGCCGAGGCATACCCGGCCGGCGAACTGAAGCACGGCCCGCTGGCGCTGGTGACGGAAGCCATGCCGGTGGTGACGGTGGCCCCCAACGACGCACTGCTGGAAAAGCTGAAGTCGAACATCCAGGAAGTGCGCGCTCGCGGCGGCCGCCTGTATGTGTTTGCCGATTCGGATACGCACATCCAGTCGTCGGACGGCATCCAGGTGATCCGCATGCCCGAGCACTACGGCGCGCTGTCGCCGATCCTGCACGTGGTGCCGCTGCAACTGCTGGCGTACCACACGGCCTGCGCCCGCGGTACCGACGTGGACAAGCCGCGCAACCTGGCGAAGTCGGTGACGGTGGAGTAATCCGCAGGGTCTCCAGCTTTGGGCACGTGAAAAGGCCGCCTTCGGGCGGCCTTTGTTTTGATTGCTGTCCTGGCGGAGCGGCGTCCACGCAAATCCCTTTGCGATTGCGGCGTTGTCTCATAGCCGAGGCATCTCCGGCGCGCTACAAAGCAAAAGGCCTCCCGGTTGGGAGGCCTTCTACTCTATACGCCGGGGCGCCCTTGCGGGTTGTGCCGATCGACGCGCCGGGACAAATCCTAGTAGCCCATGCGGACACTGTCAATCGCCATGCAAACATCCTCTGTCGAGCTCTTCGAGCACGTCGTCTCACAGCCACGGCTGAATAGCTACAAACGCTTTTTTAAGGCAAAGACGATGGACGAGGCCATAGGTTTCTACTTATGGAACGGTGAAATCTCGGGGTGTTTCGCATCGCATCTGGCGTATTTCGAAGTCATTCTGCGCAATAACAGTGTGACATTGACGCCGCGTGAATTCAGACGCGCCTTCACCCTGGTCGGCCGGAATAACCAGCCCGTCCGTGTCCGCCAAGCCCGCTCCAGCGGCCTGTTCATACCCGACTAACCCCTTCCAAACCGACCCCCGCCCTACCGCCCGGTAATCCCTCCGCGGATGGCGGATTGCATTTCGCGGTATCCTTGCCGGCATGCCGCGTCGGCGCCCCTCCCAATCGGCGTCCCGTGGCGCGCCTGCCCCGCGCCTGCATCATGCCCCGCGGGCCCCATGGCGCCTCCAGCGAACATCAATATGAAAGACCTAGAAAGTGAGCTGATCGGCTCCGCCCGGCTGCCGACCCGCTATGGCCAATTTACCGCCCATGCCTTCCAGGGCGTTGATACCGGTACCGAACACCTTGCGCTCTCGATGGGCGATATCTCGGGCGACGACGTGCTGCTGCGCCTGCATTCCGAGTGCCTGACCGGGGACGTGTTCGGCTCCTGCCGCTGCGACTGCGGCGAGCAGCTTGACCTGGCCATGAAGAAGATTGCCGAGGAAGGCCGCGGCGTGCTGCTGTACCTGCGCGGCCACGAAGGCCGGGGCATCGGCCTGTCCAACAAGATCCGGGCGTATGCGCTGCAGGACACCGGGCTCGATACCGTCGATGCCAATCTGGCGCTGGGCCAGGCCATCGACGCCCGCACCTATGCGTTTGCCGCCGATTTCCTGCGCCAGTGGGGCGTCAATTCAGTCCGTCTGATGAGCAACAATCCCATCAAGATCAAGGCGCTGGAAGACGCGGGGATCAAGGTGACGGAGCAGATGCGTCACATCGTGCAGCCGAACTCCGAAACGAAAAGTACCTGGCGACCAAGCGGTCTCGCATGGGCCACCTGCTGGACTGATCCGGCGCGTGTGGGGCGCTGACGGCCTGTAGGCAAAGGCCGACATCGGCTTGCGAGGCCCCCGACAGCCCCGGCGGGGCCACTCTTCTATCTTGGAACCAGAGGGCCGCGCAGTACCAAAGTGCTGCGCGGTATGTTCCATGCGTGTCGCGCGGAGCGCGCGCGCTGATGAGAGGAGTCCGTCATGGCTGATAACAACGTCTCTGTGCTGAATGATCTGATCGAAGTCTCGCGCGATGGTGAGGAAGGCTTTCGCAAGGCCGCCGAGGATGCGAAGAATCCGGAACTGAAGACCCTGTTTTCGAGCCGCGCCACCGAGATTGGCGCCGCAGTGCGCGAACTCCAGGGTCAGGTCGCCGCACTGGGTGGCAAGGCCGAGGATCACGGCAGCATGGCCGGCGCGCTGCATCGCGGCTGGATCAGTCTGCGCACGGCGGTGTCGGATCGCTCCGACCTGGCCATCCTGGAAGAAACCGAGAAGGGCGAGGACGTTGCGAAGAAGAAGTACGCCGAGGCCCTGCAGGAAACCGATCTCAGTTTCGATATTCGCGCGCTGATCGAGCGCCAATATCAGGGCGTGCTGCGCAATCACGATCTGATTCGCGATCTGCGTAACCGCTATCGCGCAAGTGGCGAATAAATGATCCGCTCTATATGAGCCAAGGCGCCTCCATTCGAGGCGCCTTTTTATTTTCCGTGAATCGGAATCAGTATCACTCGCATAATCGAAAGTCGGGAAGGATTTTGCCAATCCGCCATCGATGACCGGCCGGAAAACCGCACGGGGCTTGAAGTTCCGGATCGGGGGATTACCATGAAATCTACGTGGTGACGTCATGTGGATCGATGGGGATCGAATCATGAAAGCGGACAAGAAGATAATCCAGTTGCTCAATGGTCAGCTCAAGCATGAGCTGACGGCAATCAACCAGTATTTTCTGCACGCCCGCATGTATCGGCATTGGGGGCTGCAAGCGCTGGGCAAGCATGAGTATGAAGAGTCGATCGAGGAAATGAAGCATGCCGACCGGCTGATCGAACGTATTCTCATGCTCGATGGCCTGCCCAACCTGCAGGATCTGGACAAGCTCATGATCGGCGAGAACACCGAGGAAATGCTTGGCTGCGATCTGAAGCTTGAACTGGTGTCGCAGACCAGCCTGAAGGAAGCGATCAAGTATTTCGAATCGGTGGGCGACTATGTCTCGCGCGATATCGTGACCGACATCCTGGACGACACCGAAGACCATATCGACTGGCTGCAGACCCAGATCGATCTGGTGGGCAAGGTCGGCGTGCAGAACTACCTGCAGTCCGCCATGGGCAGCCCGGACGAGTAGCCTGGCCGGGCACCGACAGGCAGAACCGGCCCGCGCCCTGCAGACTTTTCCCACATCGGCTACACTGCGCCCCGCACCACATCACGGCCCGTCCGGGCCGGCATCCCGGGGCGGGGTGGCAGAGTGGTTATGCGACGGCCTGCAAAGCCGTTTACGACGGTTCGATTCCGTATCCCCGCCTCCACTCCCGCTGCATTCCCGTTGTCGTTTCTCCCCGGTTATCCCGTTGCTGTCGCACGCTCGTGCAGATTTGTCGCGTACCTGTTTTCTTCATGAAACATGCAGATACTGAGAGGCAGGCCTGGCGCATTTCATGCTCGTTTTCCGCCTGTGCATGGCACGCGTCGCATCCGGTGATTTCCCTCTGGAAACTCCGCGCCGATTGCGATACTGTGAGGCGCGCATGCACCAATGCTCAGCAATTCACCGCTCTCTTTGGTGCCGTTGTCGTACGACCACAGGTTATTGCCGCACGGCTGTTCGCGCACCAGGTTTCACCATGCAGGGCTTCCATGGCGTATCCGTCGCAACGTGATGAGAGAAACAGAGGCTCCAAATGATTAAAGACATGCGAATCCGTATGGCTCAGCCTTCGGATACGCTCGCCATCGGCACCGTTCTCGAGCGGTGCGGCCTGCCGATGGACGATCTGCCGCGACTCGTCGGCGAATTTCATGTGGCCGTACTCGATGCGCAACTGGTCGGATGCGCTTGTGCCGAGCTTTTTGGCGATACGGCGATTATCCGATCAGTGGCCGTGCTGCGCGAATGGCGCGACCAGGGCGTGGCCAGCCATCTGGTGCATGCGGTGATGATGCGCGCGCGCGCCAATGGCAGCCGGCGGGCGGTGCTGCTGTCGTCTACCTGCCCCAGCTACTTCGCGCGCTACGGTTTCTCGCTGATCCACGCGTCCAAGTTGCCGATCGAGGTGCTGGAGAGCCAGGAATTCCGGCGACTGCGCGATACCAGCGCGCTGTGCATGAGCGCCGAGCTGACGTGAGCGCCGGCAAGGTTTCGCAAAAGCGTCAATAATCGGGCCTTCACTTTCTGCCAGCACATCGAGGAGACCCCATGCCGACGACCGTCCGCGCCATCCGCCTTCACGAATTCGGTTTGCCGCAGGTCATGCGGCTGGAAACGGTGGAACTGCCCGAGCCGGCCCCCGGCGAAGCGCGCGTGCGGCACACGGCCATCGGCTTCAATTTCATCGATATCTACCAGCGCCGCGGCACGTATCCGCTGCCGGCCGGGACTGGCCTGGGCTTCGAGGCGGCCGGCGTGGTGGAGGCCGTGGGCCCGGGCGTGACCGATGTGGCCGTGGGCGACCGCGTGGCTTATATGAACGCCGGTCTTGGCGCCTATTCGGAAGGCCGCAACGTGGCCGCCGACAAGCTGGTCAAGCTGCCCGACAACGTCAGCGACGAGCAGGCCGCCGCCACGATCTTCAAGGGCATGACCGCGCAGTACCTGGTACGCCATACCCACGCGGTGAAGCCGGGCGACACGGTGCTGGTGCATGCGGCGGCCGGCGGTGTGGGCCAGATTCTCAGTGGCTGGGCCAAGGCGCTCGGTGCGCGGGTGATCGGCACGGCCGGTTCGGCGGCCAAGTGCGAGCGTGCCCGGGCAGCGGGCTGCGATATCGCCATCGACTACAGCCAGGGCGACTGGGTCAAGCAGGTGCGCGATGCCACCGACGGACGGGGCGTGACCGTGGTCTACGATGCCGTGGGCAAGGACACCTTCCTCGGGTCGCTCGACTGCGCGCAAACCTTCGGCATGGTCGTGCTGTACGGCGCGGCGTCCGGGCCGGCGCCGGCCATCGAGCCGGAACTGCTCAACAAGAAGGGCTGCCTGTTCCTGACCCGCCCGTCGGTATTCCCCCACAACGCCGACGCGGCGCGCTTCCGTGCCAATGCGAAGGATCTGTTCGATGCCATTGCCGCCGGCCATGTGAAGGTAGACATCGGCGCCCGATTCCCGCTGGCCGATGTGGCGCATGCCCACGAGGCAGCCGAGCGCCGCGAGACCACCGGCGCGATCCTGCTGCAGCCCTGAGCCTGCCCTGGCGGCCCGGCTCCGCTACCAGCCGTGATAGTCCGCCGCCGTGTCGTAGCCGCCAAAATGCTCGGCCATGAAGTCGACGAAGGCGCGCACGCGGGCCGACAGCTTGTCGCGTGACAGATACACCGCGTAGATATCGGCCGGCGGGGCCGACCATTCGGGCAGCACCTGCCGCAGCCGTCCCGATCGCAGCAGCGGCGCCACCTCCCATTCAGACCGCAGCACGATGCCGTGCCCCTGCAGCGCCCAGTTCACCGCCACCTCGCCATCGTTGGTGGCCGCCGGGCCGCGCACCTTTACCGTCTCCTGGCGTCCCGCCGCGTGCAGGTGCCAGGTGCCGTACGCGGTTTCGCTCTCGCGGATGACGATGCAACGGTGCTGCTGCAGCGCGCGCGGCGATGCCGGCTCGCCGTGTCGCGCCAGGTAGGCCGGGGCGGCGCACAGCAGCCGGCTGTTCGGCGCCAGCTTGCGCGCGATCAGGCGGGCGTCGGGCAGGTCGCCCACCAGGATGCCGATGTCGAACCCTTCCTCAGCCAGGTTTAGCGCGCGGTCGGTCAGCTGCAGCTGGACTTCGACATCGGGAAAGGCCTGCAGGAAATCGCCCACGGCCGGCGCGAGATGCCGACGGCCAAATCCCAGCGTGGCATTCACGCGCAGCAGCCCGCGCGGCGCCACCCGGCTGCCGCCCAGTCCCTGCTCCAGCTCCTCCAGCTCGGCCAGGATGCGCCCGCCCTGGTCCAGGTAAGCCTCGCCCTCGGGCGTGACCGACAGCCGCCGCGTGGTGCGGTTCAGCAGCCGTACACCCAGGCGGGCTTCCAGCGCCGCCAGCCGCTTGCTGGCTGCCGATGGCGTCAGCCCCAGTTGCTGCGCGGCGCCGGCCAGGCTGCCGCGCTTGACCAGCAGGATGAAAAAGGCGAGGTCCGAAAAGGTGTCCATGGCGATAAGCTACTGCTGAATACAGGGCACGAATGAAATGAGATTCGCGAAATTATAGCGATGGATTCCGCGATTAGACTGCCTTTCATCCCATCCCCACAACAGGCAGGCAAGCAACATGGCCGGACGCACGCTATATCGCAAGCTCGTGGAGTCGCACACCGTAGTCACGCTCGATGCGGACAACGTGCTGCTCTACGCCGATCTGCACATCATGAACGAGTACACCAGCCCGCAGGCCTTTGCGGGGCTGGCCGAGCACGGCCGCAAGGTGCCGGCGCCGGGGCAGCAACTGGCCGTGGTCGATCACATCATTCCCACGCATGCAGAGTCGCCGCGCGTGATCCAGGACCCGGCCTCGGCGCTGCAGGCGCGCAACCTGAAGCGCAACTGCGACATCCACGGCATTCCGCTGTTCGATACCAACGACCCGCTGCAGGGCATCGAGCACGTCATCGCGCCCGAGCACGGCATGATTCGCCCGGGCATGGTCGTGCTGTGCGGCGACAGCCACACCACCACCTACGGCGCCTTCGGGGCGCTCGGGTTTGGTATCGGCACGTCGGAGGTGGAGCATGTGCTGGCCACGCAGACGCTGGTCTACCGCCTGGCGCGCGACATGCGCATCCGCGTGGATGGCCTGCTGCCGCCCGGCACCACGTCGAAGGACCTGATCCTCCATATCATCTCGCGCATCAGCGCCCAGGGCGCCCGCGGCTACGTGGTGGAATTCACGGGCAGCGCCATCCACGCCCTGTCGATGGAGGCGCGCATGACCCTGTGCAACATGACGGTCGAAGCCGGCGCGCGCGGCGCGCTGATCGCGCCCGACGCCACTTCCGTGGGCTACGTACTCGAACGCGCGGCCGATATCGATGGGACGATGGCCCAGGCCGCGCGCGCCGCGTGGGCGCAGCTGGTGTCCGACGCCGATGCCCCGTTCGATGCCGAACTGGTGTTCGACGCCTCGGGCGTGGAACCCTACGTGACCTGGGGCACCAGCCCCGACCAGGCGATTCCCGTCAGCGCCGCCGTGCCGCATCCGGACGCCGCCGCCGATGCCATCGCCCGGACGTCGGCCGAGCGGGCGCTCGACTATATCGGCCTGGCCCCCGGCGGCCAGCTGCAGGGCTTGCCGGTGCAGCGCGTGTTCATCGGCTCCTGTACCAATGGCCGTATCGAGGACCTGCGCGCCGTGGCCGACGTGGTGCGCGGCCACAAGGTGGCGGCCGGCGTGCGTGCGATGGTGGTGCCGGGGTCCGGCGCCGTGCGCGAGCAGGCCGAAGCCGAGGGCATCGCCGCGCTGCTGCTGGACGCCGGTTTCGAATGGCGCAAGCCCGGCTGCTCGATGTGCCTGGCCATGAACGACGATGTGCTGGCGCCGGGCGAGCGCTGCGCCTCCACCACCAACCGCAATTTCGAGGGCCGCCAGGGCCGGGCAGGGCGTACCCACCTGATGAGCCCGGCCATGGCCGCCGCCGCCGCCATCACGGGCTGCATCACCGACGTGCGCCAGCTTGGCCAATCCCGCTGACCGGAGACCTATCCCCATGTCCGAATTCACGCTGATCGAAGGCACGGGCGCGCCGCTGCCGCTGCCCAACCTGGACACCGACCAGATCATGCCCAAGCAGTTCTTGCGGGGCATCGACAAGGCCGGGCTGGACCGTGGCCTGCTCTACGACATGCGTTTCGACGAGCACGGCGCGCCGCGCGCGGATTTCGTCCTGAACCAGCCCGCCTGGCGCGACACCCGCGTGCTGGTGGCCGGCCCCAACTTCGGCTGCGGCTCCAGCCGCGAGCACGCCGTCTGGGGGCTGCAGCAGTACGGCATCCGCGCGGTCATCGCGCCCAGCTTTGGCGAGATCTTCTATTCGAACGCCATGAACAACCGCCTGCTGCTGGTGATGCTGCCGCAGGCCGATGTGGATGTGCTGATGGACGCGGTGAGCAACCCGGCGGCGCCGGCATCGATCCGCGTCGACCTCGATACGATGACCGTGGCAGCCGGCGACTTCGCGGCACCGTTCACGATGTCGGCGCGGCACCTCGACATGTTCCGGCGCGGCCTGGACATCATCGGCATGTCGCTGACCCATGCCGACGCCATCGCGGCCTTCGCCGGCCGCCATCACGCGGCCAATCCCTGGCTGCGCGACGTGGCCAGCATTACCATGGCACGCCTGGCCAGTTAAGGAGACGACGATGTTCGAAGGCTTCCAGACACACCGCATCGACCATGACGGGGTGCCGATCCATGCCGTGGTGGGCGGCGAAGGGCCGCCGCTGTTGCTGCTGCACGGCCATCCGCAGACCCATGTGATCTGGCACAAGGTGGCGGACGAGCTGGCGCGCCATTTCACGGTGGTGGCCACCGACCTGCGCGGCTATGGCGACAGCGGCAAGCCGGCGGGTTTGCCCGACCACGCCAACTACAGCAAGCGCGTGATGGCCGCCGACCAGCTGGCCGTCATGCGCGAACTGGGCTTCGAGCGCTTCAGGGTGCTGGCGCACGACCGGGGCGCCCGCGTGGCGCATCGGCTGGCGGTCGACCATCCGCAGGCCGTGGAAAAACTGGTCACGCTCGACATCGCCCCGACGCTGGCCATGTACGCGCAGACCACCGAGGCGTTTGCGCGCGCCTACTACCACTGGTTCTTCCTGATCCGGCCGGCGCCGTTTCCGGAAACGCTGATCGAGGCCGATCCGGCGCTGTACCTGCGCCAGACCATGGGCGGCCGCAGCGCCGGCATGACCCCGTTCACCGACGCGGCGCTGGCCGAATACCTGCGCTGCCTGAGCCTGCCTGGCGCCGCCCACGGGCTGTGCGAGGACTACCGGGCCAGCGCGGGCATCGATCTGGAGCACGATCGCGCCGACATCGATGCCGGCCGCAAGGTCGAATGCGACATGCTGGCGTTGTGGGGGCCAACGGTGCCGTGGAACAGTGTTTTTCACCTTTGGATGAATGGCGCAAGGTCGCCCGCCACGTCACGGGGCACGCCATGCCTTGCGGACACTACATTGCCGAGGAAGTCCCCGAGATATTGCTGGCCGAAGTCCTGCCGTTCCTGCGCGGCTGACCGGCGTCAACTGTCTGATTCGTCAATGATTTCGCCTCCACCGCAGCCGCCGGCTGCGTGTGGCGGCCACGTTCGGGTGGACTCTACAGGCCGGCGCCCAAAGCGTTTGGCAGGCCATCCGCATCCTGTCGGTACGGTCCGGCTCGCACTTTCCTTGATACGACTGTTTCAGATCACGTCTGCACGGTTCGCCATGTGCTGGCATCATCGCGGACGGGAGGAAATTCCATGGCAGGTTCCTTGTTGCCGTTACGTCCGGCAGCCGGGGATGCGGCTTACATGCATTCGTGAATGTATGTATAATCCGTCGCAAAAATTCCATCAGAAAATTCTCCTCAGCTGTTCATTCCCACAATGACGTACCGATTTATTGCAAGCTGCCTCGCCGTCTGGCTCGGAATCTGTGTTGCCGCGAGTTGGGTGGTAGAGAGGCTCTGGGCCTGACCCGTCCCAAGCGCCAAGGTGCTTCGGCGGGGCCGGCAGTCGATTTCGTCTAGTTGCCGAGTCACTCTCTTCGATGCCTTCATCCATGAAGACAGAACAACAAGAACGCCGCATGCATCTCGCCAAGTCACCCCGATCCCTGTTCGTCCTCCGTACCCTGGCCGTCGCCGCAGCAGTGGCCGGCGCCAGTTCGGCCGCCAGCGCCGAAGAGCTGGTGGGCTGGGCGCATCCGGCCGTTCACGTGGCCGTTGGCCGCGACACCAGCCACGATGTGAACAAGTACGAGCTTGGCATCAACTTCAACACGCCGATCCAGTACGGCAATCCGGAAGGCTGGCTGTTCCGCCTGCAGGCGGAATTCAACGTGGCCGGCTGGGACGCCCGCGGAGGTACCAACCAGCAGAACCTGTTCGAATTTGGCGTTTCGCCGATCTTTCGCGTGGAAAAGCGCGGCGGCTATTTCGTGCCGTTCGCCGAGGCGTCGGTGGGCCTGCGCGTGCTGTCGCACACGGGTACGTCCGACCAGCACCGCATGGGCAGCGCCTTCCAGTTCTCGGACATGGTCGGCGTGGGTGTGGGCTTCGGCAAGAACGCCAACACCGAAGTAGGGTTCCGGTTCCAGCACATCTCCAACGCCGGCATCAAGGAACCGAACCCCGGCAGCAACTTCTACACCGGCTACGTTCGCTATCGATTCTGATCGTCTGATCGCACGCCTGCGCTAGGCGGCACGGGCGGCTGGGGCAACCTTGGCCCGGCCGCCGCGCAGCGCGTCGAAGAATGCCCATAGCTGGGGCGCATCGCCGGTGGCCACGTTGAAGCGGATCCAAGGCGAATCGGTTTCGTCGGGTTCGAAGTACGACCCCGGCGCCAGCCAGATGCCATGTTCCAGCGCCAGCGTGGCCAGCTGGTTGCCCGTCAGCGCGGGGCCGGCACCGTCCTGCGCCAGCCGCGCCCACGCAAACATGCCGCCGTCCGGCCGCAGCATGATTTCCAGCCCGTGCGCTTCCATCTTCTCCGCCACGCGATCCTGTTGCGCGCGTAGCCGTTCGGCCAGCGCGGCCACGTGCCGGCCATAGTGGCCGCTCGTCAGCACCGAGTACACCAGCCGTTCGGTCACCTCCGACGATGTCAGGCCCACAGCCATCTTGGTCTGCGCGAAGGCCTTGGCCAGGTCCGGGCTGGCCGCCAGGTAGCCCACGCGCAGCGACGGCGTGATCGTCTTCGAGAATCCGTTGACGTAGATGACCTGCGACAGGCCGTCCATGGCTGCCAGCATCGGCGAGCCCGCCGGCGCCAGTTCGCGGTAGATATCGTCCTCCACCACCAGCATGCGGTGCTGCTCGGCCAATTGCAGCACCCGGAACGCATTCATGCTGGTCAGGCTGGCGCCCGTTGGATTCTGCAGCACCGTGTTGACGAACAGCGCCCGTGGCGCGTGCTGCCGGATGGCGTCTTCCAGCGCATCGGTGTCCAGGCCGGCTTCGGTGCGATGGACGCCAATCGCACGCAGGCCGGCCAGCCGCAAGATCTGCAACAGATTGCAATAGCAGGGCGATTCCACCAGTACGGTGTCGCCGGGCCGCAGCAGCGTGCGGACCACCAGGTCCAGCGCCTGCGTGGCGCCCTGGGTCAGCACCACCTGCTGCGCCTGCACCGGCATCCCGTACTGGCTCAGGTGCGTGGCGATGTGCTCGCGCAGCGCGCCGAAGCCGTATGGATGCCCGTAGCCCGATACCTGCGCCGCCGGCACGCGTGCCGCGCTGCGCATGGCCTGGTGCAGGCCTTCCTCGTTGAGCCAGTCGCCGGGCAGCCATCCGGCGCCGGCCTTGATCGGCACCGAATGATCGGCAAAAACATCGGAAAGCAGCCAGGCGGCATTGAGGGCCGGTGCCTCCCATTGCGACGTGCGCGCCTGGCCGGCCGGCGCATGCCGATGGGCCACGGTGTAGCCCGATCCGGGTCGCGCGGTCAGGTAGCCCAGTGCGGTCAGCCGGCCATAGGCCTCGGCCACGGTGAAGGTGCTGACGTTGTGCTGCTGCGCGAAGCGGCGCACTGATGGCAGCAGAGCGCCCGCGCGCAGGGCCCGCTGGTCCACCAGCGCGGCAATTCCGGCCACGATCTGCTCGGTCAGGGTCTCTCCGCCACGGCGGCTGCGGGCGAGGTTCAGGTTCAGCATAAGGCGGCTGCAAGGTGCGAAACCTGTACAGTGTACTGGCTATTGAGGCAGGCGTCCGGATTGGTGCGTTGCAGCGTCCGGGGCTTGTCGCGGATCGGTTTCAGCGCCGTAACAGCGTTCCGGCTACCATGCCGGGTGCCGCTTTCCGGTCCTGTACCTGTACGGTCTGCGGCGACTGAACTGTACGGTCAGGCGCCGATCTCCTGACCGTATATTCTTTACACCAGACCCCGCCGGTAGAGTTGCCGGAAACCCTGGCGCCGCCCTGCCGCGCGCCACCCTGCACACCGCACCAGGAGAACGTATGGATGCCGCCAAGACCGTGATTCCCGATCTCGAAGCCCTGTGGATGCCCTTCACCGCCAATCGCCAGTACAAGGCCGCCCCGCGCCTGCTGGCATCGGCCAGCGGCATGTACTACACGACCCATGACGGCCGCAAGGTACTCGACGGCTGCGCCGGTCTCTGGTGCGTGGCCGCCGGACACTCGCGCAAGGAAATCGTCGAGGCGATCGCGCAGCAGGCAGCCACGCTGGACTATGCGCCGCCGTTCCAGATGGGTCATCCGCTGGAATTCGAGGCCGCCACCAAGGTGGCCGCGCTGATGCCCAAGGGCCTGGATCGTATTTTCTTTACCAACTCGGGTTCGGAATCGGTCGACACCGCGCTGAAGATTGCCCTGGCGTATCACCGGGCGCGCGGCGAGGGCCAGCGCACGCGCATCATCGGCCGCGAGCGCGGCTACCACGGCGTGGGTTTCGGCGGCCTGGGTGTGGGCGGCATCGGACCGAACCGCAAGATGTGGTCGGCCAACGTGATGCCGGGCACCGACCACCTGCCGGCCACGCTGAACATCGCCGAGGCGGCCTATTCGAAGGGTCAGCCGCAATGGGGCGCCCATCTGGCCGACGACCTGGAGCGCCTGATTGCGCTGCACGATGCGTCGAACATCGCCGCCGTGATCGTCGAGCCGATGGCAGGCTCCGCCGGCGTGCTGATTCCGCCGGTCGGCTATCTGGAGAAACTGCGAGAGATCACCAGCAGGCACGGCATCCTGCTGATCTTCGATGAAGTGATTACCGCCTTTGGCCGCCTGGGCGCCGCCACCGCCGCCGAGCGCCTGAAGGTCACGCCCGACCTGATCACGATGGCCAAGGCCATCAACAATGCCGCCGTGCCGATGGGTGCCGTGGCTGTGCGCCGCGAGGTGCACGATGCCGTGATCAACGCCACGGCGCAGGGCGGCATCGAACTGCCGCACGGCTACACGTACTCGGGCCATCCGCTGGCAATGGCGGCCTGTATCGCCACGCTCGACCTGTACAAGCGCGACAGGCTGTTCGAGCGCGCGGCCGAGATGTCGCCGAAGTTCGAGGCAGCCGTGCATGGCCTGCGTGGCGCGCCGCATGTGAAGGACATCCGCAACCTGGGCATGGTGGCGGGCGTGGAACTGGAATCGCGCCCCGGCGCACCGGGCGCGCGTGCCTACGAGGCGTTCCTGAAGTGCCTGGAGCTGGGCGTGCTGGTACGCTACACCGGCGATATCCTGGCGTTCTCGCCGCCGCTGATCATTTCCGAGGCCGAGATCGACCAGCTGTTCGACACAGTGAAGCAGGCCCTGCAGAGCATCCAGTAAGACCTGCCCGAGACATAGAGGAAGACCGCAGTGAACATCGCAGAAAACCGGCAGATTGCCGAGATCCATCACTACATCGGCGGCACCGTGCAGCGCGCTGGCACGGACCGCTTTGCCGATGTGTTCAACCCGGCCACCGGTGACGTGGCTGCCCGCGTGGCCATGGGCACCGCCGACGACGTGGCCGCCGCCGTGGCCGCCGCCAAGGCAGCCTGGCCCGCGTGGGCCGAGATGCCGCCGCTGCGCCGGGCGCGCATCCTGTTCAAGTTCAAGGAATTGCTGGACCGCCACCACGACGACCTGGCGGCGCTGATCACGCGCGAGCACGGCAAGGTGTTTTCCGATGCCAAGGGCGAAGTCACGCGCGGCATCGAGGTGGTGGAGTTCGCCTGCGGCATTCCCAACCTGCTCAAGACCGACTTCACCGACAACATCGGCGGCGGCATCGACAACTGGAACCTGCGCCAGCCGCTGGGCGTGGTGGCCGGCATCACGCCGTTCAACTTCCCGGTGATGGTGCCGATGTGGATGTTTCCGGTGGCGCTGGCCTGCGGCAACACGTTCGTGCTGAAGCCGTCCGAGCGCGACCCGTCGCCGAGCCTGCTGATCGCCGACCTGCTCAAGCAGGCCGGTCTGCCCGACGGCGTGTTCAACGTGGTGCAGGGCGACAAGGTGGCCGTGGATGCGCTGCTGGCGCACCCCGACGTGCAGGCGCTGTCGTTCGTCGGCTCCACGCCGATTGCCGAGTACATCTACACGGAAGGCACGAAGCACGGCAAGCGCGTGCAGGCACTGGGCGGCGCCAAGAACCATCTGGTGGTGATGCCCGATGCCGACCTGGACCAGGCCGTGGATGCCCTGATCGGGGCCGCCTACGGCTCGGCCGGCGAGCGCTGCATGGCGATCTCGGTGGCCGTGGCGGTTGGCGACGTGGCCGACAAGCTCGTGCCGCGCCTGGCCGAGCGCGCCGCATCGCTGAAGATCCGCAACGGCATGGAAGGCGACGCCGAGATGGGCCCGCTGGTCACGGCCGCGCACAAGGCCAAGGTCGAGGGCTATATCGCCAAGGGCGTGGCCGAAGGCGCGAAGCTGGTGACCGACGGCCGTGGCCACAAGGTGGACGGCCACGAGAACGGCTTCTTCGTCGGCGGCACGCTGTTCGACAACGTCAAGCCGGACATGACGATCTACAAGGAAGAGATCTTCGGCCCGGTGCTGTCGGTGGTGCGCGTGCATGACTTTGCCGAGGCGGTGGACCTGATCAACCGTCACGAATTTGGGAATGGTGTGTCGTGCTACACCAGCGACGGCGGCATCGCCCGCGCCTTCGCGCGCCAGATCCAGGTGGGCATGGTCGGCATCAACGTGCCGATTCCGGTGCCGATGGCCTGGCATTCGTTCGGCGGCTGGAAGCGATCGCTGTTCGGCGACCACCACGCGTACGGCGAAGAGGGCGTGCGCTTCTACACGCGCTACAAGAGCGTGATGCAGCGCTGGCCCGACAGCATCGCCAAGGGCGCGGAGTTCACCATGCCGGTGGCGAAGTAAATCGCAGATTCCTGATTTATCTGATTTTAAGATTTCCCTGATGCCGGATGGCATCGTCGTCTTGAAGGCGCCCGCACAGGGCGCTTTTTTTTCGGCCGGCCGTCGGCCATGACAACCGCCGCCCCGGCGCGTATCATCGCGCCCTTTCCGCCGGCGCCCCCTGCCATTCAAAGATTCAAAAGATGTGCAGCCCTGGCCGCCGGTGCGACGTGTACAACCTATAGTCAATGCACCGACTGCACCCCGGAGCTGCCCCATGAGTCTCTTGCGCACCAAGAATATCGAATCCATGCTGGATGTCAGCGAGCATGATGGATTACGCAAGGTGCTGGGGCCCGTGGACCTGGTGCTGATGGGCATCGGCGCCATCATCGGCACGGGCATCTTCGTGCTGACGGGCACCGGCGCGCTGACCGCCGGCCCGGCGCTGACGGTGTCGTTCGTGATCGCGGCCATGGCCTGCGGCTTCGCGGCGCTGTGCTATGCAGAGTTTGCGTCGGCAATTCCCGTTTCCGGATCGATCTACACCTACAGCTATGCCACGCTGGGCGAGATCGTCGCGTGGATGATCGGCTGGGACCTGCTGCTCGAATACGGGTTGGCGACGTCGGCGGTGTCGGTGGGCTGGTCCGGCTACTTCCAGTCGCTGCTGGCCGGATTCGGGCTGCATCTGCCGGCGGCCATCACGGCGGCGCCGGGTTCCGTGCCGGGCGTCGAAACGCTGGTGAACCTGCCCGCCATCCTGATCATGCTGGCGATTGCCTGGGTGGTGTCGTATGGCGTGCGCGAATCGGCGCGGCTGAACAACGTGATGGTGGCCATCAAGATCACCGTGGTGCTGCTGTTCATCGTGGTGGGCGTCTGGCACGTGAAGCCGGCCAACTGGCAGCCGTTCGCGCCGTTCGGCTTCACGGGCATCTTCAATGCGGCGGCGCTGGTGTTCTTCGCGTTCATCGGCTTCGACGCGGTGACGTCGGCCGCCGAGGAAGTGCGCAACCCGGGCCGCGACCTGCCGATCGGCATCATCGGGTCGCTGGCGGTCTGCACCGTCCTGTACGTGGCGGTGGCGGCCATCATGACCGGCATCGTGCCGTTCATGAAGTTCGAGGGCGTCGATCACCCGGTTTCGCTGGCGCTGCAGTACGCGGGGCAGAACTGGGTGGCCGGGTTTGTCGATCTGGGCGCCATCCTGGGCATGACTACCGTGATCCTGGTGATGACCTACGGCCAGACCCGCATCATCTTTGCGATGTCGCGTGACGGGCTGCTGCCCGAGGCGCTGTCCACGGTGCATCCGGTGCACGCCACGCCGTTCACGGCCACGTGGACGGTGGGCATCGTGTTCGCGGCCATCGCCGGTTTCGTGCCGCTGAACGTGCTGGCCGAACTGATCAATATCGGCACGCTGTCGGCCTTCACGCTGATCTCGATTGCGATCCTGGTGCTGCGCCGCACGCATCCGCACCTGCCGCGCACGTTCCGCTGCCCCGGCGTGCCGGTGGTGCCGCTGCTGTCCGTGGCGTTTTGTCTATTTCTGATGGCGCACCTGCAGAAACTGACGTGGATCGCCTTCCTGTGCTGGCTGGCGCTGGGCCTGGTGATCTATTTCGCCTACTCGCGCCGCAACGCCGTGCTGCACAACCACGGCGGCGACGCGCGGGGCTGATCAGCGCGCCGCGGCCTGCTCGAACAGCGCGCGCGAGCGCGGCTCGCCCGCATAGGCAGAATTGATGCGCACCCATGCCGAAGTCTCGCCGCCGGGCCGGAAGAAATGCCCCGGCGCCAGCGAGATGCCGTGGGCTTCCGCCATCGTCACCAGTTCGCGCGAATCCTCGATGGCAGGGGAGCGCGCCCACAGGAAGTTGCCCCCGGCCGGTTCGCAGAAGACCTCCCAGCCGTACTGGCCAAGGGTCTTCACGGCATCGGCCGTCACCTCGCGCGTGCGCACGCGCAGCCGTTCCACGTACTTGCGATAGGCGCCGCGCTCCAGCATCGTCGCCGTCACGGCTTCGGCAAAATGCGATCCCGCGACGCTGGTCAGCACCTTCACGTCGATCAAATCCTTGATCAGCGCCTTGTCGGCGACGATATAGCCCACCCGCAACGCCGCCGACACCGTCTTGGAGAATCCGCCGATATAGATCACGTGCTCGAGCTGGTCCAGCGTGGCCAGCCGGTCGGTGAAGTTGAGCTGGAAGTCCGAGAAGATGTCGTCTTCGACAAAGCGGAAGTTGTGCCGGCGCGCCAGTTCGAGCAGGCGGAACGCCACGGGCGGCGCCAACGTGGAGCCCGTGGGGTTCTGCAGCACGCTGTTGGTAAAGAACAGCTTGGGCTTGTGGTCGCGCAGCAGGCGCTCGCACGCCTCGGGGTCGGGGCCGTTGGGCGTGTGCGGCACGCCCACCAGCTGAACGCCATGCATGCGCAGCAGCCCGAACAGGTTGTAGTAGCCGGGGTCCTCCACGAAGACCGTGTCGCCGGGCTTCAGCAGATGGCGCACGACCAGGTCCAGCGCCTGGCTGGCGCCCGAGGTGATCAGCACCTGCGACAGGTCGGCCTCGATGCCCACCTGCCGCACGCGCGTCAGCACGTGCTTGCGCAGCGCCGGGTGGCCCAGCGGCGTGGCGTAGTGGATCACGCTGTCGATGTCGTGCCGCGTGATATGGCGGATGGCCTGCGTCAGCCCTTCCACGTCGCGCCATTCCTCGGGCACGAAGCCGCCGGCCAGCTTCAGCGTGCCGCTGGGATGGTGGAACTGGTCGATGATATGCAGCGACAGGTCCTCGGCCAGGCTAGGGTCCGACCACCCACGCCCGCGCCGCCCCGTCAGCGCGCTCTCGGCCACGTAGAAGCCCGAACCCTGGCGCGAATCGACCAGCCCTTGCGACACCAGCCGGTCATAGGCCTCGATGACCGGAAAGCGGCTGATGCCGTGTTCGGCGGCCAGCGCGCGGATCGACGGCAGGCGGGCGCCGGGCGCGGCTTCGCGCGAACTGATCCAGTCCTTCACGCCCAGCACGATCTGTTCGGTCAGGGGGACGCCGGTGGCGGGTTCGATGACGAGTTTCATGGGTGACGGAGGCGGCAACTGTCAGTCAAAACTACTGAACAGTTCAACGAAAACTGTTCGGAACTGTGCATGGGATTGTAGTCGCCGCCATGAATAATGGAAGCGTGGCGCAGCGCCCCCCTTGTCCACTCCGATCCCTTGATCCAGAGCGGCTGCGCCGGGCAAGAGCAGGAGACACCCATGCGTGAACTCAGGACTTTCGAACTCGATGAACCAGGCCGGCCCGTCAGCTGGCGCGCGCGGCACGGCCAAAGCGTCACCGCGCTGGAAGGCAGCCTGTGGCTGACCCTCGAAGGGCATCCGGCCGACATCTGGCTGCGCCCCGGCGATGTGTACGTGCTGGCCGAAGGCGAGCGCGTCTGGCTGTCCGGCGAGACGGCCGCTGCGCCCTTTGCGCGCTTCCTGCTGACCGAGACGCCCGCGCCATGGTCGCTGCGCCGCGCCGTATTCATCGCCCGCCAGCTGGCTCGCCGCTGGAACGAACGCCGGACCGACGCGTTCGGCGACTGCCCGCAAATCCACGCCTGAACGGGCGCAAAAAGCACCTTTCTCCTGGGATCCGGAGCCGCCAACATCACCTGTGCCGACCTCCCGCGGCGCAGCGGCGGCCTCCGGCCCTTCTTCCTCCGATTCGTCCCTTTTCCGGCTCCGGCCGCTGTGCGACGATGCCCGTCATGGCGCTCGGTGCTTACCCGCGCCCCTGGACTTACGTTAACGTAAACGTCATATAATCGTCCGGCCCCTGTCAGCGCGGTCGCCAGAACCGACGGCATACAGCCACCATGGGGCAGCCAGCCACATAACAGAGCGGTGGAGACAATGACTGATCTTTCCGATGTGAGCAGGACGGCGGCCGCCCGGCCGCAGGCGACTCCGGGCAGCGGCCCGGCCAACAAGGTGCGCTTTGTCACCGCGGCGTCGCTGTTCGACGGCCATGACGCATCGATCAACATCATGCGGCGCATCCTGC
Source organism: Cupriavidus sp. EM10 (assembly GCF_018729255.1). Classification (NCBI taxonomy): domain Bacteria; kingdom Pseudomonadati; phylum Pseudomonadota; class Betaproteobacteria; order Burkholderiales; family Burkholderiaceae; genus Cupriavidus; species Cupriavidus sp. EM10. The sequence goes on from NZ_CP076060.1 coordinate 247,220, forward strand.
AGTCGCACGGCTGCGAGGTCATCCACCTGGGCCACAACCGCTCCGTCCACGAGGTGGTGACCGCCGCCTTGCAGGAAGACGTGCAGGGCATCGCCATTTCCAGCTACCAGGGCGGCCACGTCGAATACTTCAAGTACATGATCGACCTGCTGCGCCAGCACGGCGGCGAGCACATCCAGGTGTTCGGCGGTGGCGGCGGGGTCATCGTGCCCGACGAGATCCGCGAGCTGCAGGCTTACGGTGTGGCACGCATCTACAGCCCCGAGGACGGCCAGCGCATGGGCCTGGCCGGCATGATCGCCGACATGGTGCAGCGCTGCGACATCGACCTCACGCGCTACGCGCCAGCCACGCTCGACGGCGTTACCGGTGGCGACCGACGCGCCTTGTCGCAACTTGTCACCGCGCTGGAGAACGGCCGGGCCGACCCGGCGCTGGTCACTGCCATGCACGAGCAGGCCAGGGCGTCCACCACGCCGGTGCTGGGCATCACGGGCACGGGTGGCGCCGGCAAGTCGTCGCTGACCGACGAACTGATCCGTCGCTTCCGCCTGGACCAGCAGGACGCGCTGTCGATCGCCGTGATCTCGATCGATCCGTCGCGGCGCAAGTCTGGCGGCGCGCTGCTGGGCGACCGCATCCGCATGAACGCGATCAACCATCCGAACGTGTTCATGCGGTCGCTGGCCACGCGCGATGCCGGCTCCGAAATCTCCCAGGCGTTGCCGGACGTGATCGCCGCCTGCAAGGCGGCCGCGTTCGACCTGGTGATCGTGGAAACCTCGGGCATCGGCCAGGGCGACGCGGCCATCGTCCCGCATGTGGATCTGTCTCTATATGTGATGACGCCAGAGTTCGGCGCCGCGAGCCAGCTCGAGAAGATCGACATGCTCGACTTCGCCGACTTTGTCGCCATCAACAAGTTCGACCGCAAGGGGGCGCAGGATGCCTGGCGCGACGTGGCCAAGCAGGTGCAGCGCAACCGCGAGCAATGGCACGCGCGCGCCGAGGACATGCCGGTCTATGGCACCCAGGCATCGCGTTTCAACGACGACGGCGTGACCATGCTCTATCAAGGGCTGGTCGAGGCGCTGGGCGCGCGTGGCATCGCCCTCAAGCCCGGCGTGCTGCCGAAGCTGGCCGGCCGCATCTCCACCGGCCAGAACGTGATCGTGCCGCCGGCCCGCAATCGTTACCTGGCCGAACTGGCCGACACGGTGCGTGCGTACCATCGCCGCGTGGCCGAACAGAGCCGTCTGGCCCGCGAGCGCCAGCAACTGCGCGCAGCCGGCGCCATGCTGAAATCGTCGAATAGCGATGCGGATGGGCAGCCGCTCGAAGCGCTGGCCGCCGAGCGCGACGCTTCGCTGGGCAGCGTGGAGCGCAAGCTGCTGGCCATGTGGCCGCAGATGCAGGCGGCCTACAGCGGCGACGAGTATGTCGTAAAAATCCGAGACAAGGAAATCCGCACCGGCCTGATCACGACGACGCTGTCGGGCACCAAGGTCCGCAAGGTGGTGCTGCCGCGCTTCGAGGACGAAGGCGAGATCCTGAAATGGCTGATGCGCGAGAACGTGCCGGGCAGCTTCCCGTACACGGCCGGCGTCTTCGCCTTCAAGCGCGAGGGCGAGGACCCCACGCGGATGTTCGCGGGCGAGGGCGATGCCTTCCGCACCAATCGCCGCTTCAAGCTGGTGTCCGAAGGGATGGATGCCAAGCGCCTGTCCACGGCGTTCGACTCCGTCACGCTCTATGGCGAAGACCCGCACGAGCGGCCCGATATCTACGGCAAGGTGGGCAACTCGGGCGTATCGATCGCCACGCTCGACGACATGAAGGTGCTCTATGACGGCTTCGACCTGACCAGCCCCGGCACGTCGGTGTCGATGACGATCAACGGCCCTGCACCGACCATCCTGGCGATGTTCATGAACACCGCCATCGATCAGAATCTGGACAAATTCCGAGCCGACAACCAGCGCGAGCCGACCGCCGACGAGGAAGCCAAGATCCGCGCCTGGGTGCTGCAGAATGTGCGCGGCACGGTGCAGGCGGACATCCTCAAGGAAGACCAGGGCCAGAACACCTGCATCTTCAGCACGGAGTTTTCGCTGAAGGTGATGGGCGACATCCAGGAGTATTTCGTCCACCACCAGGTGCGGAATTTCTACTCGGTGTCGATCTCGGGCTATCACATCGCCGAGGCCGGCGCGAATCCGATCTCGCAGCTGGCGTTTACGCTGGCCAACGGCTTTACCTATGTCGAGGCCTACCTGGCGCGCGGCATGCATATCGACGACTTCGCGCCCAACCTGTCGTTCTTCTTCTCGAACGGCATGGACCCCGAGTACAGCGTGCTGGGCCGCGTGGCGCGCCGCATCTGGGCCGTGACGATGCGCGACAAGTACGGCGCCAACGAGCGCAGCCAGAAGCTCAAGTACCACATCCAGACGTCGGGCCGGTCGCTGCATGCGCAGGAAATCGACTTCAACGATATCCGCACCACGCTGCAGGCGCTGATCGCCATCTACGACAACTGCAACTCGCTGCACACCAACGCCTATGACGAGGCGATCACCACGCCCACGGCGGAATCGGTGCGCCGCGCGCTGGCGATCCAGCTGATCATCAACCGCGAATGGGGCGTGGCCAAGTGCGAGAACCCCAACCAGGGCAGCTTCCTGACCGAGGAACTGACCGACCTGGTGGAAGAGGCCGTGCTGCAGGAATTCGAGCGCATCGCCGAGCGCGGCGGCGTGCTGGGCGCGATGGAAACGGGCTACCAGCGCGGCAAGATCCAGGAGGAATCGCTGTATTACGAGCAACTCAAGCACGACGGCACGCTGCCCATCATCGGCGTGAATACCTTCCGCAATCCGAATGGCGACCCGACGCCACAAACGCTGGAGCTGGCGCGGTCGAGCGAGGCCGAGAAGCAGAGCCAGCTGACCCGCCTGGCGGAATTCCACGGCGGCCATGACGGCGAGGCACAGGCCATGCTGGAGCGGCTGCGCCAGGCCGTGATCGACAACGGCAATGTATTCGCGGTGTTGATGGATGCGGTGCGCGTGTGCTCGCTGGGGCAGATCACGCACGCGCTGTTCGAGGTGGGCGGCCAGTATCGTCGCAACATGTGAAAAACAGGCCGGGAAATCGGGTGGGTTGGTTCACGGCACGGAGCGCTGGGGCTACACTCTTTGCTCCGTCGCCGTCAGGCCATCCATACCCGAGACACCCATGCAAGCCGAGTACGACAGCCACAACATCTTCGCCCGCATCCTGCGTGGCGAACTCCCGTGCTTCAAGATCTACGAGGACGCCGACACCATCGCGTTCATGGACATCATGCCGCAGTCGGACGGCCACGCGCTGGTAGTGCCGAAAGAGGCCGCCGTGGACCTGTTCGCGCTGTCCGAGAAGGGTGCCGCCGCGGCGATCCGCGCCACCCAGATCGTGGCGCGCGGTGTGCGCGAGGCATTCCAGCCCGACGGCGTGGTGATCAGCCAGTTCAACGGCGAGGCCGCCGGCCAGACCGTGCCGCACGTGCATTTCCACATCGTGCCGCGCTACGCCGACCAGACCCTGCGCGGCCACGCGCGCCAGCAGCAGAACATGGACGTGCTGAAGGGCCACGCCGAGCGCGTGGTGGCGGCTCTGGCCAGGCTGAAGGGCTGACGGCGCGCTCCGGCCAGATCGATCGAATCAATCCAATCCCTGACAATAGACAACAGACAACAGAAGGAAGCGAGACATGGCAATCAAGACAGTGGGCATCGTGGGTGCCGGCACGATGGGCAACGGCATTGCGCAGGCATGCGCGGTGGTGGGCCTGGACGTGGTGATGGTCGACATCAGCGACGCTGCCGTGCAGAAGGGCATCGCCACCGTGGCCGGCAGCCTGGACCGCCTGATCAAAAAGGAAAAGGCCACCGAGGCCGACAAGACGGCCGCGCTGTCGCGCATCCATGGCAGCACGTCGTACGACGATCTGAAGCGCACGGACATCGTCATCGAAGCCGCCACGGAGAACTTCGACCTCAAGGTCAAGATCCTGAAGCAGATCGACGGCATCGTCGGCCCGGACGTGATCATCGCGTCGAACACGTCGTCGATCTCGATCACCAAGCTGGCCGCCGTGACGTCGCGCCCCGATCGTTTCATCGGCATGCACTTCTTCAATCCGGTGCCGATGATGGCGCTGGTGGAACTGATTCGCGGCCTGGCCACCAGCGATGCTGCCCACGCGGATGTGGAAGCGCTGGCAAAGCAGCTGGGCAAGTACCCCATCACGGTCAAGAACAGCCCGGGCTTCGTGGTCAACCGCATCCTCTGCCCGATGATCAACGAGGCGTTCTGCGTACTGGGCGAAGGCCTGGCGTCGCCGGAGGAGATCGACGAAGGCATGAAGCTGGGCTGCAACCATCCGATCGGCCCGCTGGCCCTGGCCGACATGATTGGCCTGGATACGATGCTGGCCGTGATGGAAGTGCTGTACACCGAGTTCGCCGATCCGAAGTACCGCCCGGCGATGCTGATGCGCGAGATGGTCGCCGCCGGCTACCTGGGCCGCAAGACGGGCCGTGGGGTGTACGTGTATTCGAAGTAAATAGAATCCGCTCGCGGTTTGCTCCCCTCTCCCGCAACGCGGGAGAGGGGCCGGGGGTGAGGGCGCGGCGGTTCAAATTGCGACATGTCGGCAAGCAGAGCCTCGATGCCCTCACCCCAACCCCTCTCCCAGAATCATTCCCCGTACTGCCGCAATCCCTCCAGGTCCAGCACCTCGATCACGCCGTAGTCCACGCGCACAAGCCCCTGCTGTTCCAGCACCTTCAATGCCTGGTTGGCGCGCTGGCGTGAAATGCCGGCCAGCAGCCCGATCTCTTCCTGCGAAATCTCGATCGTCGTGCCGATGCCCGGATACAGGCTTTCGTTGAACAGCGACGACACCGCGCGCGCCACGCGCGAGTCGATATCGAGCAGACGCTCGTATTCCACGGCCGCGATGAACTGGCCAAGCCGGTCGTTTAGCTGCATCAGCAGGAAACGCGTGAACGGCAGGCTGGTATCCAGCAACCACTGAAAGTTTCGAGAGGGACGAAAGCGATACGCGAGCGCCGCAGCGCCATCACGTCGTACTTGCGGATTTCACGCTTCAGCACGGCGCCTTCGCCGAACCAGCCGCCGGTGGGCACGCCCGTAAAGGTGACCGACTTGCCCGACGGCGACACGGTGGTGATCTTGACGATGCCCTCCACCACGCCCAGCCAGTGCTCGGCCATTTCACCTTTGTGACAGACGTAATCACCTTGTGCGTACTCGCGCACGGTCATCACGCGTTTGACACGGTCGCGCTGCTCGGGGCTCAGGTCGACGGCCCAGGCGCAGCCGTCGATAAACGAGTAGGTGTCGGCGGCAGGCATTGCACTCCCGTAGGGATTAACCCGGAATTGTCGCCGGCGCGACAACCCGGCGGATAGGCATCGGCTATCTTACGATCACCCGGAACCGCCCCTGCCAGCATTCCTCACCCAAACAAGGCAAGGCGGGCGTGATGCGGTGCGGCAATCGGCGCACCGGACAAGACGCCCAGTATAGCGACCGGTCTGGCGGCTTGATACCCGGCATGGTCCCTAGGCCATCCGAAGGGGAGAGGAGACAGCGATGCAGGAATCGTCGGCAACGACCTTTCCGCGATGGCTGCTGGCACATGCCCAGCAGCGGCCAGACCATCCGGCCTATCGCGAGAAGGATCTCGGTATCTGGCAGACCTACAGCTGGCGCCAGGCGGCGGACGAAGTGCGCGCGCTGGCCTGCGGGCTGGCCGCGCTGGGCTTCCGTCGCGGGATGAACCTGGCCGTGGTGGGCGACAACCGCCCGCGCCTCTACTGGGCCATGACCGCCGCGCAGGCGCTGGGCGGCGTGCCCGTGCCGCTCTACCAGGACGCCATCGCCAACGAAATGGTCTACGTGCTCGACGATGCCGAGATCGAGTTCGCCATCGTCGAGGACCAGGAGCAGGTGGACAAGCTGCTCGAAGTGGAATCGCAACTGGCGTCGCGGGGCCGCGCCGTGCGCCATGTCATCTACGAAGACCCGCGCGGGCTGCGCGACTACGATCATCCGTCGCTGCTCTCGTACGAACGCGTGCAGGAAATCGGCCGCGAGTACGACAAGGAAATCCAGGTTTCTACGATGCGCAGGTGGAGGCCGGCCAGGCCGACGACACGGCGATCATCCTCTATACGTCGGGCACCACGGGCAAGCCGAAGGGCGTCTGCCACGCGCATGCCGGGCTGATCGGTGCGGCGCGCAACGGCTGCCAGTTCGATGGGCTCGGCGCCGATGACGACGTGCTGTCGTACCTGCCGATGGCCTGGGTGGGCGATAACCTGTTCTCGTACGCGCAGGCCATGGTGGCCGGCTTCACGGTGAATTGCCCGGAATCGCGCGAGACCGTGATGACCGACCTGCGCGAAATCGGCCCGACCTATTACTTCGCCCCGCCGCGCATCTACGAAGGCCTGCTCACGCAGGTCATGATCCGCATGGAGGATGCGGGCTGGATCAAGCGCCGCCTGTTCCACTGGGCGATGGGCGTGGCGCGCCGCTGCGGCGCCGACATCCTCGACAAGCGCCCGGTGCCCGCGCTCGACCGGCTGCGCTACGGAATTGGCGAAATGCTGATTTACGGCCCGCTGCGCAACGTGCTTGGCATGAGCCGCATCCGCGTGGGCTACACGGCAGGAGAGGCCATCGGGCCGGACCTGTTTCGCTTCTACCGCTCGATCGGCATCAACCTGAAACAGTTCTACGGCCAGACCGAAACCTGCGCCTACGTGTGCCTGCAGCCCGATGGCCAGGTGAAGTTCGACTCGGTGGGGCCGGCCGCGCCGGGCATGGAAATCCGCATTGCCGACAACGGCGAGGTGCTGGTGCGCGGCGTGGGGCTGCTCAAGTCCTACTACAAGCGTGACGATGCCACGCGCGAGGCCATCAACGACCAGGGCTACTTCATGACCGGCGACGCCGGCGTGATCGATGCCGACGGGCACCTGAAGATCATCGACCGCGCCAAGGACGTGGGCAAGCTGGCCGATGGATCGATGTTCGCGCCCAAGTACATCGAGAACAAGCTCAAGTTCTTTCCGTACATCAAGGAGGCCGTGGCCTTCGGCACGGACCGCGACCGCGTCTGCGCGTTCATCAACATCGACTTCGACGCCGTGGGCAACTGGGCCGAGCGCCGCCACCTGCCGTACGCCGGCTACGTGGACCTGGCGGGCCAGCCCGACGTGATCGCCATGATCGCCGAATGCGTGGAGCAGGTGAATGCCGACCTGGCCGCCGACGCGATGCTGGCCGGCTCGCAGGTGGCGCGCTTCCTGATCCTGCACAAGGAGCTGGACCCCGATGACGACGAACTGACGCGCACACGCAAGGTGCGGCGCGGCTTTATTGCCGAGAAGTACGCGGTGCTGGTGGATGCGCTCTACGCCGGCAAGCCGGAGCAGTTCATCGACACGCGCGTGAAGTTCGAGGATGGCCGCGAGGGCAGTGTGTCGGCCACGCTGAAGCTGGTGGACGTCAAGCGCTTTCCGCCCGTGGGCGGCGCGCGGGCGGCGTGAGACAGGGAGACGCACAGATGACGGCAACCCAGACAGCGTGGCAGGGCGGCGGCGGACCGGGCATGGCGCGCGTGGACGCCACGGGCACGATTGCGTCGCCCGGCGCCATCGTCCCGCCCGGCCATGCGGACACCGTGCATGGCGACGGCCCGCGCGCCGGCGACGCCCATCGGTCCGACACCACGGCCCGCGCCAGCACACGCGGTGACGTGATCCTGGACCTGCAGCACATCTCGCTGTCGTTTGGCGGCGTGAAGGCGCTGACCGATATCTCGTTCGACGTCTGCGAGCACGAGATCCGCGCCATCATCGGCCCGAACGGCGCCGGCAAGAGTTCGATGCTGAATGTGATCAACGGTGTCTACCACCCGCAGCAGGGCCGCATCGTGTTCCGGGGGCAGGAGCGCCGCAAGATGCATCCGACCGCCGCCGCTCGCCAGGGCATCGCACGCACGTTCCAGAACATCGCGCTGTTCAAGGGCATGACCGTGCTCGACAACATCATGACCGGGCGCAACACGCAGTTCCGCACCGGCCTGCTGGCGCACGCGCTGTGGTGGGGCCCGGCCCGCGCCGAGGAAATGCAGCATCGCCGCAAGGTGGAGGAAGTGATCGACTTCCTGGAAATCCAGGCCATCCGCAAGACGCCGGTGGGGCGTCTGCCGTACGGGCTGCAGAAGCGCGTGGAGCTCGCGCGCGCGCTGGCAGCGGAGCCGTCGATGCTGCTGCTGGACGAGCCGATGGCCGGCATGAACGTCGAGGAGAAACAGGACATGTGCCGTTTCATCCTGGACGTGAACCAGCAGTTCGGCACCACCATCGTGCTGATCGAGCACGACATGGGCGTGGTGATGGATATCTCCGACCGCGTGGTGGTGCTGGACTACGGCAAGAAGATTGGCGATGGCACGCCGGCCGAGGTCAAGGCGAACCCGGACGTGATCAAGGCGTACCTGGGCACCTCGCACTGAGGCGATCCCAAGCAAATTCAGGAATCTACGATGACCTTCTTCTTCGAAATCCTGATCGGCGGGCTGCTCTCGGGGTTGATGTACTCGCTGGTGGCGCTGGGCTTCGTGCTGATCTACAAGGCGTCGGGCGTGTTCAACTTCGCGCAGGGCGCGATGGTCTACTTTGCCGCGCTGGCCGTGGTGGGGCTGATGGACAAGGGCCTGCCGATGTGGGCGGCCGTGATCGGCGCCTTCGTGGTCATGATCGTCGTCGGCATGAGCACCGAGCGCCTGGTGCTGCGCAAGCTGGTCAACCAGCCGCCGATCACGCTGTTCATGGCCACCATCGGCCTGTCGTTCTTCCTGGAAGGGCTGGGGCCGCTGCTGTTCGGCAACGAGGTGCGGCCGATCCAGCTGGGCATCGTCGACGAACCCATCGAGTCGATCCTGACCCACTTCAATATCGTGGTGTCGAAGTTCGACCTGGCTGCCGCGCTGATTGCCGCCGTGCTGGTGGCGGTGCTGGCGCTGTTCTTCCAGTACACCAAGGTGGGCCGCGCGCTGCGAGCGGTGGCCGACGACCACCAGGCGGCGCTGTCGCTGGGCATTCCGCTGCAGAACATCTGGGCCATCGTGTGGGGCGTGGCCGGCTTTGTCGCGCTGGTGGCGGGCATGCTGTGGGGATCGCGCAATGGGGTGCAGTTCGCGCTGACCTTGACCGCGCTCAAGGCGCTGCCGGTGCTGATCCTGGGCGGATTCACGTCGGTGCCGGGCGCCATCGTCGGCGGGCTGATCATCGGCGCATCCGAGAAGCTGGCCGAGATCTATATCCCGCCCGTGTTCCAGTCGATGTTCGGCGGCAACTTCGGCGGTATCGAGGGCTGGTTCCCTTATGTGTTTGCGTTGTTGTTTCTCCTGGTCAGGCCGGAAGGCTTGTTCGGAGAGAAACACATTGACCGCGTCTGACGGAGGCCCACGATGCTCTACCGCGAATCCGGCCAGTTCAAGACCAGCTACGTTGCCGACAGCCAGATTTTTCCGATCCGGCAAGATCGTATTTTCTTTGCTTTGCTGATGGTGGTGGCGTTCGTCGTCATCCCGTTCACGGGCAGCGAATACTGGTTCAACGCCATCCTGACGCCGTTCCTGATCTTCGCGCTGGCGGCGCTGGGCCTGAACATCCTCACGGGCTATGCCGGCCAGCTGTCGTTGGGCACGGCGGCCTTCATGGCCGTGGGCGCGTACGCGGCGTACAACTTCCAGCTGCGGATCGAAGGCATCCCGGTGCTGCTGACCTTCATCCTGGCCGGGCTGTCGGCGGCGCTGGTGGGCGTGGCATTCGGGCTGCCGTCCCTGCGCATCAAGGGCTTCTACCTGGCCGTGGCCACGCTGGCCGCGCAGTTCTTCGTGGTGTGGGCGCTGACCAAGTTTCCGTGGTTCTCGAACAACAGTTCGTCGGGCGTGATCACCGCGCAGCGGCTGGACCTGTTTGGCGTGGCGATCGATACGCCGATCAAGAAGTACCTGTTCGTGCTGGCCATCGTCACGGTGCTGGCCATGCTGGCCAAGAACCTGGTGCGCTCGGCCACCGGCCGGGCCTGGATGGCCGTGCGCGACATGGACGTGGCCGCCGAGGTCATTGGCATCCCGCTGATGCGCACCAAGCTGCTGGCGTTTGCGGTCAGCTCGTTCTATTGCGGCGTGGCCGGTGCGCTCTACGCGTTCTGCTACCTGGGATCGGTGGAGCCCGACGGCTTCTCGCTGGACCTGTCGTTCCGCATCCTGTTCATGATCATCATCGGCGGCATGGGCAGCATCCTGGGATCGTTCCTGGGCGCGGCGTTCATCCTGCTGCTGCCGATCTTTCTCGATAACGTGCTGCCGGCGCTGGCCGCGCTGCTGCACCTGCCGTTCACGAACGCCACGGTGTCGCATATCCAGCTCATGGTGTTCGGCGCGCTGATCATATTTTTCCTAATTGTCGAGCCACATGGCCTGGCCCGGCTTTGGCAGATTGCCAAGGAGAAGCTGCGCCTCTGGCCATTCCCGCACTAAAGGCTCGATCAAAATGATTCTGGCGTCGTTGCGCGGCCTTGCCGTACTGGTTGTACTGTCTGCGGCCGCGCGCCTAGCCAGAACCGCTTCGCTTCCTTTTGCTCGCGCCTTTTGAGTCGTTCCATAACAACGCCCGTCCGAGGTGAAGGAGACTGTCATGACAACCGTATTTCGCAATGTGCAGCGCGCCGCCCTGGTGGTCAGCGTCGCGGCTGCCCTGCTGGCGCCCGCGCTGCCGGCCCTGGCGCAGGCCAACGACCAGTTCGTGGCGCTGCCCAGCTATCGTGTGGGCCCGTATGGCTCGAACGGGCAATCGTTCTATGGCGGATTTGTCGATTACCTGAATTACGTCAACCTCAAGGAGGGCGGGGTCAACGGCGTGAAGCTGTCGTGGGAAGAGTGCGAGACCGAGTACAACAACGCCAAGGGCGTGGAGTGCTACGAGCGCCTGAAGGCCAAGAACGGGCAGAGCAAGGGCACCGCGTACCACACGATGTCCACCGGCATCTCGTACGCGCTGGTGGACAAGACGGCGGCCGACAAGGTGCCGCTGGTGATGATGGGCTACGGTCGTACCGACGCCGTCGACGGCTCGGTGTTCCCGTACGCGTTCCCGTTGGTCACCACGTACCAGATGCAGGTATCGGCCATCGTGAAGTACCTGGCGACCAAGAACGGTGGCTCGCTGGCCGGCAAGAAGATCGTCTACCTGTATCACGACTCGGCCTACGGCAAGGAGCCGATCGTCGCCCTGGAGGCCGAGGCCAGGCTCGGCAAGTTCAACCTGGTGGAAATTCCGGTGGCGCACCCGGGCAACGAGCAGGGCGCCCAATGGCTGAAGATCCGCCAGGAAAATCCTGACTACGTGATCTTCTGGGGCTGGGGCGTGATGAACCAGACCGCGCTGAAGGCGGCGCAGAAGGTGGGCTTCCCGCGCGACAAGATGATCGGGTCCTGGTGGGCCGGGTCCGAGGAAGACACCACGCCGGCCGGCGATGCCGCCAAGGGCTACATGAGCGCGACGTGGAACGTGGCCGGCAAGGGCGTACCGCTGATCGCCGACATCGAGAAGGTGGTCTACGGTGCCAACAAGGGCAATATGCAGGACCGCAACAAGGTGGGTTCGGTGCTCTATAACCGCGGCGTGTCGGCGGCCGTGGTGACGGTGGAGGCCATCCGCGTGGCGCAGGCCAGGTTCGGCAAGGGCAAGGTGATGACCGGCGACGAGATGCGCTGGGCCTTCGAGAACCTGAACCTGACCAGCGCCCGCCTGCAGCAACTGGGCGCCACGGGCCTGCTGCCCGAGATCAAGACCAGCTGCGACAACCACGAGGGATCGGGCAAGGTGAAGATCCAGCAGTGGGACGGCGCCAAGTGGGTGGTGGTATCGGACTGGATCGAGGGCAACAAGAACCTGATCCACCCGCTGTTCAAGGCCACGGCGGCGCAGTACGCAAAGGAGAAGGGCATCACGCCGGCTTGCATGAAGTCTTGAGTCTGAATCGTCGGCGGTTTTCTCCCCTCTCCCACAAGTGCGAGAGGGGAGCAGAATCAACAGGGAAATCCCATGACCCTCCTCTCAGTCAACAACATCGAAGTCATCTACGACCACGTGATCCTGGTGCTCAAGGGCGTGTCGCTCGATGTGCCCGAAGGCCGCATCGTGGCGCTGCTGGGGGCCAACGGCGCGGGCAAGACCACCACGCTCAAGGCGATCTCGAACCTGCTGCACGCCGAGCGCGGCGATGTCACCAAGGATCGATCGAGTACCGGGGCCAGCGCGTGGACCAGCTCACGCCCAATGACCTGGTCAAGCGCGGCGTGATCCAGGTGATGGAAGGGCGGCACTGCTTTGCCCACCTGACCATCGAGGAAAACCTGCTGACCGGGGCCTACACGCGTGGCCTGTCGCGTGGCGAGACACGCGACGCGCTGGAGAAGATCTACGACTACTTCCCGCGCCTGAAGACGCGCCGCAAGTCACAGGCCGGCTATACCTCGGGCGGCGAGCAGCAGATGTGCGCCATCGGACGCGCGATGATGGCCAAGCCGTCGATGATCCTGCTGGATGAACCGTCGATGGGCCTGGCGCCCCAGATCGTGGAAGAAATCTTCGAGATCGTGCGCGACCTGAACTCGCGCGAAGGCGTGAGCTTCCTGCTGGCCGAGCAGAACACGATGGTGGCGCTGCGCTACGCCGACTACGGCTACATCCTCGAAAACGGCCGCGTGGTGATGGACGGCGAGGCCGAGTCGCTGCGCACCAACGAGGACGTCAAGGAGTTTTATCTGGGCGTGGCCGCCAACGATGCCGAAGGCGGCGCGCGCAAATCGTTCCGCGACGTGAAAAGCTATCGCCGCCGCAAACGCTGGCTGGCCTGAACCTCCCTGGACACCGATATGGCTGAGTACTTCGATTCGCTGGAGACGCGCGCGCCCGCGGAACGCGAGGCCGCGCTGATTGCCGCCGTGGCGCGCCAGGTCGCGCATGCCCAGGCGCACGCACCGTATTTCGCCGAAATCCTGTGCGATTTCGACGCCCGCGAGGTCGACTCGCGCGATGCGCTGGCGCTGCTGCCCGTCACGCGCAAGTCCGAACTGAGCGCGCGCCAGCGCGCGGCGCCGCCGCTGGGCGGGCTCAATGCCACGCCGCTGGCCAATCTGCGCCATGTCTTCCAGTCGCCGGGGCCGATCCACGAGCCCGATGGCTTTGCCGGCGACTGGTGGCGCACCGCCCGCGCGATGTTCGCCGCCGGGTTCCGCGCGGGCGAACTGGTCTACAACACGTTTTCGTACCACTTCACGCCGGCCGGCATGATGATGGAATCGGGCGCGCACCGGCTGGGCTGCTGCGTGTTTCCGGCGGGCATCGGGCAGACCGAGTCGCAGGTGCAGGCGCTGGCCAGCCTGCAGCCGTCGGCTTACGCGGGCACGCCTTCGTTCCTGAAGCTGCTGATCGAGAAAGGCGGCGAGATGGGGCTGCCGTGCGCAAGCCTGTCGAAGGCGCTGGTATCGGGCGAAGCCTGCCCGCCGGCGCTGCGCGGCTGGTTGCAGGACCACGGCATCGCGGCGCGCCAGATGTACGGCACGGCCGATGTCGGCCTGATCGCCTTCGAGACGGATGGCGGCGACGGCTGGGTGGTCGACGAGGGCGTGCTGGTCGAGATTGTCGAGCCGGGCGGTACCAAGCCGATGCCCGAGGGCGAGGTGGGCGAGGTGGTGGTCACGGTGCTGGGCAACGGCGACTATCCGCTGATCCGCTTTGGCACCGGCGACCTGTCGGCCATCGTCGCCGAGTCGTCGCACCGGGCCAGCCCGTGCGGCCGCACCAATATCCGGCTCAAGGGCTGGCTGGGCCGCGCCGACCAGACCACCAAGGTCAAGGGCATGTTCGTGCATCCGGGGCAGGTGGCCGAAGTGGTCCGGCGCCATCCCGAAATCCGCGCGGCGCGGCTGGTGGTGACCGGCACCATCGGCGCCGACGTGATGACGCTGCATTGCGACGCCACACGCGTCGACGATGACCTGGCGCGTGCCGTGGCCGATTCGATGCGAGAGGTGATGCGGCTGCGTGGCGAGGTACGCTTTGCCGCGCCGGGATCGCTGCCACAGGACGGCAAATCGATCGAGGACGCGCGCCGCTACGACTGAGGAGCGGCTGGCCCTACGCCTTGGGCGACGGTCCGTCGCCGGCCTGGGGATAGCCCCCAGGCGGCCGCGTGGGCAGCCGTACCATCCACACGGTCACGGCGATGCCGATGGCGATCAGGGTCAGCGACGACACGGGCCGGGCGCGCAGCAGCCAGGCCGTGACGCTCATCGACGTCCACATCATCGACAGCGCCAGGCACTTGGCGCGAAGCGGAATGCTGCGGTGGGCCTGCCAGTCACGCACCAGCGGCCCGAAGCGCTCGTGCGTGATCAGCCAGTGATGGAATTTTTCCGACCCGCGCGCGAAGCAGGCGGCTGCCAGCAGCACGAACGGCGTGGTCGGCAGCAGCGGCAGGAAGATGCCGATAAAGCCGAGCACCAGGCTGATGACGCCAAGGGTGACCCAGAACGCGCGAATCACGCGTTCCCGATGCGTGAGCGTTCCGGGCAGGTCGGCTGGGTCGATGGGTGTGTCGGGGTCGGGAGCGGGCAACGGTTCAGGGCAAGGGGCGCGAAAACGCCCTTATGCTACCAGCCCCAGCCGGGCACGCGCTGCGTCGTACTCGGCCTTCATGCGCGCCACGATCTCGCCTGCGGTGGGGATGTCGTGGATCTGGCCCACGCCCTGGCCGGCACCCCAGATGTCCTTCCAAGCCTTGGTCTTCGAGCTGCCGCTCGAAAAGTCCATCTTGCTCTTGTCGGCCACGGGCAGGTCGTCGGGGTCCAGGCCCGAGTTGACGATGCTTTCGCGGATGTAGTTGCCGTGCACGCCCGTGAACAGGTTCGTGTAGATGATGTCGGACGCGGCCGCGCTTGTGATCGACTGCTTGTACTCGGCGCTGGCGTGGCCTTCCTGCGACGCGATGAAGCGCGTGCCCACATAGGCAAAATCGGCGCCCATGGCCTGGGCGGCCAGCACGGCGTCGCCGGAGGCGATCGATCCGGACAACGCGATCGGGCCGTCGAAGATCTTGCGCACTTCGCCAACCAGGGCGAACGGCGACAGCGTGCCGGCATGGCCGCCGGCGCCGGCCGCCACCAGGATCAGCCCGTCCACGCCGGCCTCGATGGCCTTTTCGGCATGGCGGATGCTGATCACGTCGTGCAGCACGATGCCGCCATAGCTGTGCACCGCGTCGATCATTTCCTTGGGCGGCGCACGCAGCGACGTGATGAAGATCGGCACCTTGCGTTCCACGCAGACCTTCACGTCATGTTCCAGCCGTGCGTTCGAGGCGTGCACGATCTGGTTCACGGCCAGCGGGCCGACGGGCTTGCCGGGGTTGGCGGCCCGGAACGTCGCCAGCTCTTCCTGGATCTGCGTGAGCCACTCGTCGAGCAGCTCGGCCGGGCGCGCATTGAGTGCCGGGAACGACCCGACGATGCCGGCCTTGCACTGCGCCAGCACCAGTTCGGGATAGCTGACGATGAACATCGGCGACGCGATGACGGGCAGGGCCAGGTTCTGCAGGACTGGCGGAATGTGTTTGGCGGCAGGCATGGAACAGTCTCCTCGGGTCCGTCTGATGGAATGGCGCGGCATCGAAATGCACGGTCGTTCGATTATAGGGAGTTTCGGGGCCTGTGGCGCCACGGTAGAGCGTAGCCTCGGTGGCCGCCGGTGATGGTGTCCACGCCGGCAATGGCCGCCGCCGCCAGGACGGCGCCGCCGATCAGGGCAAGCACGGCAAGCACGATCCGCGAGGGGCCGGATCGCCGGCTCGGCACGGTCGGCCCCGACGCGAAGGTGGTCTTCACCACATGCTTGGTCGCCAGGTCGCCGACCAGCAGATGCACCTCGTTCACAACTTCACGCAATCGATCGTCCTCAAGGTTCGCAGCCTGGAACGATTCGGCTTTCAGGCGCCTGAGTGCCTGGAACAGTTCGCCACCCGAGCCGTCTTGCCTGGCCAGAGGCTCCGCCGCCAGGTAGAAGTTCAGGCGCAGCGCATTGACCGCGATGGCGCGCTCCAGCGTCGCCAGTTCGATCTGCAGATCCGCGATATGGGACTCGGCGCCCACCAGCTGCATCACCGGGGCCAGGAAACGCGAACTGCCGCCGTCCGACGCCAACAACTGCCGCGATTCGAACTGCGATGCCGACGGATATTTGGTGGCGATGCCCTGCAGCGCGGCCAGCCTCGACGTGGCCTCGTCCAGCGCCAGGCGCTTTGCGATGAGATCGAGCTGGAGTTGTTGCTGTCGCGCCCTGGCCGCGCCGGCGTTCTCGCGGATCTGTTCCAGCAAGTCCTGCCGCAGCAGGCTGTCGCGCAGGTATTCGCCCATCAGCCGGACACGCTCCGCGGCATCCTTGGCCGTGGCGGCCGCAAAGGAAATATTGAAGCCCAGCAGGTTCACGTCTGCGGGCGGCTGCGGGTTCGAAATCAGCTTCAGGTCGTCCCTGGAATACTGCATCACGGACCTGACCCGCTGCTGGACCATGCGCGCGTTGAGTGCCTGCAGAAGATATTGGCCATTTGGCGATTCGACTACGCCGGCTGCCTGCAGATAGCGCCGCAGATTGGCCCTGTCCTCGATGGCAGCGCGGTGGGCGTTGTATTCGGCCAGTGTACGGCTGGCTCTCAGGAAGCCGTCGCTCTGGTAGCGGCAAGTCAGCTGGAACAGCACGCCGAACAGCGCCGCCGATATGCCGGCTGTACCCACCAGGAGCGCCAGCTTTCGCTTGCTCGCCCAACCCGCCAGCATGCGCGCCAGCGCCAGGCCGTCCACCGGCCGATATTGTTCCGCTGCATTGCTTTCCATCGTCGCCCCCCTGGCGCTCGTTTTGGTCCGAAGCCGATTCGGAAGCCGCTTTTCAGGACGCCCGGCATGCGGCTTCTACAAGTTGGGCAGTCTAGGGTCGGGGGCGTTGGGCTGAGTGGCGGTAGGCCGCCGATATCGGCTTGCACAGACCTGGATCAAACGGGGACGCGGACGCCGTTGGGCCGGCGCGACGCCAGGTGCGCGCGGTCAGGGATACGGCTCGCATGGTGCCGGCCGCAACCAAAAAAACCCCGCTGGGTAGCGGGGCGATTACCACGAAGACTGATAAGAAGAGACGGTCAGACACCTGCCAATGCCTTACCGTGAGACGAATCTTAGGGGACGAATATGACCGCCGGAAGACAGTTCCGAGGCAATTCCGGAAAACCCGTAATCTGACGAGTTTCCCGGGCTCGCCTGGCCCGGGACTTAGACCTTATACCTTCTCCAGCAGCAGGCCCTTCAGGTATTCGCCTTCGGGGAAGGCTGCCGACATGGGGTGATCGGTGCCGGCCGACAGGCGGCGCAGGATGCGCGCGTCGGCGCGGGCGTCGGTCACGGCGCCGGCCACGATCTTCTGGAACAGCTCCATGCTGATGGCGCCCGAGCACGAGTACGTGAACAGAAGGCCGCCCGGGCGCAGCAGTTGCATGCCGACCAGGTTGATTTCCTTGTAGGCACGCGCGGCACGGTCGATATGCTGGGCCGACGGCGCGAACTTGGGCGGGTCCAGCACGATCAGGTCGAACTGGCGGCCTTCGGCGCGGAACTCGCGCAGTGTCTTGAACACGTCGGCGTCGAGCCAGGTGGCGCGTTCGGGGTCGAAGCCGTTCAGCGTCACGTTGCTGGCGGCGATCTTGAGCGCGTCGCCCGACGAATCGATCGACGTCACCGACTTCGCGCCGCCACGCAGCGCGGCCAGCGAGAAGCCGCCCGTGTAGCAGAAGCAGTTCAGCACATCGCGCCCGTCGGCCAGGTCGCCCACCAGCTTGCGGTTGTCGCGCTGGTCGACGTAGAAGCCGGTCTTGTGGCCGTTGCGCACGTCCACGTAGTAGCGCACGCCGTGCTCGGTCACCGACAGCTGCGGATCGGGGTCGGCGCCGGCCAGCACGCCGGTCACCAGATCCAGGCCCTCGCGCTGGCGCACGGCTGCGTCGGAACGTTCGTAGACGTTCGGGCAGCCGGTTTCCTTGACCAGTGCCTGGACCAGCGCGTCCTTCCACTGCTCCACGCCCGCGGCGTTGAACTGGCAGACCAGCTGGCCGGTTTCGCCCTGGCCGTAATAGTCGACGATCAGGCCCGGCAGGCGGTCGGATTCGCCGAAGATCAGGCGCACCGCGCTGGTGTCGCTGACCCAGCGCTTGCGGTGCTCCAGCGCGGCGGACACGCGGCGCTTGAACATCGCATGGTCGACCGGCTCGTTTTCGTCGAACGTCCATACGCGCGCCCGGATCTGCGACTCGGGGCTGTAGGCGCCGCGCGCCAGGAAGCGGCCGTCCGCACTGCGGATGACCACGGTCGAGCCCGCCTCGCAGCGGCCTTCGGTAGAGGCGATGCCCGTGGCGTAGACCCACGGATGGCGCCGCAGCAGGGACTTTTCCTTGCCGGGCTTCAGGGTGATGGCGTTCATGTGGTTACAGCACCACCTTGACCATCGGGTGCGACGTCAGCGCCCGGTACACGCTGTCCAGGTGCTCGCGGCTCGTGACGTACACGGTCACCGTCAGCCCCAGGTAGTTGCCGTTGCGCGACGGACGCATCTCCATCTTGCCGGCGTGGAAGTTCGGGTCGAATTCCTGGATCAGCGTCACGATGGCCTCGGCAAAGCCGTCCTGCATGGCGCCCATGACCTTGATCGGGAATTCGCTCGGGTATTCGATCAGCGACTGCTCGGGCGGGATGTCGCCCGGGATCAGCGGACCGTCTTTGGAATCTGTCGTCATCTTGCGGAACCTTGTTTCGCGCTTGTGTTTCGCGCTTACTTGCGCTTGAACCAGAGGCGGATCGTATCCCACAGGCGGCCGAAGAAGCCGGCCTCCGGCACTTCCTCCAGCGCCACCACCGGGAATTCGCCCACCTTGTTGTTGCCGTCCATCAGCTTGACCGTGCCCACCTGCTGGCCGGCGGCGATCGGGGCGATCAGCAGCTCCTGGCGCTCCAGCACCGGCTTCAGGCGGCCGCCCGTGCCCTTGGGCACCGTCACGAACGTCTCGTTGGCCACGCCAATCTTGATGGTGCTTGCCTTGCCCTTGTAGATGTCGGGCGTTGCCAGGACCTGGCCCTTGTCGTACAGGCGCAGCGTGTCGAAGAACTGGAAGCCGTAGTTCAGGATCTTCAGGCTTTCCTGGGTGCGGATCTGCTCGGTGGTCGTGCCGATCACGATCGACACCAGGCGGCGCGAGCCATTCGGCACATTGGCCAGCGGGCGCTTTGCCGACGAGATCAGGCAGTACCCGGCGGACTTCGTGTGGCCGGTCTTCAGGCCGTCCACGGTCGGGTCGATGTACAGCAGGCGGTTGCGGTTGGGCTGCCTGATCTTGTTATAGGTGAACTCCTTCTGCGAGTACATTCCGTAGTACTCGGGGAAGTCCTTGATCAGGTGCGTGGACAGCGTGGCCAGGTCCACGGCGGTGGTGTAGTGGTTCGGATCGGGCACGCCATCGGTGTTCGTGAAGTGCGTGCCCTTCATGCCCATGCGCTGGGCTTCGCGGTTCATCATCGCCACGAAGCCTTCTTCCGAGCCGCCCACGGCTTCGGCCAGCGCCAGCGACGCGTCGTTGCCCGACTGCACGATCAGGCCCATCAGCAGGTCGTTCACGCTGACCGGCTTGCCGGCCTCGATGAACATGCGCGACTCATCGCTTTTGACCTTGCGCACGATGTCGGTCGGCGTGACGGTCTGGTCCAGCGTCAGGCGCTTTTCCTTGAGTGCCTCGAAGACCAGGTAGGCGGTCATCAGCTTGGTCAGCGACGCGGGCTCGATGCGCAGGTCGGCATTCTGCGACGCCAGGGCCTGGCCGCTGGTCACGTCGTACAGCATCCACGACTTGGCGGCCACCTGCGGCATCGGCACGCCCTGGGCCTGGACGGCGGCAGGGGCGGCGGCAAGCACGGTGGCAAGCGTCGCGGCAACGGCGACGGGAGCAAGGGCGGATGCGAAATGCGGCGTGGCTCTGTTCAGCATGGGTAATGTTCCAACAAGAAAGAGATGGCGCGGGCGGGACGGTTCACCGGTCCCACGCGTTGACGACAAGCTGCTTGATCAGGTGCAGCTTGCGGTGAAAAAAGTGGTCGGCGCCAGGAATGACGATGACCGGCAGTTCCTGCGGACGGGCCCAGTCCAGCACGCTGGCCAGCGGCACGGTGTCGTCCTGTTCGCCATGGATCACGATGGTGTCGGCCGGCACGGTGGCCACTTCCCAGCGGCTGGTGGCCGTGCCTACCACCACCAGCCGCTGCGCGGGCGTGCCCGCTTCGGCCAGGCGGCGCGCCACGTGCGTCTGCACGAAGCTGCCGAACGAAAAGCCACCCAGCGCCAGCGGCAGCGTGGCTGCCTCGGGCGACCAGGCGGTCTGGGTGCGCATCCAGTCGATCACGGCCAGCAGGTCGTCCTGCTCGCCGATGCCCTTGTCGTGCTCGCCGGCCGTGCCGCCCACGCCGCGGAAGTTGGGGCGCACCGTGGCATAGCCCAGCGCCACGAACGTGCGCGCCAGCGTCTGCGCCACCTTGTTGTCCTTGGTGCCGGCGAACAGCGGGTGGGGGTGGGCCACCAGCGCCAGGCCACGCACCGGCTCGTTCTGCGGCAGATCGATCGAGATGTCGATGTCGCCGACGGGGCCGGCGATGGTGGTGACCTGGGTATGCGCGTTCATGGCGAGGGCAGGAAAGACGGCGGATAACAGCAGCACAACAAAAACCGGGCGGCAGGCCCGGCGCGGCCGGCGGGTACCGGATCAGCGGTCGACCATCAGGCGTTCCACGGGTTTGCCGTGAACCAGATGGCTGTCGATGATCTCGTCGATGTCCTGCTCGTCGACGAAGGTGTACCAGACGGCGTCGGGGTAGACCACCAGCACCGGCCCGAGTTCACACCGGTTCAGGCAGCCGGCCTTGTTGATGCGCACGCGGCCTTCGGCGCCGGCGATGCCCAGCTCCTTGCAGCGCTTCTTGGCGTATTCCTGCATCGCCTTGGCATTGTGGTCGGCGCAGCAGGCCTTGCCGTCGTCGCGCTGGTTCAGGCAGAAGAAGACGTGATGTTTGTAGTAGCTGCTCATGGCGGCGGGCTGGACTTGCGTGGCGCCGGCCCGGAAATACGGGGCCTGGCGCGGCATGAATCGAGGAAGCTCGGAATTATACGTGGTCGCACCGGGCGTTCCCCATGACACGGGCGCCCGGAATTCCGGAATTCCCGACATGCCGGCTTCGCGGATCGGGGTGCTGCCGGGCAGAAATGGTCTCCGGGATGGCGCTGGAGACACTTTCGCAGTCCGAATCGACCTCGTAGTCGTCCGAATTCCCGGAGCGGCGGTTTCCGGATTTCCGGAATCCCGGAGCCTTCGCTCATTGCTTCTCTTCGGCTTCCCTTGCAAATCAACGACTTGGCGCCATCGCCCCGTGTGGCACGGCTGTTGCAAATAGTTACTTCCAGACGCGCCGCCCGTTGCCTCGGGCCAGGCGTGCAACGTGGGTGCCCTTCGAGCGCCCAGCACCGGTCACCAAACACCGAGGACGACATCATGAGGAAACCCTTCTACAAGATCCTGTACGTGCAGGTCCTGTTCGCGATTGCCGTGGGCATCCTGCTGGGCCATTTCGCGCCGGCCACCGGCGTGGAAATGAAGCCCCTGGGCGATGCCTTCATCAAGCTGATCAAGATGATCATCGGCCCGATCATCTTCTGTACCGTGGTGTCCGGCATTGCCGGCATGCGCGACATGAAGAAGGTGGGCCGCGTGGGCGGCAAGGCGCTGCTCTACTTCGAGATCGTGTCCACGTTCGCGCTGCTGATCGGCCTGGTCGCCTCGCACGTGCTCAAGCCCGGCGTCGGCTTCAACATCGATCCGGCCACGCTGGACACCAAGTCGATCTCGCAGTACGTGTCGAAGGCCCATGGCCAGAGCACAGTCGAGTTCTTCATGCACATCATCCCGGACACGATCTTCAGCGCGTTCGCCAATGGCGACATCCTGCAGATCCTGCTGGTGTCGCTGTTCTTCGGCTCGGCGCTGGCCATCATCGGCGATCGCGCGCAGATCATCCACGACATGGTGGACCAGGTGTCGAAGGTGTTCTTCCACATCGTGCACGTGATCACCAAGGTGGCCCCGATCGGCGCGTTCGGCGCCATGGCGTTCACCATCGGCAAGTACGGCCTGGGTTCGCTGATTCCGCTGCTCAAGCTGATCGGCACGTTCTACTTCACCGCCATCGTGTTCGTGCTGGTGGTGCTGGGCACCGTGGCGCGCCTGACCGGGTTCTCGATCATCCGCTTCGTCGCGTACATCAAGGAAGAGCTGCTGATCGTGCTGGGTACCAGCTCGTCGGAAGCCGCGCTGCCGCACCTGATGGAGAAGATGGAAAAGCTGGGTTGCTCGAAGTCGGTGGTGGGCCTGGTGGTGCCTACCGGCTACTCGTTCAACCTGGACGGCACCAACATCTACATGACGATGGCCGTGATCTTCATCGCCCAGGCGACGAACATCGAGCTGACGCTGCTGCAGCAGCTGACCATCCTGGCCGTGGCCATGGTGACGTCCAAGGGCGCCAGCGGCGTGACCGGGTCGGGCTTCATCACGCTGGCGGCCACGCTGGCCGTGGTGCCCACCATCCCGGTGGCTGGCATGGTGCTGATCCTGGGCATCGACCGCTTCATGAGCGAATGCCGTGCGCTGACCAACATCGTCGGCAATGGCGTGGCCACCGTGGTGGTGTCGGCCTGGGAACGCGAGCTCGACCGCGCCCGCCTGAACCGCGTGCTGCGCGGCGGTGGCGACGACAACGTCGAGCTGGCCGACGCCAGCGCCTGACATGGCCGGCCTGGTGCCCGGCGACCCGCTGGACGGCGTCGTGGGCACCCCCCAGCATCCCCCGCTGGCGCCGCAGCCCCCAGGGCGGCCAGCGGGTATCATCGGCGCGAGAGCTTCCGCCCGCGCCGATGCCCCATTCCGACGATTTCCTTGCCGTGCATGACCCCGCACCGCCTGACTCCGTGCATGCGCCGGAGAACAGTTCGCGCTGGTGGGGCTTTGCCGTCGCGCTGCTGGCCGGGCTGCTGGCGCTGTGCCTGCTGACCTGGCTGCTGTCGGTGCAGCGCGGCATCGCCGCGTTGCAGCAGTCCACCGCGATGCGTGCCGACCGGTACGCCAGCACGCTCGAATCCACGCTCGACCGCTACGAATTCCTGCCGGCCCTGGTGTCGCTGCACCCGTCCGTGCGCGCGCTGCTGGCATCGCCGCAAGACCCGGCACGCATTGCCGCGGTCAACGACTACCTGGTGGAGGTCAACCGGCGCGCCCGGGCATCGGCCACCTACGTGATTGCCGCCAACGGCCTGGCGCTGGCCGCCAGCAACCATGGCGAGCCGGGCAGCTTCGTCGGCACCGACTACCGTTTCCGTCCGTACTTCCAGATGGCCTCGCGCGGCGAGGTGGGCCGCTTCTATGCCATCGGCGTCACCAGCGACGAGCCGGGCTACTACATCGCCCAGCCGATCGAGGCCGGCGGCAAGGTGATCGGCGTGACGGTGGTGAAGCTGAACCTGGAATGGTTCCAGCGCGCCGGCTCGGGCCGGGGCGAGCCGCTGATGGTGTCCGACGACCACGGCGTGATCTTCCTGTCGTCGGTACCGGGCTGGCAATACCGCACGCTGCGGCCGCTGCCGGCCGACCTGCAGGCCGAGCTGCACCGCACGCGCCAGTACCACGACGTGGATGTCACGGCGCTGCCGATGCAGTCGCTGACATCGCCCGTCATGCGCTGGCTGGCCGACAACACGCTGTCCGACGGCCAGCGGCTGGTGCGGGTGGGGCCGACCGACCGCCGCGATGGCGACAGCGCGCCCGATGGCTTGGATGGCGCAGGGCTGCGCTTCGGGCTGTCCGACGGCGGCGGCGACCGCTACCTGGAGATCAATCGCGCGGTGGGGCCGGCGGGCTGGAACATGCAGGTCATGGCGCCGCTCGAGCCGGTGCTGGCCAACGCCCGCAGCGCGACGATCGGCGCGGCGCTGGCCTATGCCTGCATCTGCCTGCTGCTGGTGAACCTGCGCCAGCGCCGCCAGCGCGCCCGCGACATGCTGTACAGCCGCCGCCTGCTGGAGGCGGCCTACGACGAACTGGAGCGCCGCGTCGAGGCGCGTACCGCCGACCTGATGGCCATCAACGAGCAGCTCGAAGGCGAGGTGGCCGAGCGCACCCGCGCCGAAAGCGAACTGCGCGCGACCCAGGACGAACTGGTGCAGGCCAGCAAGCTGGCGGCGCTGGGCCAGATGGCGGCGGGCATCACGCACGAACTGAACCAGCCGCTGGCCGCGCTGCGCACGTTCTCCGACAACACGCGCGTGCTGCTGGAGCGCGGCCAGCTCGACGCCGCCACGGGCAACCTGTCGGCCATCGCCGACCTGACCGAGCGCATGGGCAAGATCACGGGCCAGTTGAAGCTGTTCGCCGGCAAGGCCCGCCAGCGCCGCAATGCCGTGCGTGTGCGCGCCGCGCTGGACCACGTGCTGCAGCTGATCGCCCCGCGCCTGGGCCAGGTGATGCTGCGGGTGCGCGGGCTGGACGGCGAGGCCGCCGACCTGGCCGTGTGGGCCGACGAGCTGAAGCTCGAACAGGTGCTGCTGAACCTGGTAGGTAACGCGCTTGACGCCATCGCGGCCGAAGGCAAGCCCGATGGCCGGGTGGAAATCGAGGTGACCGCCACCGAGGAACAGGTGCGCATCGCCGTGCGCGACAATGGCACCGGCATTGCGCCGGACGCCTTGCCGCGCCTGTTCGAGCCGTTCTACACGACCAAGGAAATCGGCCAGGGCCTGGGGCTGGGGCTGGCCATCTCGTCGTCGATCGTGCGCGAATTCGGCGGCCAGCTGGTGGCCGGCAATGCCGAAGGCGGTGGCGCGGAATTTGTGGTGACGTTGCGGCGGGCGCGCCAGCCGGTGGCGGCGTGATGAGGAAAAGCGAAATGATTGCGATGCAAGACGGGCTGCGCGTGCTGTTTGTCGAGGACGAACCGCTGGTGCGCCAGGCCACGGCACAGAGCCTGGAACTGGCCGGGTTTGCCGTGCTGGCGCTGCCGTCGGCCGAGGCCGCGATGCCGCACCTGTCCGCCGACTTCCCCGGCGTGCTGGTGACCGATGTGCGCCTGGGCGGCGCGTCGGGGCTGGACTTGCTACACCACTGCCGCAACGTGGCGCCGGGCCTGCCGGTGATCCTGGTGACCGGGCATGGCGATATTACGATGGCGGTGCAGGCCATGCGCGAGGGCGCCTACGACTTCATCGAAAAGCCGTTCGGCGCGGACCGCCTGACCGACACCGTGCGCCGGGCGCTGGAGCGCCGCGCACTGGAACTGGAAAACGTGGCGTTGCGCCGCGAGCTGGCCGGGCCGGCCGCGGGCACGCGCATCATCGGCCGCTCGCCGGCCATCGCGCAGGTGCGCGACCTGATCGCCAACGTGGCCGGGACCGACGTGCCGGTGATGATCAACGGCGAGACCGGCACGGGCAAGGAGCTGGTGGCGCGCAGCCTGCACGCGCTGTCGACGCGCCGCGACGCGCCGTTTATCGCGCTGAACTGCGGCGCGGTGCCGGAATCGATCTTCGAGAGCGAGATGTTCGGCCACGAGGCCGGCGCGTTCACGGGCGCGGGCAAGCGGCGCATCGGCAAGCTCGAACATGCGTCGGGCGGCACGCTGTTCCTGGACGAGATCGAAAGCATGCCGCTGGCGCTGCAGGTGAAGCTGCTGCGCGTGCTGCAGGAAGGCACGCTGGAGCGGCTGGGTTCGAACGCATCGGTACCGATCGACGTGCGCATCATCGCCGCGGCCAAGGGCGACATGGAGTCGCTGGTGGCGCAGGGCATGTTTCGCCAGGATCTGCTGTACCGGCTCAACGTGGTGACGATTCCGCTGCCGCCGCTGCGCGAGCGCCGTGAAGACATCGTGCCGCTGTTCGAGCACTTCATGCTGGTGGCGGCCGTGCGCTACCAGCGGCCCGCGCCGATCCTGTCGGAGATGCAGCGCCAGCAACTGATGCAGCGCCCGTGGCCCGGCAATGTGCGCGAACTGCGCAATGCGGCGGACCGGCTGGTGCTCGGCGTGCCCGAAGGCGGACACGCCGGCAAGGTGGACGGCGGCGACGAGTCGGTGCCGCTGCGCGAGCGCATGGAGCGCTACGAGCGCGCCGTGATCGCCGATACGCTGGCCCGCACCGGCGGCGCCGTGAGCCAGGCGGCCGATCTGCTGCAGGTGGGCAAGGCGACGCTATACGACAAGATCAAGCGCTACGGACTGTAAGGGCAGAGGAGGCGGCCCAAGGGCTCCGGTACACTCCCAGCCGGCCCTCACCCCGGCCCCTCTCCCGCCTTGCGGGAGAGGGGAGAAAACCACCGGCATGTCCGTCGCTGTTGATTCGCTCCCTCTCCCGCGCGCGGGAGAGGGGTTGGGGGTGAGGGCAAAGCGTCTCAATCACCATCGTCCGCCCCCATGTCCAACGCCACACACCAGGCCGCCATCGACGGCCATCACCTGACTCCCGGCGCCGTCGCCGGCATCGCCCACGGCGTGTTGACTGCGCAAGTGCCCGCCGCCGTGCTCGACAAGGTGCGCGACGCCCGCGTCCGCTTCGAGAAGGTAGCCGCCGCCAATGTGCCGATCTACGGCGTGTCCACCGGCTTTGGCGAGCTCGTCCACAACTGGGTCGATATCGAGCACGGCCGCGCCCTGCAGGAAAACCTGCTGCGCAGCCACTGCGCGGGCGTGGGGCCGCTGTTCTCGCGCGATGAGGTGCGCGCGATGATGGTGGCGCGCGCCAATGCGCTGTCGCGGGGCTATTCGGCGGTGCGCCCGGCCGTGATCGAGCAGCTGCTCAAGTATCTGGCGGCCGGCATTACGCCAGCCGTGCCGCAGGTGGGGTCGCTGGGCGCCAGTGGCGACCTGGCGCCCCTGTCGCACGTGGCCATCACGCTGATCGGCGAAGGCAAGGTGCTGACCGCCGATGGCGGCACGGCGCCCACCGCCGACGTGCTGCGACAGCACGGCATTGCGCCGATCACGCTGGCCTACAAGGAAGGGCTGGCGCTGATCAATGGCACGTCGGCCATGACGGGCGTGTCGTGCCTGCTGCTGGAAACGCTGCGCGCGCAGGTCCGGCAGGCCGAAGCCATCGCCGCACTGGCGCTCGAAGGCCTGTCGGCATCGGCCGATGCCTTCATGGCGCACGGTCACGACATCGCCAAGCCGCACCCGGGCCAGGTCAGCTCCGCCGCCAACCTGCGGGCGCTGCTGGCGGGCTCGACGCGGCTGGCGGGGCACGACACGCTCAGCGCGGAGATGAAGCAGCGCGCCGGCGACGAGAAGAACACCGGCACCGGCGTCTTCATCCAGAAGGCCTACACGCTGCGCTGCATCCCGCAGGTGCTGGGCGCCGTGCGCGATACGCTGGACCACTGCACCACCGTGGTCGCCCGCGAACTCAATTCATCGAACGACAACCCGCTGTTCTTCGAGGATGACGCGCTGTTCCACGGCGGCAATTTCCATGGCCAGCAGGTGGCCTTCGCGATGGATTTCCTGGCCATCGCCGCCACGCAGCTTGGCGTGATGGCCGAGCGCCGCCTGAACCGGCTGCTGAGCCCGCACCTGAACAACCGGCTGCCGGCCTTCCTGGCGGCGGCCAACGAAGGACTGTCGTGCGGCTTTGCGGGGGCGCAGTATCCGGCCACCGCGCTGGTGGCCGAGAACCGCACGATCTGCAGCCCGGCCAGTATCCAGAGCGTGCCGTCGAATGGCGACAACCAGGACGTGGTCAGCATGGGCCTGATTTCCGCCCGCAACGCGCGCCGCATCCTCGACAACAACCAGTACATCCTGGCGCTGGAGCTGCTGGCCGCGTGCCAGGCAGCGGAACTGGCCGGCGCGGTCGAGCACCTGTCGCCAGCCGGCCGCGCCATGTTCGCGTTCGTGCGCGAGCATGTGCCGTTCCTGGACGCGGACCGCTACATGACCGACGAAATCGAGCGCGTGGCCGCCCTGCTGCGCGACGGGGCGCTTGTGGAAGTGGTGCGGAGGGCGGGGGTGGAACTGGCCTGAACGGGACCGAACGCCGGCCTTACTTCCACATATTCCGCATGCGTACGGCCAGATCGACCTGCGGCAGCGACGGCTTGGCCTGTCCCTCGCCCGGCATCGGCGGGGGCGGCCACGACCGGCTGTAGAAGTTCGGCATCACGCGGTTCGGCAGGAAGCGGGTGCGCGACGCGTAGACATGGCGATCGCCAAAGCCCACCTGGTTGTGCACGTAGAAGCGCTGCGGGACGATCACGTCGAGGTGGTCGCGCGCCCGCGTCATGGCCACGTAGAGCAGGCGGCGTTCTTCCTCGATTTCCTCGGTGGTGCCGGTGGCCAGGTCGGACGGCATGCAGCCATCCACGGCGTTGAGCACGTACACGGCCTTCCATTCCTGGCCCTTGGCCGAATGGATGGTGGACAGGATCAGGTAGTCCTCGTCGCGTGACGGCACGCCGGATTCATCGCTCGATGCACTGGGCGGGTCGAGCGTCAGCTCGGTCAGGAAGCGTTCGCGCGACGCGTAGGTGGCGGCGATGCGCTCGATCTGCTGCAGGTCGGCCTGGCGCGCGGCGGCATCGTCGTGCATGCGCTCCAGATGCGGCACGTACCACGCCACCACCTGTTCGAATTCCGACGGCCACGGCGACGTGGGCGCCATCAGCGTGCGGGCCAGCGTCAGCAGGTCGTCCCACGCCGGGGCGGCGGCGGGCGGGGCCTCGAAGACTTCAAGCGCCACCAGCGGCTCGGTGGCCGCCTCCAGCCCTTCGAGCACGCGCGCGGCGGTCTTCGGGCCGATGCCGGGGAGTAGCTGCAGCGTGCGAAAGCCCGCCATGCGGTCGCGCGGATTCTCCAGCCAGCGCACCACGGCCATCACGTCCTTCACGTGCGTCGATTCCAGGAATTTCAGGCCGCCAAACTTCACGAACGGGATATTGCGCCGGGCCAGCTCGATCTCGACCTGCGCGCTGTGGTCGGCGGCGCGGAACAGCACGGCCTGGTGCATCAGCGCCAGCCCCGATTCGCGCCGTGCCAGCACCTGTTCGACCACAAAGCGCGCCTGGTCGGCTTCGTCGTTGACCACCACCACGCCCGGCTTTTCGGCCGACTCGCGCAGCGACCAGAGATCCTTGGTGAAGCGCTCGGTGGCCAGGCCGATCACGGCGTTGGCGGCCTGCAGGATCGGCTGCGTGGAGCGGTAGTTCTGCGACAGCGTCACCTGTTCGGCGGACGGCGTGAACTGCGTCGGGAAATCGAGGATGTTGCGCACCGTGGCGCCCCGGAAGGCGTAGATCGACTGGGCATCGTCGCCCACCACGGTCAGGCCGCGCCCCTGGGGCTTCAGCGCCAGCAGGATCGACGCCTGCAGCGCGTTGGTGTCCTGGTATTCGTCGACCAGCACGTGGTCGAAGCGCGCGCCCATGTCCTGCGCCAGCGCCGGCTCGGTCATCGCCTGCGCCCAGTAGAGCAGCAGGTCGTCGTAGTCCAGCACCTGCTGCTTCTGCTTGGCCTCGACGTAGCCGGCAAACAGCGCCTTGAGCGCGTCGGCCCACATCGCGTAGCGCGGGAACTGCGTCTTGAGCACCACCTCGATTGGCAACTGGGTGTTGACCACGCGCGAATAGATGGCCAGGCAGGTTTCCTTGCGCGGGAAGCGCGACGTCTGCTCGGACAGCCCCAGGTCGTGACGCACCACGTGCATCAGGTCGGCCGAATCGCCCCGGTCGCTGATCGTGAAGCTTGGCGCCAGGCCCAGCGTCTCGGCGTACTCGCGCAGCAGGCGGGCGCCGATGGCGTGGAAGGTGCCTGACCACTGCAGCGCCGCGCGACCGGCGCCGGACTGGATGCCCAGCGCCTGGTCGACGATGCGCTCGACGCGGCGGCCCATCTCGGACGCCGCGCGGCGCGAGAACGTCAGCAGCAGGATACGGCGCGGGTCGGCGCCACCCACCACCAGGTGCGCCACGCGATGCGCCAGCGTATTGGTCTTGCCCGAGCCCGCGCCGGCAATGATCAGCAGCGGTGCCTCACCTGCGTATTCCACGGCGGCCCGTTGCTCCGGATTCAGCTTCGACAGGTAGGCGGCGCCGTCGCCCGCCTCCGGGGCGAGGTCGGCGGGCACATCGGCTTCAGGGGCGAGATCCGGTAACACGGCAGGCAGGACTGGGGAAATTAAGGAAAATCCGGCGCCCACTGTATATCCGTACAGCTTGGGCTGGCAAGCCGGACTTGTCCGCCCGGCGTCAGGCCAACAAAAAGGTGCCGCATGGGCACCTTTTCGAAGGAATTGCGTGACGATCAGGCCGCGCTGGCCAGTGCGCCATCCAGCAGCTTGTGCAGCGCGTCCCACTCGGGCTCGCCCACGTAGCGCTTCAGGATCTTGCCGTTCTTGTCGACCACGAAGGTCGTCGGGGTGAGCTGGACGTCGCCAAAGGCCTTGGCGGCCGTGCCGTCCGAGTCCATCGCCACCTTGAACGGCAGTTCGCGCGTCTTGGCGTAGTTGGCCACGTACATCGGCGGATCGTAGTTCATGGCTACGGCCACAAAATCGAGCCCTTTGTCCTTGTACTGCTTGTAGGTGTCGATCATCTGCGGCATTTCCTTGACGCAGGTGACGCAGCTGGTGGCCCAGAAATTGACCAGGTAGACCTTGCCCTTCAGGTCGGCCGTGCTGACCTTCTGGCCCGACAGCAACGTGAATGTGGCGTCGGGCACCTTGCTGGCCGGCGACATGGCGCGATAGCCGAAGAAGCCGAGCAGGGCGACGATCACGGCCGCGACGGCGATCGGCCAGCGCTTGCGCGCGGAAGTGGCGGGAGTAGCGGTGTTGGACATGGGTAACGGTACCGGGACGACCATCGGACAGCGGCTATTCTACTGCCGCGCGGCCACCTTGGCGCGCGCCTCGTCGATGGCCTGTTCCAGGTAGGCGCCGTAGAAGTCGGGCTGCATGCCGCGCAGCGGCTTGGCCAGGTTGCGGCCGTTGGGGTCCAGGAACAGCACGGTCGGCGCCACGGAGATGTTGTGGGCCTGGGCCCAGCGTTTGGCGGTGGTCATGGTGCCATCGACGTCGCGGATCGGCGTATCGGCCGTCATGTCGATTTCCCGGGCGGCGATGTCCCCGGTCGCCACCTGGGGCGCCAGGTAGTTGCGGCGCACCGTCTCGCAGTACGTGCAACCGGGCAGGCTGACCAATATCACCAGCGGCTCCCCCTGTTTGGCCGCGGCCGCCGACTGGGCGCCGATATCGGTCACCGGCGGCAGGTGTGCGGT
The DNA here is from genome assembly GCF_018729255.1 of Cupriavidus sp. EM10. Classification (NCBI taxonomy): domain Bacteria; kingdom Pseudomonadati; phylum Pseudomonadota; class Betaproteobacteria; order Burkholderiales; family Burkholderiaceae; genus Cupriavidus; species Cupriavidus sp. EM10. Next base: position 278,817 of record NZ_CP076060.1, read on the forward strand.
GGCCGCCACGGCGCTGAAGCTGGCCAGCAGGCTCAGGCTGGCAAGCCAGGGCGCGGCAAGGCGGGGCAGGGATTGGACGGGCATGGTCACCTCTCGGAAAAACTGGCCGACGCGGGCCCGGGCGGATCGAACGAGCGAAAGCCACGAGATCGACATGCGCAGGCGGACGGCTTCCCGGATAATACCGGCTTGCGCCCGAATGCGCCGCCGCCCACTGCGATGCCCCCGACCCTTCAACGCCCCCAGCCGTCCCGTCCTGGCCTGTTTCGCTCCAGCCGTTGCCTGATGCCGCGTTATGGCGCGATCTTCGCCATGCTGTGGCTGGCGCTGGCGGGCTGTTCGCCGCGTTACGACTGGCGCACCATCGTGTCGGATGACGGCAAGTACGCGGCCCTGTATCCGGCCAAGCCGACCACCGCCGCGCGCGACGTGTCGATTGCCGGCCACAAGCTGCCGATGACCATGGAGGCCGCCAACATCGACGGCACGCTGTTCGCGGTGGGCGTGGTCACGCTGCCCAGCGACGATGCCGCGCTGCGCCGCGAGGCCATGGACGCCATGCAGGCGGGGCTGGTCGCCAATCTTGGCGCGCATCCGGAGGCGCCGGCCAGGTCCCGCCCGGTCACGGTGAAGTCGGCGGCCCAGCCGCCCGTGCCGCTCGACGGCGTGGAGCTGTCGGTGGCCGGCGTGTCGCCGCAGGACAAGGCCCCCGCCGGCTGACCGCGCGGCTGGTGGCGTCGGGTGCCCGTGTCTACCAGGCCGTGGTGCTGGAAGCCGGCGACGCCGCCCGCGACACGCGCCAGGCCGAACAGGTCGATCAGTTCCTGACCGGGTTCCACCCGTTCTGATTTCCGCGATATTCGCTAAACCGTTTTAACCGTTGTTACCTCCAGGAGTGCAGTGATGCGTTGGGAAGTGTGGCTGGCCTATTTTGCCGCGTGCTGGGTAATCGCCGTTTCTCCAGGATCGGGCGCGGTACTGTCGATGAGCCATGGCCTGTCATATGGCCTGAAGAAGACGTCGACAACGATCCTGGGCCTGCAGACCGGCCTGGTCATCATCCTGCTGGTAGCCGGCGGGGGACTCGGCGCACTGTTGCTGGCGTCCGAGGAAGCATTCCTGATCGTCAAGACCATCGGCGCGATGTACCTGATCTACCTGGGCATCCAGCAATGGCGATCCAGGGTGGAGACCGGCCCGCAGGAGGGCGCCAATGGCCAGGCCAGCGCGGTGCGGGTGTCGGTCATGAGCCGCCGCCGCCGCTTTGCCACGGGGCTGCTGACCAATGTCACCAACCCCAAGGGCATCATTTTCATGGTAGCGGTGCTGCCGCAGTTCATCGACCCGGGGCACCCGCTGGGCGTGCAACTGGCCATCCTGGCCGCTACGATGTGCTTTGTGGACCTGATCGTGATGCACGGCTACGCGCTGCTGGCATCGCGCATGCAGGGTCTGTTCCGCAATGCCCGCGCCGTTCGCTGGCAAAACCGGTTCTTCGGCGGCGTGCTGGTGGCGGTGGGCACTGCGCTGTTCTTCGTGCGCAGGCATCACGCCTGATCCTGCGCTGGCATAGTGCGGCAACGTTTGCTTCAATGGGGAGTGACCCGGCGTACATGGAGCCCCAGATGCACGACGTTCCCCTCACTGCCCACCGCGAACCCCACCGGACGAGCCACCCCCGCCCGGCTTCCCGGCGGACCAGCCTCCGATCGAGGAACCCCCGCCGCCGCCGCTGGAACCGCCGGTGTGAAACGAGAAAGGCCCGCTTTGTGCGGGCCTTTGATCTTTTGCGCGGGATGGAAACTTAATGGGTCGGAGGGGTATCGCTCATGACGTTCTCCTTTCGAATGTTGAGACAAGCGCTGAAAACTCCGGGTCTTCGCGCAGGGACTGGAAATCGACTTCGGTCTTGAGTGCGGCGATAAGCCAATCACGCTGGGTTGCGGAGGCACAGTGCCACGCCCGCAGCAGCAGGGGTTTGATCTGGGTAAAGGGAACGCCAGCGAGCGCCCGGTAACACGCTGCGTTGAATAGCCAGCTGAATATTTCTGTGCCCTCCAAGGCGAGGGCACGGTCGATCGCAGCGACCGCTTCCGTGGGGCGGTCTAGCCGCTTGAGGCAATAGGCGCGCCATGCCAGGCACCCGGCGTGATCGGCATCAGTGGCCAAGACCCGGTCTGCTGCCTCGAGCGCGTCCTCAAAGCGTTCGCTATCGACCAGCTGCATCACTTTCCACATGGCAACAGCACGATTGTTCGCCCGATGGGCGTGGTCCGTCGCGCTTCGCGCGGTGCGTTGAGCCGTCTCTGCAAGGGCCTTGGCCTCGCGCGACATTCTGAGCGCTTTGCGGCCCACGGAATCCATGAACTGCTGCGCGAAATAGGCTGCGGCGATGCAGAAGCCGATCAGTACGAAGAGTTTTTCCGGCTGATCTCGTGTTTGCGCAATCAGTGCGCTTGAAATTGAGTTCAGGAACATGGGTACAAGAAAAGCGGCCGCGACACCCATAATCGCGCAGCCCATCCAGCCGGGTTCCTCGGCCCGTGAGCGCCATTGCATGAACCTCGCAATGCCACCGCTGATGCCCGAGAGCAGGATTGTCGCGAACACGATCCACCACCAGAGGTCGGAAAACCATTCGAATGCGGGAAAAGTCGTCATTGTTAAATTCCTGTTCTCACCCCGTCCGCAACACCCGCCGATACTGGATCGCCTCGGCCACATGCCCGGCGCTCAGCACTTCGGCGCCGTCCAGGTCCGCGATGGTGCGGGCTACCTTCAGCACGCGGAAGTAGGCGCGAGCCGACCAGCCCAGTTTTTCCATCGCGCCGCGCAGCAATGCCTGGGCGGCGGTGTCCAGGGGGCAGTGGGTGTCGATGGCGCGGCCGGACAGTTCGCTGTTGGGCGTGCCCTGCCGCGCAAGCTGGCGGTCGCGGGCGGCCACCGCGCGGGCGCGGACCGCTTCGCTGGGCTCGCCGGGCGGGCCGTCGAGCACCTCTTTCTGGCCCTGGGCGGGTACCTCGATCTGCAGATCCACGCGATCCAGCAGCGGGCCGGAGATGCGCGACTGGTAGCGCTGGACCTGGTCCGGCGTGCAGCGGCACATGCGCGTGGGATGGCCCAGGTAGCCGCACGGGCACGGGTTCATCGCCGCGATGAACTGGAAGCGCGCCGGAAAGTCGACCTGCGCCGCCGCGCGTGAAATCGTGATGTGGCCGGTTTCCAGCGGCTCGCGCAGGACTTCCAGCACGCGGCGCTCGAACTCTGGCAATTCGTCCAGAAACAGCACGCCGTGGTGGGCCAGCGAGATTTCTCCCGGTCGCGGATTGCCGCCGCCGCCCACCATGGCCGGCCCGCTGGCGGTGTGGTGCGGGCTGCGAAACGGCCGTCGGCCCCATTGCGATGGCTGGAACCCGCCCGGTGTCAGGCTTAGCACGGCGGCGGCGTCGAGCGCTTCGGACTCGGTCATCGGCGGCAGCAGCCCGGGAAAGCGCTGGGCGAGCATTGATTTGCCAGTGCCGGGCGGGCCCACCAGCAGTACTGAATGCTGGCCCGCCGCGGCTACCTCCATGGCGCGGCGCGCCTGCAGTTGGCCGCGCACGTCGCGCATGTCCGGTGCGTCGCCGGCGTCGGCCCCCCGCCGTGGCGGCCGGGCTCTACCCAACGCCTGTTCCGGCAACAGCCCCACGTGGTGGCATATCTCGCGCAGCGTGGCGCCGGCATGGACCGCCAGATCTTCCACCAGCGCGGCTTCCGGGCCGTTTTCCATGGCGACGATGAACGCGCGTGGGCGCTCGCCGGCGGCCATCCGCGCGCGGTTGTCCCGCGCCAGGCCCATCGCCATGGCCAGGGCGCCGCGCACCGGGCGAAGGTCGCCGGCCAGCGACAGCTCGCCCGCGAACTCGAAGGCATCCAGCCCCTCCGCCGGCAACTGGCCGCCCGCCGCCAGGATGCCCAGCGCGATGGCCAGGTCGAAGCGTCCCGACTCCTTTGGCAGGTCGGCGGGCGCCAGGTTGACCGTGATGCGCCGGTTCGGGAACTCGAAATCGCTGTTGAGCAGTGCCGCCCGCACGCGCTCGCGGCTTTCGCGGACTTCGGTATCGGCCAGCCCGACGATGTTGAAAGCCGGCAGGCCATTGGCCAGATGGATCTCCACCGACACGGGCGGCGCGTCGATGCCGTTCAGGGCGCGGCTGCGCAGGACTGCGAGGCTCATACGTTTGCGGATTTGTTAAAGAAAAAGGCCACCGGGTTGCGGTGGCCTTTCTGGCGAAGCGGGCAGGCGGCTGGCGCCTTGGGGTCATACCCCGGTCGAAGGTGGCGGGTTGACGCCGGCGCGAGCTTCCAGCGCTGCCACGCGGGCTTCCAGCTCCTCCAGCCGGGCGCGCGTGCGTGCCAGTACCTGCGACTGCACGTCGAACTCCTCGCGCGTGACCAGATCCAGGCGCGCAAAGCCCTGGGTCATCATGCTGCGCACGTTTTTCTCGATGTCCTTGGCCGGCGAATTGCGCAGCGCCTCGCTGACCTTCTGCTGCAGGTCGTTGAAGAGATCGGTCGGTTTCATGGTGAAGCTCCTGTTGTGACCAATTTGGATTGTTCGGGTCAGGCCACGGCGGCGCCCCCGCTTGCGTCGGCTGCGCCGTCTGGGCCCCTTGCGCCCCTGCGCCAGTCGATGCACCGCAATAGGGCGCGCTCATCGACCGCCATACGCACCCGGCCGGCCGGGCGATGCACCTGACTGGGGCGTATCGCGCTGCCCGCTCGCCTGGCGCCCCGGCTCTCTCCCCGGTACGCCAAGCCCGCAGCACTTGACCCTTCATGACGCGGATTATGGCGCTTCGGCGCCCGCCATGAAAGCTCTGGCAAGGGCTGGTCACATCTTTTAACGCTTTTCGGGGTTGCCAGAGGGTACCGCCGGCCATCGCTTCATGTGGTTTCGGAGCCGCGTGCCGACCGATCCCGGCACGCGCCGCCACGGGGCGAAGGCAGCTGGCACGGCAGTTGCAGTACTGGTTGCCAGGAGCGTCAAGACCACAAAGCAATAAAGCAGCAGATCCCTCAAAACGAGCCCGCGAAGATTTCAAGGAAAAGGAGAGAACCAGATGAAGACGTCGAGCCTCGCAGCCAGCGCCGCTGCGGTCCTGTTCAGCCTGGCAGCCCCGATGGCGTTCGCGCAGACCGCCCCGGACGCCGCCGCGCCGGCAGCCGCACCCGCCGCCGAGCCGGCTTCGCCCCACACATTCAGCGCCAACGTGTCGCTGGTGTCCGACTACCGCTATCGCGGTATCAGCCAGACCAACCTGCGTCCGGCCATCCAGGGCGGGTTCGACTATGCGCACGAGAGCGGCTTCTACGTCGGCAACTGGAACTCGAGCATCAGCTGGCTCGAAGACGCTGATTCGTCGGTCTCCGCGCCCGTGGAAATGGACTTCTACGGCGGCTTCAAGAACAAGTTCGCCGTGGGCGGCGAGGAATTCAACTACGACGTCGGCGTGCTGCAGTACTACTACCCGGGCGGCTACACCACCACGCGCCCGTACACGACCGAACTCTACGCCGGCATCGGCTGGGGCCCGGTGTTCCTGAAGTACTCGCACGCCGTGACCAACCTGTTCGGCATCGACGACAGCAAGAACAGCTACTACGTGGACCTGAGCGCCAACGTGCCGCTGAATTTCTGGGACCTGACGCTGAACGCGCACGTGGGCTACCAGGGCGTGACGCACCACAGCGATGCCTCGTACACCGACTGGAAGATCGGCCTGACCAAGGACCTGGGCAAGGGCTTCGCGGTGTCGGTGGCCTATGTCGATACCAACGCCAAGGAATCGTTCTACACCAGCGCCAACCGCGGCCGGTACCTGGGCAAGGCGGCGGCCTGGGCGTCGATCACCAAGACTTTCTAACGCAAACAGCACACATCCCAGCCGGGCGGCCTGAACCCATCGGGCTGCCTCGAGGAGAACCCCCATGAAACTGATCATTGCAGTCATCAAGCCGTTCAAGCTCGACGAGGTGCGCGAGGCGCTATCGGACGTGGGCGTGTCGGGCATCACGGTCACCGAGGTCAAGGGCTTCGGCCGCCAGAAGGGCCATACCGAGCTGTATCGCGGCGCCGAGTACATCGTCGACTTCCTGCCCAAGGTGAAGATCGAGGTGGCGGTGCCGGACGATGTGGTGGAGCGCGCCATCGAGGCCATCGAGAAGTCGGCCCGCACCGGCAAGATCGGCGACGGCAAGATCTTTGTCGCCCCGGTTGAACAGGTCATCCGCATCCGCACCGGCGAGACCGGCGGCGACGCGCTGTGACGACAGAACTACGAGAGACAGAGGTTAGACCCATGAAAACCTGGTTCAAGCGATTCCTGACGGCTGGCGCGATGGCGCTGGCGCTCGGCACGGCCGGCCTCGGCGTGTCCACCCATGCCGTGGCGCAGGACAAGCCCGCTGCGGAGGCTTCGGCCCCGGCAGCGGCCACCGCCCCCGCGGCGGCCCCGGCTGCGGCAGCTGCTGCGCCGGCCGCCGCCGCACCGGCCGAAGCGGCGCCCGCTGCCGCGCCGGCACCCGTGCCCAACAAGGGCGACACCGCCTGGCTGCTGGTGGCCACGGCGTTCGTGATCCTGATGACGCTGCCCGGCCTGGCCCTGTTCTACGGCGGCCTGGTGCGGTCGAAGAACATGCTGTCGGTGCTGATGCAGTGCCTGGTGATCTTCTCGCTGGTGGCGATCCTGTGGGCCATCTACGGCTACAGCTTCGCGTTCACCGAGGGCAACGCGTTCTTCGGCGGCACCGACCGGCTGTTCATGAAGGGCCTGAATGCCGATGCCGTGACCGCCACCTTCAGCAAGGGCGTGGTGATCCCTGAACTGGTGTTCTTCGCCTTCCAGTGCGCCTTTGCCTGCATCACCTGCGGCCTGATCATCGGCGCCTTCGCCGAGCGCGCCAAGTTCTCGGCCGTGCTGGTGTTCGTGGTGCTCTGGTTCTCGTTCGCCTACATCCCGATGGCCCACATGGTCTGGTTCTGGCCGGGTCCGGACGCCTACACCGACGCCGCTGCCGCCACCGCTGCCACGGCCAAGTCGGGCTGGCTGTTCCAGAAGGGCGCGCTGGATTACGCCGGCGGTACCGTCGTGCACATCAACGCCGCCGTGGCGGGCCTGGTGGGTGCCTTCATGTTCGGCAAGCGCATCGGCTTCGGCCGCGAGGCGATCCGTCCGCACAGCCTGACGTTCACGATGGTGGGTGCGTCGCTGCTGTGGTTCGGCTGGTTCGGCTTCAACGCCGGTTCGGGCCTGGAAGCCAACGGCGGTGCCGCGCTGGCCTTCGTCAACACGCTGCTGGCCACCTGCGCCGCCGTGCTGGCCTGGACCTTCGGTGAGTGGATCGGCAAGGGCAAGCCGTCAATGCTGGGCGGTGCCTCGGGTGCCGTGGCCGGCCTGGTGGCCATCACCCCGGCCGCCGGCTTCGTCGGTCCGATGGGATCGATCGTGATGGGCCTGGTGGCTGGCCTGCTGTGCCTGTGGGGCGTAACCGGCCTGAAGCGCATGCTGGGCATGGACGATTCGCTGGACGTGTTCGGCGTGCACGGCGTGGGCGGTATCGTCGGCGCGCTGCTGACCGGCGTGTTCGCGGCACCGAGCCTGGGCGGCGTGGGCATCTACGACTACGTGGCCAACAAGGTGGCGGACGACTATTCGATCGCCGGCCAGCTCTGGATCCAGTTCGAGGGCGTGCTGACGACGCTGGTGTGGTCGGGCGTGGTTTCCCTGGTGGCGTACAAGCTGGTGGACATGCTGATTGGCCTGCGCGTGCCGGAAGAGGAAGAGCGCGAGGGCCTGGATATCACTTCGCACGGCGAAACGGCTTATGAAGGCTGATATCCGCAAAAGAGTTGTGCTGGAGAGCTGATTGGGAATCTTCTCTCAGGAGTTTTGCCCCGGCCTTGCGCCGGGGCTTTTTTCTTTTGCGGGCGCGGAATATGTGTGACCCGGGGATGTCATTCCGCCATGCGGAACCATGGAATGGAGTGGACGCCTATATTCGCAGGGTGCTTAAATCGGATCTTAAAAAGTCTCAATTGTATTTAACGGGGTGCGGGCATAGAGTGCCATTGAGGCAGTTTCCTCCACCTGCAGAACGCTCCCCGTATCTGTCAGGCCATTTGAAAGCGCGGCACCACGCCGCGCTTTTTTTTGGCCGGCCGCCCTGCCAGGCCGCGCGGCACCGGCATTTCCGCCGGGGTTTGAAAAGCGCCGATCGGCCCCATATCCCCATCCCCGGCCAGGCTCCGCATAAGGTTATACAAGGCGAGCCTGCAGCCCGATAGCCGTTCCCTTACAATCGGGGCGGACAATAAAGCTGAAATCTTAGGATGGATATGGTCCCGCATCTCATCACCGCGCTGAACGGTCCGCTGCTCGAACTGGAAAAGAAGATCCTGGACGCCACGCCGTCCATCGAGCGCTGGTTCAGGCTGGAATGGCAGGAACATACCCCGCCGTTCTACTGTTCCGTCGACCTGCGCAACGCCGGCTTCAAGCTGGCCCCGGTCGACACGAACCTGTTCCCGGGCGGTTTCAACAACCTCGCCCCCGAGATGCTGCCGCTGGCCGTGCAGGCCGCCATGGCCGCGATCGAGAAGATCTGCCCGGACGCCAAGAACCTGCTGCTGATCCCCGAGCGCCACACCCGCAACATGTTCTACCTGCAGAACGTGGCGCGGCTGTCGCTGATCATGCGCCAGGCTGGCCTGAACGTGCGGCTGGGCTCGCTGTCCGAGGAAATCACCGAACCGACCCCGATCGAACTGCCCGATGGCCAGACGCTGGTGGTCGAGCCGCTGGCGCGGCTGGGCACCAAGGGCCGCCGCCTGGGCCTGAAGGATTTCGATCCGTGCTCGATCCTGCTCAACAATGACCTCTCGGCAGGCATCCCGCCCGTGCTGGAGAACATCAACGAGCAATACCTGCTGCCGCCGCTGCACGCCGGCTGGTCCACGCGCCGCAAGAGCAGCCACTTTGCCGCCTACGACGAAGTGGCCAAGAAGTTCGCCAAGCTGATCGACATCGATCCGTGGATGGTGAACCCGTACTTTGCGCGGCAGTCGGGGGTGAACTTCCACGAGCGCATCGGCGAGGAAGAACTGGCCGATTCGGTGGAAGGCGTGCTCAAGAAGATCGCCAAGAAGTACCGCGAGTACGGCATCAAGGAAACGCCGTATGTGGTGGTCAAGGCCGATGCGGGCACCTACGGCATGGGCATCATGACCGTGCGCGACCCGTCCGAGATCAAGGGCCTGAACCGCAAGGAACGCAACAAGATGAGCGTCGTGAAGGAAGGCCTGGAGGTTTCCGACGTCATCATCCAGGAAGGCGTGCACACGTTCGAGAAGGTCAACGAGGCCGTGGCCGAGCCGGTGGTCTACATGATCGACCGCTATGTGGTGGGCGGGTTCTACCGCGTGCACACGGGCCGCGGCAACGACGAGAACCTGAACGCCCCGGGCATGCACTTCGTGCCGCTGGCGTTTGCCCCGAACGGCATTCCGGACAGCCACGCCAAGCCCGGCGCGGCGGTGCCCAACCGCTTCTACATGTATGGCGTGGTGGCCCGCCTGGCGCTGCTGGCGGCCTCGGTGGAGCTCGAGAAGACCGATCCCAACCCGATTCTCTGATCGTTCCGGCCGGCGGCGCCCCGCCGGTCACGCACGCCCCGGTCCGGCGCGGTCGAGTCGATCCCGCCGGACGCTTTTCACCTGACGCCAACGCGACGAGCCATCATGCGCATCCTTTTCATCACCGACCCGCTGGAAACCTTCAAGACGTACAAGGATTCCACCTACGCCATGATGACCGAGGCGGCGGCGCGCGGGCACGAGCTGTTCTTCTGCCTGCAGTCGCAGGTGTCGCTGTCGTCGGGCGTGGTCGAATCCGTGGCGCGGCCCCTGACGCTGCTTGACGATGCGCACGACTGGTTCCGCCTGGGCGAAGCCGCGCTGCTGCCGCTGGCCACGTTCGATGCGGTGCTGATGCGCAAGGATCCGCCGTTCGACATGGAATACGTGACCAGCACCTGGCTGCTGGAGCTGGCCGAGAAGCAGGGCGCGCGCGTGTTCAACAAGCCGCAGGCCATCCGCGACCATTCCGAAAAGCTGGCGATCGCCCAGTATCCGCAGTTCGTCACGCCGACGCTGGTCACGCGCGACGCGGGCCGCATCCGCGCCTTCCACGCCGAGCACAAGGACATCATCGTCAAGCCGCTGGACGGCATGGGCGGCATGGGCATCTTCCGGGTGGGCGCCGACGGCATGAACCTGGGCTCGATCGTCGAGACGCTGAGCGAGAACGGCGCCCGCACGCTGATGATCCAGCGCTACATCCCCGAGATCAAGGCGGGCGACAAGCGCATCCTGCTGATCGGCGGCAAGCCGGTGCCGTACTCGCTGGCGCGCATCCCGCAAGGCAGCGAGATTCGCGGCAACCTGGCGGCCGGCGGCATCGGCAAGGCCCAGGAACTGAGCGCGCGCGACCGCGAGATCGCCGAGACGCTGGCGCCGGGACTGTCGAAACAGGGCCTGCTGCTGGTGGGGCTGGACGTGATCGGCGACTACCTGACCGAGGTGAATGTGACGAGTCCGACCTGTTTCCAGGAAATCACGCAGCAGACCGGCTTCAACGTGGGCGCGATGTTCATCGACGCGCTGGAAGAGTCCGTCGCCAGCGAGCGTCGCTGAAGCCGGCACCGGCCGTTGATGCGAAGGCGCCACAGTCGGGCGGGGGCGCACAAACACGGGAAGAGGCCGCAAGGCTGCCTGCTACAATTTGGGCAGTCCAACGGATTCACCATCATGGCAGGAATTCTGATCATCGCGCATGCGCCGCTGGCTTCGGCGCTGCGCGATTGCGCTGCCCACGTCTACTGTGGCCAGCCGCCCCGGCTCGCCGCCATCGACGTGGCCGCCGACGCCGATCCGGCCGCCGTACTGGCCGAGGCGCAGCGCAGCCTGGCGTCGGTATGCGAAGACAACGGTGCCCTGGTGCTGACCGATATCTTTGGCGCCACGCCGGCCAACATTGCCGCGCGCCTGGCCGAGCCGGGCCGCGTCAAGGTGCTGGCCGGCGTGAACCTGCCGATGCTCGTGCGCGCGATCTGCTATCGCGCGGAAAAACTAGACCAGCTGGCCACCAAGGCGTTGGCCGGTGGTGCCCAGGGCGTGCTGCAGGTGGGTACGACCGCAGTCCAGAATCAAACCGCAAATCATCCCGACAAATATGCTGCAGAGGGACACCACCATCATCAATAAGCTCGGGCTCCATGCCCGCGCGTCCGCCAAGCTGACCCAGCTGGCGGGCAATTTCAAAAGCCAGGTCAAGATGTCCCGGAACGGCCGTCAGGTCGATGCCAAGAGCATCATGGGTGTCATGATGCTGGCCGCCGGCATTGGTTCGACGGTCACGCTGGAGATCGACGGCCCCGACGAGCAGGAGGCGATGGACGCGCTGCTGGCGCTGATCGCCAACCGCTTCGGCGAAGGCGAGTGAGGCCCGGCGCCACAACAAGAATTCCTTAACGTTCCTGACGGAGCGGGTCATGCCCTTTGCCTTGCACGGCATTCCGGTTTCTCGTGGGGTCGCCATCGGGCGGGCCCATATCCTCGCGCCGGCCGCGCTGGATGTTTCGCACTACCTGGTCGACGAAGACCGTCTCGATGCCGAGGTGGAGCGATTGCGCTCGGCGCGCGCAGCCGTGCGGGCGGAACTGGTGACCCTGAAGCGCGACCTGCCGCGCGAGGCGCCCGAGGAAATGGGCGCGTTCCTGGACGTGCACGCGATGATCCTCGACGACGAGGCGCTGTCGCGCGAGCCGGAGGAGCTGATCCTCCAGCGCCGCTACAACGCGGAGTGGGCGCTGACCACGCGGCTCGAAGAGCTGATGCGCCAGTTTGACGAGATCGAGGACGAATACCTGCGCGAGCGCAAGGCCGATATCCAGCAGGTGGTGGAACGGATCCTGAAGGTGCTGGCCGGCGCGCCCGTGCTGGCCCCGGCGCCCGTGCCGGCGCTGGCCCCCGACGGCGAGGCCGCGCCCGGCGTGATCGTGGTGGCCCACGACATCGGCCCGGCCGACATGCTCCAGTTCAAGCACACGGTGTTCCACGGGTTCGTGACCGATCTGGGCGGCCGCACGTCGCACACGGCCATCGTGGCGCGCAGCCTGGACATTCCGGCCGCGGTGGGCGTCAAGAACGCCAGCGAGCTGATCCGCCAGGACGACTGGATCATCATCGATGGCGATGCCGGCCTGGTGATCGTCGATCCGTCGGCCATCATCCTGGAGGAATACCGCCACCGTCAGAGCGAGCGCGCGCTGGAGAAAAAGCGCCTGCAGCGGCTGCGGCACATGCCCGCCGTCACGCTGGACGGCCTGGAGATCGAACTGCTGGCCAATATCGAGCTGGCCGAGGATGCCGGCGCCGCGCTGGCGGCCGGCGCGGTCGGCGTGGGCCTGTTCCGGTCCGAATTTTTGTTCATGAACCGCCGGGAGGAGATGCCCGACGAGGACGAGCAGTTCCTGGCCTACCGCAACGCCGTCGAGGCCATGCATGGGCTGCCGGTGACCATCCGCACCATCGATGTCGGTGCCGACAAGCCACTGGACGGGCTGAGCGATGACTTCGAGACCGCGCTGAACCCGGCGCTGGGGCTGCGGGCCATCCGCTGGTCGCTGTCGGAGCCGGCGATGTTCCTGACGCAGCTGCGCGCGCTGCTGCGGGCATCGGCGTTCGGGCCGGTGCGGCTCCTGATCCCGATGCTGGCCCATGCCAGCGAGATCGACCAGACCCTGGATCTGATCGAACAGGCCAAGCGCCAGCTGGACGAGCGCGGCCAGCCGTACGACCCGGGCATCAAGATCGGGGCAATGATCGAGATTCCGGCCGCCGTGCTGCTGCTGCCGCTGTTCCTCAAGCGGATGGACTTCCTGTCCATCGGCACCAACGACCTGATCCAGTACACGCTGGCCATCGACCGGGCCGACAACGCCGTGGCGCACCTGTACGACCCGCTGCATCCGGCCGTGCTGCAGCTGATTGCACGCACCATCCGTGACGCGAACCACGCCGGCGTGCCGGTGGCGGTGTGCGGCGAGATGGCGGGCGACCCGGCGATGACGCGCCTGCTGCTAGGCATGGGCCTGCGCGAGTTCTCGATGCATCCGGCCCAGTTGCTGCGCGTGAAGCAGGAAGTCATCCACGCAGACTGCGAACGTCTGTGCAAGGTGGTGGACCAGATCCTGACCTGCTATGAGCCGGACGAGCAGGCGGCGGCGCTGAAACTGTTGTCGGCATAGCACAACCCTTAGATCTCTAGGGTTTTTGGCTGCACGGATGGCGCGCCAAACGCCACTTTTTCCCCGGAAAAGTGGCGTTTCCGGACCGTTTCAAAAAGCGTTTTACCCATGTTGTGCACCCCACTTCCCATGTTGTTTAATGGGAATTGTTATCATTTTCGATCTCTGTTATTCTGCCTCTCATCGCGTGCGGCATGCCGGTGCCGCAGCCCCCAGGAGGCAAGTTGTGTACGTCTGCATCTGCAATCAGGTTACCGACCATGAGATTCATGGTGCCGCTCATCTTGGCGTGACCACGCTCGATGAGCTGGCCGAAACGCTAGGCGTGGGAACCTGCTGCGGCCGTTGCCGCGATTGCGCGAAGCAAGTGCTTTGCGAAGGCGTTGCCGCGGTGCAGACCATCAAGGCCTCGACCATCTCGACCATCCAGGTCGTCGAAATTTCCGCCTGTTCGCCGGCTGCGTCACATGCCATAATGGACGCTCGTGACCCGGCAGTCGCGAACGACCAGCGTACAGCGCTGGTTGCCTGATTCAGAGAGCGTTTTCACCGAACAACGCGTGAATTGAAAAGCGCGCCCACGGATTCGTCCGCGGCGCGTTTCGTCGTTTTCGCGTATCTCGCTGCTTTCCTCGTCTTTGTCCCCATCGCCGGGTCCGATTGTTGTCGGTAACAGGAGCCCCGAATGAAAGGTGACAAGAAGGTCATCCAGCATCTGAACGCCCAGCTCAAGAACGAGCTGACCGCGATCAACCAGTATTTCCTCCACGCACGCATGTACCGCCACTGGGGCCTGAAGAAGCTCGGTGATGTCGAGTACAAGGAATCGATCGGCGAAATGAAGCACGCCGATCGCCTGATCGACCGCATCCTGATGCTCGACGGGCTGCCCAACCTGCAGGACCTGCACAAGCTGCTGCTGGGCGAAGATACGCCCGAAATGCTCAAGTGCGACCTGAAGCTGGAGCAAACCGCGCACGCCACGGTCAAGGAAGGCATTGCGTATTGCGAATCCGTTGGCGACTACGTCAGCCGCGAAATCCTGGTCGATATCCTCACGGACACCGAAGAGCATATCGAGTACCTGGAGACGCAGCTGGACCTGATCGACAAGGTCGGCCTCCAGAATTACCTGCAGTCGCAGATGGAGCCGGGCGAGCAGTAAGCTCGCTGGTTTAAACCCCCGCCGCCGCCTGATCGGTCATCGACAGGCGCGGCCGGGCAAGCGCGTGGCGCGGGATGGCGCCACGCCCCGGTGTGGAGCAGGTCGGTAACCCTTCTCATTCGGATTCTTGTCTTCATCCAGTCACATCCGCCAAAAAAAGGCGACCCGGCGGGGAGGGGCTCCACCGCGGGTCGCCAGGTTTCCAGGCGTTGTTCGGCTAGTGCGCCTGCCCGCAGACTTCGCAGCCGGGCGTGCGCGCCAGGCGCATCGTCGTCCATTCCATCGTCATCGCATTGACCATCAGCAGGCGTCCGGCCAGGGTCTCGCCCACGCCCGTCAGCAGCTTCAGGGCTTCGGCGGCCTGGACCGTGCCGACCATGCCGACCAGCGGGGCGAACACGCCCATGGTGGCGCAGGCCGCTTCCGGTGCTGGCTCCGATGGCGGGAACAGGCAGCCATAGCAGGGCGCCTCAGGGTTGCGCAGGTCGTACACGCTGACCTGGCCGTCGAAGCGTAGCGCGGCGCCGGAGACCAGCGGCCGGCGGTGCTGGAGGCACGCCCGGTTGACGGCCTGCCGTGTGGCGAAATTATCACAACAATCGAGCACGACATCGGCCTGCGCCACCAGCGCGTCCAGCTCGGCTTCGCCCACGCGCTGCGCCACGAGGCGGATATCGACGTCGGGATTGATACGCAGCAGCCCTTCCCGGGCCGACTCCACCTTGGGGCGCCCGACGTTGGCGGTGGTGTGCAAAATCTGGCGCTGCAGATTGGTCAGGTCGACTTCGTCGTCGTCGACGATCGTAATGCGGCCCACGCCGGCCGACGCCAGGTAGGGCAGCGCAGCCGCGCCCAGGCCGCCGGCGCCAATGACCAGCGCCCGGCCGGCCAGCAGGCGCTCCTGGCCCTCGATGCCCAGTTCATCCAGCAGGATATGGCGCGAATAGCGCAGCAGCTGATCGTCGTTCATGGTTCTGCGGCAAATGAAAACGGCCCGTCGGTGGCATGCCGCGGGCCGCTGGATTGGGTGGATGCGCGCCGCACGCCTCAGGCGGGCGACGCGATGCCGTTACTTCTGGCCAGTCGGCGTGCCCAGGGGCTGGCCGACCGGTGCGCTCGCCGGCGGCTGGCTGGCCGGGGCGGGCTTGGAAGGTGCCGGCTTGGCGGCGGGCTTGGCCGGGGCCTTGCCAGACTTTTCTTCCTTCGTGTCGGGCTTGCCGGCGGTGCCGGTGGCTTCCAGGCGCGACTTCGACTTCTGCACCGGCTTGCCGTCCAGCTGGGCGATGGCCTGCTGCAGCATGAAGTCTTCCGCCGAGCCAAACTCCACGGGCTTCTTCTTGCGATCCTTCTCGCGCTCTTCCGGCGTCTTCTTCGAGTTTTCCTCTTCCAGACGTCGCAGTTCGTCCACGCGGCGCTGTTCGCGCTCGTTCATTTCCGGCTCTTCCGACTCCTGCTTGTTGTGCAGGTGGCGCTCGGTATCGATCTCGCGTGTGATCAATGCGTCATCCGGATCGCCTTCGGGGTTCTGGTCGACCGGGATGTCCGGACGGATGCCCTTGGCCTGGATCGACTTGCCCGACGGCGTGTAGTAGTACGCGATCGTCAGCTTGATGCCGGTGTCGTTTGTCAGCGGGCGCACGGTCTGCACCGAACCCTTGCCGAACGTGGTCTTGCCCATGATCAGCGCGCGCTTGTGGTCCTGCAGCGCGCCGGCCACGATTTCCGAGGCCGATGCCGAGTAGGCGTTGGTCAGCACGATCATCGGCAGCTTCTTGAACTGCGCCGGCAGGTCCTTGAGCGGATCGTCCTCGAGCGACGACAGGCGGTAGTTGTTGAACGTGGCCTTGTAGACGCGCTTGGCATCGGGCACCTGGCCGTTGGTCGACACCACCGTGGCGTCGTCGGGCAGGAAGGCCGCCGCCACGCCGACCGCGCCCTGCAGCACGCCGCCGCCGTTGTTGCGCAGGTCCAGGATGATGCCCTTCAGGTTGGGATTCTTTTCCGCCATGTCCTTCAGGCGGCGGCCCAGGTCGGCCACGGTGCGTTCCTGGAAGCTCGTCAGGCGCACCCAGGCGATGGTGTTGTTGTCCAGCATCTTGGTCTTGACCGACTGGACGCGGATTTCGGCGCGCGTGATCGAGACCGGGAACGTGCGTTCCTCGCTCTTTCGGTAGATGGTCAGCGTGACCTTGGTGCCCGGCTCGCCGCGCATGCGCTTGACCGCCTGCTCCAGCGGCAGGCCGCGCACGGGCTTGTCGTCGATACGGGTGATCAGGTCGCCCGGCTGGATGCCGGCGCGGAAGGCGGGGGTGTCCTCGATCGGGTTGATGACCTTGACCAGGCCTTCTTCCTGCGAGATCTCGATGCCCAGGCCGGCAAAGCGGCCGCGGGTGCCTTCCTGCAGTTCCTTGAAGTCCTTCTCGTCCAGGTAGGCCGAGTGGGGGTCGAGACTGGCGACCATGCCCTTGATGGCTTCGGTCAGCAGCTTCTTGTCGTCGACCGGCTCCACGTACTCGCGCTTGATCTGCCCGAAGATGTCGGACATCAGCCGCAACTGGTCTAGCGGCAGCGGTCCCGAGCTGTTCTGCGCGGTGGCCGAGATTTGCAGCGTGGCCAGCACGCCGGCGACGACGCCGACGGAGACGAGGCTAATGTTCTTGAGCGTCTTACGCATGAGGGCTGCCTGAACTTTTGTGGATGATGCGAAAGGGAAATTCCCGGCCGGACGGGTCACGTCCGGCGCGGATTGACCGACAGTATAAGAGGGTGCGCAGAAAAAGACCTGCGGGCCACCACGCCAGGGTGGGGGCGGCCACACAAGCCCGTCGGGCGCCTACCCGGATGCCGTCCGGGCCGGCGCGTGGGCGCACCTGCGGCGGTCAGCGGGCCTTGCCCTGGTTGGCCACGGCGGCCAGCGAAGCGGCAATCGCTTCCTGGTCGCCCAGGTAATAGTGGCGCAGGGGGCGCAGGTCGGCGTCCAGCTCGTAGACGAGCGGGGTGCCGTTGGGGATGTTGAGGCCGACGATATCGTCATCCGAGATCTGATCCAGGTACTTCACGAGCGCGCGGATGCTGTTGCCATGGGCGGCAATCACCACGCGCTTGCCGGATTTGATGTCGGGAGCAATGGATTCGTTCCACAGCGGCATCACGCGGGCCACCGTATCCTTCAGGCATTCGCTCAGCGGCACCTGCTCGCGCGGCACATTGGCGTAGCGCGGGTCGTTGAACGAGGCGCGTTCGTCGGTCGGCTCCAGCGCGGGCGGCGGGGTGTCGTAGCTGCGGCGCCACACCAGCACCTGGTCGTCGCCGTATTTCCTGGCCGTTTCCGCCTTGTTCAGGCCGGACAGGGCGCCGTAGTGGCGTTCGTTCAGGCGCCATTCGTTGCGCACCGGAATCCACATCAGGTCCATTTCGTCCTGGACGTGCCAGAGGGTGCGGATGGCGCGCTTGAGCACCGACGTGTAGGCCACGTCGAACGTGAAGCCGGCTTCCTTGAGCAGTTGGCCGCCTTGTTTGGCCTGGGCCACGCCGGTATCGGTCAGGTCGACGTCGACCCAGCCGGTGAAGCGGTTTTCGAGATTCCACGTGGATTCGCCGTGGCGGATGAGAACGAGCTTGTACATGCTGCTTCCAGGGTAGTGATTAACCTGCGACGCGCGGCGCCCGCGTCACGCCCGGGCGTGGCAGGCGCCACCCGAAATAATCGGCGCTGGCGCGAAACCGCGTATTTTATAATGCCGCCGACCCAACCCAACGGAATGCCAACGTGAATTTCTTCGCCGATTACAATAACCTGGCCCTGATCGCGATCGCCGTGGTCTCGGGCGGCCTGCTGGCCTGGCCGCAAATCAAGGCCGGCACGGGCGGCAAGCGCGTCAACACGGCTGCCGCCACGCAGCTGATCAACAAGCGCAATGCGGTGGTGGTGGATATCCGCGACGCCGCCGAATTCGCCAGGGGCCACCTGCCCCAGGCCAAGAGTGCGCCACTTGCCGACATCGGCAACCGCGCCGCCGGTCTTGCAAAGGACAAGGCGGTCCCCATCATCGTGGTGTGCCAGAACGGCCAGCGGTCCAGCAAGGCCCAAGCAGCGCTGAAGGAAGCCGGTTACAGTGAGGTGTATGCGCTGGAAGGCGGCATGGCTGCCTGGCAGCAGGCCGGCCTGCCGGTCATCAAGTAAATCAGCCCCAATCAACATGCAGCACGCGGCGCGGTACTGCCCTGGGCGGTCCGCGCCGCCGTTTTTTCAGTCAAGGAGATTCCGCATGGCCCGCGTCGTCATGTACAGCACGGTTGTGTGCCCCTATTGCCAGATGGCCGAGCGCCTGCTCAAGCAGCGCGGCGTGGAGACGATCGAGAAGATCCTGATCGACCGCGAACCTGGCCGGCGCGAGGAAATGATGACCCGCACGGGTCGTCGCACCGTGCCGCAGATCTATATCGACGAGACCCACGTGGGCGGCTTCGACGACCTGTCGGCACTGGACCGCCAGGGCGGCCTGGTACCGCTGCTGGCAGCCTGAACCGGCTTCGCTGCGCCGCAGCAGATCAAGCGACAATTCTGATAATGCCGCGGCACGGTGAATTCGACATCGGCGTCATGTACCATATGCGCTTTCCAAACGGCCGCCGGGGCTTCGGCACCCGGCTGCGCATGGCGCGGCGCGCCCAAACCGATTTATCCGGAAGCCTTTCATGAGCGACCAGCAACAAGCCACCCAGCAGGACGACCAACCTTTCTTCAACATCCAGCGCGTGTACCTGAAGGACATGTCGCTCGAGCAGCCGAACTCGCCGGGCATCTTCCTGGAATCGGAAGCCCCGTCGGTGGAAGTGCAGGTCAACGTGGGCGCGGCCCAGCTGCAGGAAGGCATTTTCGAAGTGGTGGTGACCGGCACCGTGACGACCAAGGTGCAGGACAAGGTCGCGTTCCTGGTGGAAGCCCACCAGGCCGGTATCTTCGATATCCGCAATGTGCCGGCCGAGCAGCTGGACCCGCTGCTGGGCATCGCCTGCCCGACCATCCTGTACCCGTACCTGCGCGGCAACATCGCCGACGTGATCACGCGTGCCGGCTTCCAGGCCATCCACCTGTCGGAAATCAACTTCCAGGCGCTGTACGAGCAACGCCTGCAGGCGGCCATGGAAGAAGCGCAAGCCCAGGGCGGCGACTCGGGCATCGTGCTGCCCGACGGCAGCCAGGCTCGCCACTGATCCGGGCTTAGGCCGGATTAGCTGAAAAACGGGGCTTCGGCCCCGTTTGCGTTTTCTGATGGCCCCGGTCCGGGCCATCCATACTGTCTGAATGGCTGCGCATGCCGCGCGGCCCGATTCCCGACCTGCCATGAAACTGACCATCCTGGGCGCCGGTGCTTGGGGCACCGCACTGGCCAGCCACGCTGCTGCCGACCCCCGCCACGACGTGGTGCTCTGGGGGCGCGATGCCGACCAGCTGGCTGCCATCGCCGCCACGGGTACCAACGCGGCCTATCTGTCCGGCGTGACGCTGTCGCCCCGGCTGGCCTGCGAGCCCGATTTCGACCGTGCCGTCGACCATGCGCTGGCCGATGCGCAGGGCCTGCTGGTCGTGGCCACGCCGGTAGCGGGCCTGCGCGAGATGACGCGACGGCTGGCGGCGCGGCGCAAGGGCCCGCTGGCCATGCTGTGGCTGTGCAAGGGCTTCGAGGCCGATACCCACGCGCTGCCGCACCAGATGGTGCGCGAGGAAATCGATGCGCTGGGCGTGCAGCCGGGCGAGATCGAGTACGGCGTGCTGACCGGGCCGAGCTTTGCCAGGGAAGTGGCGCAGGGACTGCCGTGTGCGTTGACGGTGGCGGGCTCCTCGCACGCGCTGACCGATCTGGCCCAGGCGGCATTCCATCATCACGCGATGCGAATCTATGGCAGCGACGACCTGATCGGCGTGGAGGTTGGCGGGGCGGTCAAGAACGTGCTGGCCATCGCCACGGGTGCCAGTGATGCGCTGGGCCTGGGCCTGAATGCGCGCGCCGCGCTGGTGACGCGCGGCCTGGCCGAAATGACGCGGCTGGGGCTGGCGCTGGGGGGCCGCATGGAGACGTTCATGGGCCTCGCGGGCATGGGCGACCTGATCCTGACCGCCACGGGCGACCTGTCGCGCAATCGCAAGGTCGGCCAGCAACTGGCCAGCGGCAAGACGCTCGACCAGATCCTGCATGACCTGGGACACGTGGCCGAAGGCGTGCGCTGCGCGCAGGCGGTGGCGGCGTTGGCGGCACGCAAGGGCGTCGAGATGCCGATCACGCGGGCCGTGTGCGCGGTGCTGTTCGAAGGGTTGCCGGCGGCCGATGCGGTGGACAGGTTGTTGCGGCGTGATGCGCGGGATGAATAGCGCATTGAGTGATTGAACGGCCTGCCCTCTCCCCCGCCCCTCTCCCGCACGCGGGAGAGGGGAGAACACCACCGGATCGTCAAACTCCGTCAGCATGCTCCCCTCTCCCGCCGGGGCGGGAGAGGGGCTGGGGGTGAGGGCGAGCGTCTCAACGTCAAACACCATGGTTAATCGCCGCCACGCGCTTCATACCCTTGTCGCTTTCGCGGCAACTGCCTTACCGATGGTTGGTCGGGCCGACACCTGGCCCGCCAAGCCCATCCGCATGATCGTGCCATTTCCGGCCGGTTCGTCGCCGGACCTGATCGCGCGCATCGTCACCGAAAAACTGGCGGCGGCACTGGGCCAGGCTGTGGTGGTGGAAAACCGGCCCGGCGCGGGCGGCAATATCGGCACGGGGCTGGTGGCCAAGGCCGCGCCCGATGGCTACACGCTGCTGTTTACGATCAACGGCCCGCTGGTGACCGCGCCATCGTTGTATCGCCATTTGAGCTACGACCCGATGAAGCAACTGGCGCCGGTGACGCTGGTGGCCACGTCGCCCAACGTGCTGGTGGTCGATGCCCGGCTGCCGGTGCACAACCTGCGCGAATTCGTGGCACTGGCCAAGTCCAGGCCGGGCGTGCTGAACTATGGATCGGTGGGCAATGGCAGCGCGGCGCACCTGGCGATGGAACAGCTCAAGGCCATGGCCGGCATCGACCTGCAGCACGTGCCCTATGCCGGGTTTCCGCAAATTACGACGGCGATCGTCGGCGGGCAGGTGCAGGCCGGTTTCATGGTGCCGGCCATCGCCATGCCGCTGGTCACGGCGGGCAAGATGCGGCTGCTGGCCGTGACGTCGTCGGGCCGCACGGGCGTGCTGCCTTCGGTGCCGACGGTGGCGGAGTCCGGCTATCCCGGCTTCGAGGCGATCTCGTGGCAGGCCATCCTGGCGCCTGCCGGCACGCCGGCGCCGATCGTGGACCGGCTTTATCGCGAACTGGTGAAGATCATCGGCAGCGACGACGTGCGCGACAAGATGCGCGCGCAGTATTTCGTGCCGGCCGGGACGGCCCCGGCATCGCTGCGGCAGACGATGGTGAGCGAGAAGGCGCGCTGGGACAAGGTGATCCGCGCCGCCAACGTGCAGCCGGAAGACTGAGCGCAGGCTCAGGCGCCGCCCGCGAAGCCGTTCTGGCGCCAGGCTTCGAACACGACCACGGCGACCGTATTCGACAGGTTGAGACTGCGATTGTTGGGCCGCATTGGCAGGCGGATGCGCTGCGCGGCCGGAAACCATTCGCGGCGCTCGGGGGCCAGGCCGCGTGTCTCGGAGCCGAACACGAACCAGTCGCCCGGCTGGAAGCTGACCTGGCCGAATGGCGTGGATCCATGCGTGGTCAGGGCGAACATGCGGGATGGGTCGGGCTGCTCGGCTGCCATCAAGGCGTCCCAGCTGTCGTGGACGCGCATCGTCGCGTATTCGTGATAGTCGAGCCCCGCGCGCCGCATGCGGGCATCTTCCAGCGGAAATCCCAACGGTTTGACCAGATGCAGCTGCGCGCCCGTATTGGCGCACAGGCGGATCACATTGCCGGTGTTCGGCGGGATTTCGGGTTCGACAAGGACGACGTTGAACATGGGATGGCAGCAAAAAACCGGAGCGCAGCTTACCGCGAGCGCCCCGTCGTGTCACGGTGTACGCAGGGCCACCAGCGCGGTGACCCGCGCCGCGCCGTGCGCTTTCAGCACGCGGGCAGCTTCGCGCAACGTGGCGCCGGTGGTCATCACATCGTCGACCAGGCCGATGTGCAGCCCGTCCAGCGCCGCGTCGGGGCTGACCGCGAACGCCTGTCGCAGATTGGCCATGCGCGCGGCCAGGTCCAGCGTGCGCTGGCTGGGTGTGTCGCGATGGCGCGACAGGCATGTCGCCGAGGCGCCGATGCCCAGGTGACGCGCCAGCGGCCGGGCGATTTCCCACGCCTGGTTGAATCCGCGTTCTGCCAGGCGAGTCGGCGATAGCGGGATCGGCACCAGCAAGTCGGGACGATCGTCGCGCGCAACCGTGGCCAGGCGCGCCGCGATCCATCCGGCGGCGGGCAGCTGGGCGCCGAACTTGAGGCGCAGGACGAGCT